>JAAAPF010000198.1 GCA_009908425.1 Alphaproteobacteria bacterium
GAAGGTCGCCTTGATCATGTTGTGCGGGTTCTGGGTCCCGTTCGACTTCGCCACCACGTCCTGCACGCCGAGCGACTCGAGCACGGCCCGCATCGGCCCGCCGGCGATCACCCCGGTACCCGCCGGCGCGCTGCGCAGGAGCACACGGCCGGCGCCGAAATGGCCCTTGATGTCGTGGTGGAGCGTGCGGCCCTGCATCAGCGGCACCCGGATCATCGTGCGCTTGGCCTGATCGGTCGCCTTGCGCACCGCCTCGGGCACCTCGCGCGCCTTGCCGGTGCCGTAGCCGACGCGGCCCTTGCCGTCGCCGACCACGACCAGCGCCGAAAAGCCGAAGCGGCGCCCGCCCTTCACCACCTTGGCGACGCGATTGATCGCGACGAGGCGGTCGACGAGCTCGTCCCCGCGATCACCCCGGTCGTCGGAACGTCCTCGTGCCATCCGCTCTCGATCCTCAGAACTCAAGGCCACCTTCGCGCGCGCCCTCGGCGAGGGCGCGCACGCGACCGTGATACATGTAACCGCCGCGGTCGAACACCACGGCATCGACCCCGGCGGACCGGGCCCGCTCGGCGAGCAGGGCTCCGACCCGCTTGGCGGCCGCCTTGTCGGCGGTGGAGGTCAGTTCGGTCTTCACCGCCGGCTCCAGGGACGACGCCGCGGCGACCGTCCGACCCGCCGCGTCGTCGATCACCTGAGCGTAGATGTAGCGGTTGGAGCGGAACACCGAAAGCCGCGGCCGTCCGCCACCCCGTTGCCTGAGCGCGTAGCGGGTCCGTCGCCGGCGCCGCGTGAACCGTTCGCTCGCTGTGACCATTACTTCTTCTTGCCTTCCTTGCGCAAGATGTGCTCGCCGGCGTAGCGGACGCCCTTGCCCTTGTAGGGCTCGGGCGGACGAAAGCCTCGGATCTCCGCCGCCAGCTGGCCGACCCGGCGTTTGTTGGCACCGCTGATCGCGACCAGGTTGGGCGTCTCCGCCTTGACCTCGAGGTCCGGCGGCACCGCCACCTTGATGTCGTGGCTGAAGCCGAGCTGCAGGTTGAGTATCTTGCCGTCGACGCTGGCGCGGTAGCCCACCCCCGCGATCTCCAGCTTCTGCTCGAACCCGCGGGTCACGCCCTCGACCATGTTGGCCACCAGTGTCCGCGACAGCCCCCACATCGCCCGCGCGCGCTGGTCGTCGGGGTCGCGTGGGGTGACCTTCACCGCGCCGTCGTCGAGCGTGACCTCGACCTCCGGCGGCAGGGTCTCCTCCAGCTCGCCGAGCTTGCCCTTGACCTTGACGTGCTGGCGGTCGAGCGCGACCTCGACGCCGCTCGGCAAGGAGATCGGATGTTTGCCGATACGGGACATGATCAGAACACCGTGCAGAGAACTTCGCCGCCGACGTGCGCCTCGCGCGCCTCGGCGTCCGACATCACGCCGCGCGGGGTCGAAAGGATCGCGATGCCGAGGCCGTTGTAGACCCGCGGCAACTCCTTCACCCCGGCGTAGACCCGCCGGCCGGGCTTCGAGACGCGCTTGAGTTCGCGGATGACCGGCTGGCCGTTGTGGTACTTCAATTCGATCGCCAGGCTCGCTTTACCGGGCTCGCTCTCGCTGGCGTCGTAGCCTCGGATGTAACCCTCGCGCTGGAGCACCGCCAGCACGTTCCGGCGCAGGTTGGAACCCGGGCTGGAGATCGAGCCCCGGCCCGCCATCTGCCCGTTGCGAATGCGCGTCAGCATGTCGCCGAGCGGATCGCTCATCGCCATCGGCGGTCTCCTACCAGCTCGACTTGACCACGCCGGGGATCTTCCCCGCCGAGGCCAGTTCACGCAGCGCGATGCGCGACATCCCGAAGCGGCGATAGTACGCCCGCGGCCGACCGCTGACGACGCAGCGGTTCTTCACCCGCACCTTGGCGCCGTTGCGCGGCAGCTTGGCGAGCTGCAAGGAGGCCTCGAACCGGTCTTCCGGCGCGGCGTGGGGGTCGTGGATCTGCGCCTTCAGTTCGGCGCGTTTGGCGGCGTCGCGCTTCACCAGGCGGCGGCGACGCTCGTTGGTCTCGATGGCGCTCTTCTTCGCCATGTTCTCCTCCCGCCCTCAGCGCGCGAACGGCAGACGGAAGCCCTCGAGCAGAACCCGGGCCTCCTCGTTCGTGCGCGCGGTGGTGCAGAAAATGATGTCCATGCCCCGCACCTCGTCCACCTGATCGTAGTTGATCTCCGGGAACACGATCTGTTCCTTGAGACCTAGGGCGTAGTTGCCGCGCCCGTCGAACGCCTTGGGATTTACGCCACGGAAATCGCGGATGCGGGGCATCGCGATGTTCACCAGCCGATCGACGAATTCGTACATGCGCTCGCGCCGCAAGGTGGCCTTGCAGCCGATCGGCATACCCTCGCGCAATTTGAAGTTCGCCACAGACTTGCGGGCCCGCAGCAGCATCGGCTTCTGACCGGCGATCCGCGTCAGCTCGTCCATCGCGGTGTCGAGCTTCTTGCGGTCCTGCACCGCTTTGCCCACCGCCATGTTGATGACGATCTTGTCGAGCTTGGGCACCATCATCGGGTTCGGATAGCCGTACTTCTCCTGCAGGGCGGGCCGGACGACGTCGTCGTAGTGTTCTTTCAACCGTGCCATCGCCTTCACCCGTCGAGGACCGTGCCGGAGCGCCGCGCCACCCGCACCTTGCGTCCGTCGCCGCGCACCTGCCGGCCGACCCGGGTCGGCCGATCGGTCTCGGGATCGATCAGCGCCACATTGGAGATGTGGATCGGAGCCTCCTTGCTCACGATGCCGCCGCCGCCGGTACGCGGGCTCGGCTTCTCGTGCTTTTTCACCATCATGACGCCCTGGACGACGACGCGCGCCTCGCGCGTCATCACCTTCAACACTTCACCGCGCTTGCCGCGGTCGCGCCCCGTCAGCACGACGACGCGGTCGCCCTTCTTGATGTCGCGCTTCGGCGGACGCTTCGCCGCCTGGTTCGCAGCTGCCATGGTCAGATGACCTCCGGGGCCAGCGAGACGATCTTCATGAAACGACGGGCGCGCAGTTCGCGGGTCACCGGACCGAAGATGCGGGTGCCGATCGGCTCGCCGGCGGCGTTGATCAACACCGCCGCATTGCGGTCGAAGCGGATCGCGCTGCCGTCGGGGCGGGTGATCTCCTTCGCCGTGCGCACGATGACCGCCTTGTGAACGTCGCCCTTCTTCACCCGACCGCGCGGGATGGCATCCTTCACGGCGACGACGATGACGTCGCCGATCGACGCCCAGCGGCGGCGCGAGCCGCCCAGCACCCGGATGCACTGCACCCGCCGCGCCCCGGAATTGTCGGCGACGTCGAGCTTGCTCTCCGCTTGGATCATCGCTCGACCTCCGACGCCGCGCGGTCGCGGCTCACGAGCTCCCAGCGCTTGGTCTTGGAGTGCGGCCGCGATTCCACGATGCGCACCGTCTCGCCCACCTTACAGACGTTGTCGGCGTCGTGCGCATGGTACTTCTTCGTCGAGCGAATGTATTTCTTGTAGAGGGGGTGGCGAAAGCGCCGCTCGACCTTGACCACGATGGTCTTGTCGCCCTTGTCGCTGACCACCACACCCTGCAGCTCGCGCTTGGGCATCAGTGCGTTTCCTTCTTGGCGCGGCGCTCGTTGACCACGGTCTTGAGGCGCGCGATGTCGCGTCGGACCTCGCGGATGCGGCCGCTGCTCTCGAGCTGCCCCGTCGCCTGCTGAAAGCGCAGATTGAACTGCTCCTTCTTGAGGGCGAGCAGCGAGGCCGTCAGCTCGTCGTCGGTCTTGGCGCGGAACTCCTCGGCCTTCATGCCGCCACGTCCTCCGTCACCCGCTCCACGAAGCGCGTGCTCACCGGGAGCTTGGCGCCGGCGCGGCGCATCGCCTCCTCGGCCAACTCCGCCGACACGCCGTCGATCTCGAACATGATCCGGCCCGGCTTGACGAAGGCGACCCAGAACTCGACCGAGCCCTTGCCCTTGCCCATGCGGACCTCGGCCGGCTTCTCCGACACCGGGCGGTCGGGGAAGATGCGGATCCAGACCCGCCCCTGGCGCCGGAGATGGCGCGTCATCGTGCGCCGGGCGGCCTCGATCTGGCGCGCCGTCACTCGCCCGGCGGCGGTGGCCTTCATGCCGTAGGCGCCGAAGTTCAGCTCGGTACCGCCCTTGGCGAGGCCGCGGTTGCGGCCCTTGTGCATTTTGCGGAACTTCGTCCGCTTGGGTTGCAGCATCGCTCGAACTCCTCGCCCCGGCCCTCAGCTGCGCTGTGGCGCGCCTTCGTTGATCCGCTTGTCGAAGGCCATGGGGTCGTGCTCCATGATCTCGCCGCGGAAGACCCACACCTTGATCCCGCAGGTGCCGTAGGGCGTGAACGCCGTCGCGCGGCCGAAGTCGATGTTGGCGCGCAAGGTGTGCAGCGGCACCCGACCCTCGCGGTACCACTCGGTGCGCGCGATCTCGGCGCCGCCCAGCCGGCCGCCGCAGATCACTTTGATGCCTTCGGCCCCGAGCCGCATCGCCGACTGCACCGCCCGCTTCATCGCGCGCCGGAAGGTCACCCGGCGCTGCAGCTGCTGGGCGATGTTCTCGGCGACGAGCTTGGCGTCGAGTTCCGGCTTGCGGATCTCGACGATGTTGAGGGCGACGTCGCCCGCCGAGCTCATCTTCGAGAGGTCACGCCGCAGCGCCTCGATGTCCTGGCCCTTCTTGCCGATGACCACGCCCGGCCGGGCGGTGTGGATCATCACCCGGGCCTTCTTGGCCGGCCGCTCGATGACGATGCGCGAGATCCCGGCCGCCTGCAGCCGCTTCTCCAGATAGGAGCGCAGCTTCATGTCCTCGGCCAGCAGACCGGCATAGTCCTGATCGCCGAACCAGCGACTGTCCCAGGTCCGGTTGATCCCGAGGCGCATGCCGACGGGGTTGACCTTGTGACCCATCAGGCGGCCTCCTCGACGCTGGTGTCCACCTCGCGCACGACGATGCGCAGGCGGCTGAAGAACTTGTTGATCCGCCCTGCCCGGCCGCGCGCCCGCGGGCGGAAGCGCTTCATGACGAAGCGCTTGCCGACGCTGGCCTCGGCCACGACCAGCTGGTCGATGTCGAGGCCGTGGTTGTTCTCGGCGTTGGCGATCGCGCTCTCCAGGGTCTTTTTGACGTCCTGGGCGACGCGGCGCTTCGAGAAGCTCAGCTGATTGATCGCCCGGTCGACCGGCTGGTTGCGGATCAGACCGGCCACCACGTCGAGCTTGCGCGGGCTCGTCCTCAGAAAGGTCGCCACCGCCTGGGCCTCGCTGTCGGCGAGCGCCCGCTCGCGCTTCGGCTTGCCCATGCTACTTCCTCTTCGCCTTCTTGTCGGCGCCGTGGCCGTAATAGGTCCGGGTCGGGGCGAACTCCCCGAACTTGTGGCCGACCATGTTCTCGGTGACGTACACCGGCAGGAACTTCTTGCCGTTGTAGACCGCGAAGGTCAGCCCGACGAAATCCGGCATGATCGTCGAGCGCCGCGACCAGGTCTTGATGATGGCGTTCTTGCCAGATGCGCGGGCCTTTTCGGCCTTGTCGAAGAGGTAGCCGTCGACGAACGGGCCTTTCCAGACGCTGCGGGGCATGATCAGCCCTTCCGTTTCTTCGCGACGTGGCGCGACCGGGCCACGAACGCGTCGGTTTTCTTGTTCTTTCGGGTGCGGCGGCCCTTGGTGGGCTGACCCCACGGGGTCACCGGATGACGCCCCCCCGACGTCCGGCCTTCGCCGCCGCCGTGGGGGTGATCGACCGGGTTCATCGCCACACCCCGAACGTGCGGCCGCCGCCCGTTCCAGCGCCGGCGTCCGGCCTTGCCGTCGTTGACGTTTTGGTGGTCCGAGTTGGAGACCGCGCCGATCGTGGCCATGCAGTCGTTGTGCAGCCGCCGGATCTCGCCGGACATCAACCGCACCTGGGTGTAGGACCCGTCGCGGCCGACAAGCTGGGCGTAGGCCCCCGCCGAGCGCGCGATCTGGCCACCCTTGGCCGGCTTGAGTTCGAGGTTGTGGACGATCGTGCCGACCGGAATGTTGCCGACCGGCGCCGCGTTGCCCGGCTTGACGTCGACGCGGCGCCCGGCGATCACGCGGTCGCCGACGCCGAGGCGCGCCGGCGCCAGAATGTAGGCCTGCTCGCCGTCGGCGTAGGTCACCAACGCGATGAACGCGGTGCGGTTGGGGTCGTATTCCAGCCGCTCGACCGTCCCGGCGACGTCGTGCTTGCGGCGCTTGAAGTCGACCAGCCGATAGGTCCGCTTGTGCCCGCCGCCGCGGTGCCACACCGTGGTGCGCCCGTGGTTGTTGCGCCCCCCGCTCTTGGCGAGACCCTCGGTCAGCTTCTTCACCGGCCCGCCCTTGTGCAGGGCCTTGCGCTCGACGGTGACGAGCGTGCGCCGCCCGGGCGAGGTCGGATTGTAGGTCTTGAGCGCCATCGTCAAATACCCGTGGTCACATCGATCGCGTGCCCTTCCTTGAGGGTCACGATCGCCTTCTTCTCGTCCGCCCGCTTGTAGGGCGTACCGCGGAAGCGCTTGGTCTTGCCCTTCGCCACCAGCGTGTTGACCGCCTTGACCTTCACCCGAAACAACGCCTCCACTGCCGCCTTGATCTGCGGCTTGGTGGCGTCGGTGCGCACCTTGAAGGTCACCGCGTTGTGCTCACCCAAAAGCGTCGACTTCTCGGTGATCACCGGCTTGCGGATGACGTCGTAGTGCTGCTCGGCGGTCATGCCAGACGCTCCCGCAACTGCTCCAAGCTCTCCTTGGCGATCACCAGGGCGTCGCGCCGGAGGATGTCGTACACGTTGGCACCCGCGCTCGGCACCACCTCCAATTTGGGGATGTTGCGCGACGCCAGCTTGAGATTGCCGTCGACCTCGTGACCCGCGACCACGAACGCCGAGTCGAAGGGCAGAGCCGCGAAGCGCGCCGCCAAGGGCTTGGTCTTGGGCGCGTCGAGCGTGGCGTCGTCGAGGACGTAGAGCTGGCCCGCGCGCGCCTTGGCCGCGAGGGCGTGACGCAGGGCCAGCCGGCGGACCCGCTTGGGCAGGTCGACGGCGTGGTCGCGCGGGTGCGGCCCGAAGGCGCGGCCGCCGCCGCGGAACTGGGCGACCCGCGAGGAGCCGTGGCGGGCCCGCCCGGTGCCCTTCTGCTTGTACATCTTGGCGGTGGTGCGGGCGATCTCGCCGCGCCCCTTCACCTTGTGGGTCCCCGCCCGCCGCTTGGCGAGTTGATAGACCACCATCCGCTGCAGAATGTCGGGCCGCGGCTCGACATCGAACAGCGCGTCGTCGACCTCGATCGTCGAGGTCGTCTCCGCGCGCAGGCTGATCACCGGCAGTTCCATCGCTCAGGCCTCGCTTTCCGCGGCCGCGGCGTCGCCGGCGCCGACCACGCCGGCGGGATAGGGCGCGTCGCCCGGACGGGCCTTCTTGACGGCGTCGCGGACCTGCACGAGCCCGCCCTTCGCGCCCGGCACCGCCCCCTTGACGAGCAGCAGCCCGCGCTCGGCGTCGACGCCGGCGAGTTCGAGATTGTGCGTGGTCACCCGCCGCGCCCCCATGTGACCGGCCATCTTCTTGCCCTTGAACACCTTGCCGGGGTCCTGGCACTGACCAGTGGCGCCGTGCGCGCGGTGCGAGACCGAGACCCCGTGGGTCGCGCGCGTCCCGCCGAAATTGTGGCGTTTCATCGAACCCGCGAAGCCCTTGCCGACGCTGGTGGCGGCGACGTCGAGGCGCTGACCGGCGACGAAATGCGCCGCCGACAGCCGAGTCCCTGGCGCCACCACCGCGTCATCGGCGACGCGGAACTCGCGCAGCACCCGTTTGGGCTCGACCTTCGCCTTGGCGAAATGGCCGCGCATGGGCTTGGTGACGTTCTTGACCTTGGCCTTGCCGGCGCCGACCTGGATCGCGGTGTAGCCGTCGGTCGCGACCGAGCGGGTCGCCACCACCTCGTTGTCCTCGACCTGCAGGACCGTCACCGGCACGTGGCTGCCGTCGGAGCCGAAGATCCGCGTCATGCCGATTTTGCGGGCCAAGAGTCCGGTTCGCATGATGCCTGCTCCTTCCCGCTCAGACCTTGATCTCGACGTCGACGCCGGAGGCGAGGTCGAGCTTCATCAGCGCGTCCACCGTCTGCGGCGTCGGGTCGACGATGTCCAAGAGCCGCTTGTGGGTGCGGATCTCGAACTGTTCGCGGCTCTTCTTGTCGATGTGCGGCGAGCGCAGCACCGTGAACCGCTCGAGCCGGGTCGGCAGCGGGATCGGCCCGCGCACGCGGGCCCCCGTGCGTTTCGCCGTGCTCACGATTTCCCGCACCGACTGATCGAGCACCCGATGATCGAACGCCTTCAGGCGGATGCGGATATTTTGCGTGTCCATTCTTCGCTCGCCGCTTCCGTCACTCGATGATTTCGGCGACGACGCCGGCGCCGACGGTGCGGCCGCCCTCGCGGACCGCGAAGCGCAGGCCCTGCTCCATCGCGATCGGGGCGATCAGCTCCACCTCCATCGTCACGTTGTCCCCCGGCATCACCATCTCGGTGCCCTCGGGCAGCTTGATGGAGCCGGTCACGTCCGTCGTCCGGAAGTAGAACTGCGGCCGGTAGTTCGAGAAGAACGGGGTGTGCCGGCCGCCCTCCTCCTTCGTCAGCACGTAGGTCTCGCACTTGAACTTGGTGTGCGGCGTGATCGACCCCGGCTTGCAGAGCACCTGACCGCGCTCGACGTCGTCGCGCTTGATGCCGCGCAACAGCACCCCGACGTTGTCCCCGGCCTCGCCCTGGTCCAGGAGCTTGCGGAACATCTCGACGCCGGTGCACGTCGTCTTCTTGGTGTCGCGCAGGCCGACGATCTGCACCTCGTCGCCCACCTTGACCACCCCGCGCTCGACCCGGCCCGTCACCACCGTGCCCCGCCCCGAGATCGAGAACACGTCCTCGATCGGCATCAAGAACGCCTGGTCCTTCGGCCGCTCCGGCTGCGGGATGTAGTCGTCCACCGCCGCCATCAGCTCGACGATCTTGTCCTTGCCCAGCGCCGGGTCGCCGTCCTCCAGCGCCACCAGCGCCGAGCCGGCGATGATCGGGATGTCGTCACCGGCGAAGTCGTAGGACGACAACAGCTCGCGCACCTCCAGCTCGAC
This sequence comes from Alphaproteobacteria bacterium, assembly GCA_009908425.1. Classification (GTDB taxonomy): domain Bacteria; phylum Pseudomonadota; class Alphaproteobacteria; order Geminicoccales; family Geminicoccaceae; genus JAAAPF01. The sequence continues at coordinate 9,175 of JAAAPF010000198.1, forward strand.
CAGCTCCAACAGCTCCGGGTCGTCGACCTGGTCGACCTTGTTCAAGAACACCACCAGCGCCGGCACGCCGACCTGCCGCGCCAGCAGGATGTGCTCGCGGGTCTGCGGCATCGGGCCGTCCGCCGCCGACACCACCAGGATCGCCCCGTCCATCTGGGCCGCCCCGGTGATCATGTTCTTGACGTAGTCGGCGTGGCCCGGACAGTCCACGTGGGCGTAGTGCCGGTTCGCCGTCGAATACTCGACGTGCGCGGTGTTGATCGTGATCCCCCGCGCCTTCTCCTCCGGCGCCCGGTCGATGTTGTCGTAGGAGGTGTACGCCCCGCCGCCACTCGCCGACAGCACCTTGGTGATCGCCGCCGTCAGTGTCGTCTTGCCGTGGTCGACGTGACCCACCGTGCCGATGTTGGCGTGCGGCTTGCTGCGATCGAACTTTTCCTTGGCCATCGCCCTAAACTCAGGTCCCGATAAGGTTGCGTCCCACAGGTCGGCAGGTCCGGTACGGCCGAAGCTGGAGCGGGTGATGGGGATCGAACCCACACCGCCGGCTTGGAAGGCCGGTGCTCTACCATTGAGCTACACCCGCCAGCGACTTCAGCGACTTCGACGGCCGAGCGGCGTGGTGGAGGGGGTAGGATTCGAACCTACGTAGGCTTACGCCGGCAGATTTACAGTCTGCTGCCTTTAACCACTCGGCCACCCCTCCGCATGCCGGTCATCACTGGCGGCGAAGTGCGGCGCGGAGTATGTGAAGCGCCCCTGACTTGTCAACTCTCGACCGTCCCGATGGGTCCCGTCCGCATGCCCGCTGCGCGCTCGTCCCACTCGAAGGCGGGGGCCAAGCACGATCGGGCCGCTCGCCCCGACACCGCGGCGGCGCCGCTCGTGCTCTACGGCCGCCACGCCGTGCTCGCCGCCCTCGCCAACCCGGCGCGGCAGGTCCGCCGCGCCATCAGCCTCGACGCCCCGGCGCCGGCGTTCACCGCCGCGGCCGCGGCTCGCGGGCTCACCGTCGAACCCCTGGAGCGCGGCGCCTTCGCAGCTCTGGTCGGGGCCGAGGCGGCGCATCAGGGCATGGGGGCGGTGGTCGAGCCCCTGCCCGAGCCCGCCGCCGACCCGCTGACGGCGGTCGACTGCGGCGTATTGCTGGTGCTCGACCAGGTCAGCGACACTCGCAACGTCGGCGCGGTGCTGCGCTCCGCCGCCGCCTTCGGCGCCACCGCGCTGGTCATGCAGACGCGCCACGCCGCACCCTTGAACGCCGCCTGCGCCAAGGCCGCGTCGGGCGCGCTCGAACGGGTACCGGTGCTGCACGAGGTCAATCTCGCGCGCTTCTTGACGCGACTGGCGGGACGCGGCTGGTGGACCGCGGGGCTCGACGCCGGCGCGGCGCGCACGCTCGCCGACTTCACGCCGGCGGCGAAGCAGGTCCTGGTCCTCGGCGCCGAGGACCGTGGCCTGCGGCCGTTGGTGCGCCAGCGCTGCGACGTCACGCTTCGCATCCCGATCCGGCCGCCGGTGGAAAGCCTCAACGTCGCGGTCAGCGCCGGCATCGCGCTGCACCACTGCGCGACGCGGCCCGCGGGCTAGGCCGTGTTGACGAACAAAGCCATCGTCTACGTGTACCACGGCGACCAGCATGCGGATGAGGCCCTATCGCTGCATTGCCACGAGGCTTGGATCGACATGGGGTCTAGGCCGTGTTGACATTGAGCATGAGTTCGCGTTTCGAAGCCTTTGATATCGGTCGAGAAAGGCTTTCCGGAAGATGGCGTACACTGGGTTGTCGGACGAGGCGTGGAGGCGTGTCTGGGCGTGCCTCGAGGAGCATCCCGGCCTCTACGTCAAACAGGAAGCGCCGACCCGCCTGTTCGTCGAGGCGGTGCTCTGGATGGCCCGCGCCGGGGCGCCGTGGCGGATGCTGCCCGCCGAGTTCGGTCCGTGGAACAGCGTCTACAAGCGGTTCGCCCGCTGGCAGGAGAAAGGCGTTTGGCAGCGGCTGATGGACCAGCTCGCCGCCGACGGCGATCTCGAGTGGTTGCTGCTCGACAGCACCGTGGTGCGCGCGCACAGCAGCGCCGCCGGCGCAAAAAAAGCGAAGGGGATCAGTGTCTCGGACGGTCACGGGGCGGATTCTCCAGCAAGCTGCACGGCCTCGCCGACAGCCTCGGCAACCCCCTTCGCTTCGCGCTGACCGCGGGCCAGGCGGGCGACGCACCCGTCGCCCTGGCCTTGCTCGGCACGGTCGCGATGATCGCCGTCCAGGCGGTGCTCGGCGATCGCGCCTACGACAGCGACGCCATCCTGGCTTGGGTCACCGCGCAGGGTGCCGTGCCGGTCATCCCACCGCATCCGGTCCGCTCCGCCCCGCGCCCGACCGACTGGTACCTCTACAAAGAACGCGCCCGAATCGAATGCCTGTTCGGCAAGCTCAAACACTTTCGTCGCGTCTTCAGCCGCTTCGACAAGCTCGCCCGCCGGTATCTCGCATTCGTTCATCTCGCCGCCGCATGCATCCTTCTGCGGTAGAACGTCAACAGAACCTAATCCGAGGAAGCCCGATGCGTCATCCCAACATCGACCGGCTGCGCCAGCTGCGCCTCTACGGCATGGCCAAGGCGCTGGAGGAACGCGAC
>JAAAPF010000288.1 GCA_009908425.1 Alphaproteobacteria bacterium
CGCGTCGCCGACGGCGATGTCGGCGGCGCCGTAGAGGCTGGTCGCGACCGTGCGCACCTTGTCCGCGAGCGACAGCTCGTCGCCGTAGAGCGGCGTCACCGTCGGCGCCCCCGCCTCCAGCGCCTCCATCACCGCCGCGGCGAGGGGCTCGGCGCCGGCACCGCCCTCGGCCCAGTGGGTCGCCAGCACCGCGCGGACGCCGAGATCGGCGCACACACCGCGCACGACGTCGAGCTCGGCGGCGGTGTCGGTGGCGAAGTGGTTGATCGCCACCACCGGCGTCAGCCCGAAGCGGGCGAGGTTGCGGACGTGACGGGCGAGGTTGGCGCAGCCGCGCCGCACGGCGTCGGGGTCCGGCACGCCGAGCGCGGCCTTGGCGACGCCGCCGTGCATCTTGAGCGCGCGCGCGGTGCAGACCAGCACGCAGGCGTCGGGCGCGAGGCCGGCCTGGCGGCACTTGATGTCGATGAACTTCTCCGCCCCGAGATCGGCGCCGAAGCCGGCCTCGGTGACCACCACCTCCGCCAGGCCGAGCGCGGCCTTGGTCGCCGTCAGCGAGTTGCAGCCGTGGGCGATGTTGGCGAAGGGCCCGCCGTGGACGAAGGCCGGGCTGTGCTCGATGCTCTGCACCAGGTTGGGCGCGAGCGCGTCCTTCAACAGCGCCGCCATCGCCCCGTCGACGCCGAGATCGCCGGCGGTGATCGGCTCCTTGTCGCGGTTGCGCGCGATCACCATCGACGCCAGCCGGCGCTTGAGATCGGCGACGCCGTCGGCGAGGCAGAAGATCGCCATGACCTCGGAGGCGACGGTGATGTCGAAGCCGTCCTCGCGCGGCACGCCGTGGGCGGCACCGCCGAGGCCGGCCACGATCCGGCGCAGCGCGCGGTCGTTCATGTCCATCACCCGCCGCCAGGAGACCCGGCGCGGGTCGATGTCGAGGGCGTTGCCCCAGTGCAGATGGTTGTCGAGCAGCGCCGCCAGCAGGTTGTGGGCGCTTCCGATGGCGTGGAAGTCGCCGGTGAAGTGGAGGTTGATGTCCTCCATCGGCAGCACCTGGGCGCGCCCGCCGCCGGCGGCGCCGCCCTTCATCCCGAAGCAGGGGCCGAGCGACGGCTCGCGCAGGCACACCGAGCTCTTCACGCCGAGGCGGTTGAGGCCGTCGTTGAGGCCGACGCTGGTGGTCGTCTTGCCCTCGCCCGCGGGCGTCGGCGTCATCGCGGTGACCAGCACCAGCTTGCCGCGCGGCCGGGTCGCGAGGGTGTCGAGAAAGCCGTGGTCGAGCTTGGCCTTGTAGAGGCCGAAGGGGACGAGCGCGTCCGCCGGCACCGCGAGCTTGTCGCGCGCGAGCGCCACGATCGGGCGCATGCGCGCGGCGCGGGCGATCTCGATGTCGGGCGCCCCCGGCGGCGGCAGCGCGGGGCCGCGCTCGTCGACCTCCGCGCTCGTGGTCACGTCGGCGAGCGCCTCCAGGCCGTCCGTCATCGTTCCACCTCCACGCTCTCGGCGACGCGTCGCTCGGCGTCGTCCAGCCAGTCCAGGGCGGCGGCGAGGCCGCCGAAGGGATAGACGTGCAGCCCACGCACCAGGCTCGCCGGCCGCTCGCCACGGTGCCGCGCGAGTGCGTCGACCACCGCGTCGGGAGCCCAGCGACCGAGCAGTCGGGCCGCCGACGGCCGCCGCGCCAGCACCCGCGCCGAGACCCCGACGCCGCACTGCCAGGCGTAGGTCATCAGCGTCCGGGCGGTGGCCGGACCGGGCAGGCCGGCGCGCACCGGCAGGGCCGGCCCGGCGTCACGCAGACCCGCCTCGAACGCGGCCAGCGGGCCGGCCTCGAAGGCGAACTGGGTGACGATCCACATCTCGACGTCGTGCTCGCGGGCGTAGGCCGCCTTCGCCCGCAACGCCGCCGCCAGCGTCTCCCGGTCGGCCACCGGGTGACCTTCGGGATGGCCGGCGACGCCGAGGCGCTTGAAGCCGTGGCGCTCGAGCAGTCCGGTCGCCAGCAGGTCGAGCGTGCTGGTGAACGGGCCCGCCGGCCGCGCCACGTCGCCGGCGATCAGGAGCAGCTCGGCGACGCCGGCGTCGCGCCAGGCGGCGAGCCGGTCGTCGAGCTCACCGGTGCCGGCGAGCCGGCGCGCGGCGAGGTGCGGTACCGGCCGCAGGCGCTCGCGCACCAGCCGGCGGGCGGCCTCCAGGCGCGCCGTCTCCGCCACCTTGTCGAGCGCCGGCAGGTAGATCGCGGTGCCGGCCGGCAGGCGCGCGGCGAGGTCCGGCGCCCCGGCCAGCTGCTTGGGCGTCGCCTCCAGCGAGACGTCGGCCAGGAGCGCCGCCCGGGCCGCGGTCGGCCCCGATACAGACTGGTACCCGAGATCCATGACGGCGCCTCCCCGCGCCCGCCGCCGCGCTCAGTAGGCGAAGTCGCGGCCGTGGGCGCGCGCGATCTCGCGGGCGTTGGGGTTCACCGACGGCCGGAACGGCACCTCGCAGACCGTCGCGAGCGCGGGCTGGCCGGCCGCGTCGGCGTATTCCTCCGGCAGCCAGACGAAGAGCTCGGTGCCGATGACCGTCTGCTCCCAGTCGACATAGGCCAGCGCGATGTTGGTCTCCAGTTCGGGCGAGTACCAGGGCGAGGTGACGTAGCCGACGGGATCGCCGTCCACGCTCGCCGAGATCAGCCAGAAGTCGGGCGCGTAGTCGGTGATGGGTTTACCGGCGAGCTTAAGGCCGACCATTTTCTTCTTGAACGGCGGCGTGCCGGCCTCGATCTGAGCGCGCACCTCCTCCAACTTGGCCTTGCCGATGTAGTCCGCCTCTTTGTTGCGCGGGACTTGGTAGGCGAGGTTGGTCTGAAACGGCAGCGTCTCGGCGTCGATGTCCTGGCCCCAGGACAGGATGCCGGCGGCGATGCGGCGGTGGTGCGCCGGCGCGATCACCATCAGGTCGTGCGCTTTGCCGGCCTCGAGCACCGTGTACCACAGGTCCTCGGCGTAGAGCGTCGCGTCCATGAGATAGATCTCGTAGCCCTTCTCCCCGGTGAACCCGGTCTGCGAGACGATGACGTCGCGCCCGGCCACCTGCCCGGCCATCAGGCCGTAATAGGGAATGTCGCGCACCTTCTCGCCGAACAGGTCGACCATCAGCGCCTCGGACTTCGGGCCCTGGATCTGCACCGGCGCCACGTCGATCTCGCCGATGGTGACGTCGAAGCCCTTGCCCAGATTGACGCCCCGCAGCCACAGCTCGAGGTCGCTGTCGGACAGCGAGAACCAGAACTCGTCCTCCGCGACCCGCAAGAGCACCGGGTCGTTCAGGATCCCACCGTCCTCGTTGCAGAGGATGACGTATTTGCCGTGCATCGGCCGGATCTTGCCGGCGTCGCGGGTGATGACGTAGTTGACGAAGGCCTCGGCGTCCGGACCCTTCACCTGGATCTGCCGCTCGACCGCGACGTTCCACATCGTCACGTGGTTGACCAGCGCGTCGTACTCGACCATGGCCCCGCCATCTTCCGGCCGGACGTAACCGCGCGGGTGGTACATCCGGTTGTAGACGGTGCAGCGCCAGCAGCCGGCCTCGACCGACAGATGCCAGTACGGCGACTTTCTTACGCGCGTCGAGATCAGCATCTCGACCGGGGTGCGACCACTCTGGCGCAGGTTGATCGGCACCCGCCGATGCGACTGGTCGACCGAAGTCACCTGACCACCGAGCGAGCGGGCGACCGCCCACGCCGCCCCGTTACCGGTCTTTGTCGCTTCCACGACTGTTTCCGGCGTCTCGTGAAAAGTCTCGCTCATGGCCCGCCTGCACCTCGCTACTGGCTCTTGCATTCTCTGCTGCTATAAACCGAGTTTTGCAGAGCAACATCACTCTGGGGACGACGCTCATTATGCCAAAAGCGGCACGGTGCCGGCGTCGTACCAATCACCGGAGGGTCGAGGAGCCAAAGGCTGCTCCACCGCTTCCGTGCTCGCGCAATGGCGACGCTGTCACACAGTCGCGATCGCGGAAAACCGCCGTTTTTATATTCGGTGTATCTGCCGAGCGACGCAGGCTTGAGGCTTTGCGACCGAGGCCTTGCAAAACGGAAACCCCTGTTACCTCCGCGTTCGCGGTCGTCGTCGGTGTCGACGATGTCGGTGGGCGTCAAGACGGTGTCGCCCGGGCGTAAAACCGGCTCGCGCGGAGGCGCTACACCCTCGTTGTACAGACGGGACCGGCGTGGCCGGCGGCCCCGAGGGAATGGGGATTTGGGCTGATGGGCCGGACCGCGAGGATGCGGGGTTATTCCGTGTGGTCGCTGTTACGCGAGGGCGTAGGGGGCCACCGCGGCTGGCGGCCGGCGTGGCGCGACGCCGCGCCGAAGGCGGCCTACGACGCGGTGATCATCGGCGGCGGCGGCCATGGCCTCGCCACCGCCTACTATCTGGCGAAAGAGCACGGCATGACGAACGTCGCCGTGCTGGAGAAGGGCTGGCTCGGCGGCGGCAACGCCGCGCGCAACACCACGATCGTCCGCTCGAACTACCTGAACGACGAGAGTGCGGCGATCTACGACCACGCCATGCGGCTGTGGCGGGGGCTCGGGCGCGAGCTCAACTTCAACATCATGATGAGCCACCGCGGTGTGCTCAATCTCGCCCATGACGACGGCGAGATGCGCCAGCTCAAGCGCCGCGTCGAGGCCAACCGGCTCAACGGCGTCGACGCCGAATGGCTCGACGCCCACGAGGTCAAGGAATTCTGCCCGCCGATCCACATCGGCCGCGACGTCCGCTACCCGGTTCTGGGCGCGACGCTGCAGCGCTCGGGCGGGGTCAACCGCCACGACGCCGTGGTCTGGGGCTACGCCCGCGCCGCCTGCGCGCTGGGCGTCGACATCGTCCAGCACTGCGAGGTCACGGGCATCGACGTTCGGGGCGGGGTCGTGCAGGGCGTGCGCACCACGCGCGGCGACATCAAGACCTCGAAGGTGGCGAGCGTCGTAGCGGGGCACACTTCGGTGATCGCCGACATGGTCGGCCTGCGCCTGCCGATCGAGAGCCACCCCCTGCAGGCGCTGGTCTCCGAGCCGGTCAAGCCGATCATGCCGTGCGTCGTCATGTCGAACGCGGTGCACGCCTATTGCAGCCAGTCCGACAAGGGCGAGCTCGTCATCGGCGCCGGCATCGACCCGCACATCTCCTACACCCAGCGCGGCGGCTTCCACATCATCGAAGACGAGATCGCCGCACTTCTGGAGCTGTTCCCGATCTTCTCGCGGATGAAGCTGATGCGGCACTGGGCCGGCACGGTCGACGTCTGCCCGGACGCAAGCCCGATCATCTCGAAGACGCCGGTGAAGGGCTTCTACGTCAACGGCGGCTGGGGGACCGGCGGCTGGAAAGCGACGCCGGGCTCCGGCCACGTCTTCGCCGACCTCGTCGCCAATGACGAACCGAACGCGATCGCCGAGCCGTACGCGCTCACCCGCTTCGCCACCGGCAAGCTGGTGGCCGAGCACGGCGCCGCCGCCGTCGCCCACTGAGGCCCACCGAGGGAGGGTTCCGCCATGCTCCTCGTCCCCTGCCCGAACTGCGGCGAGCGCGACCAGAGCGAGTTCCATTACGGCGGCGAGGCGCACCGCACCCGGCCGACCGCACCGGAGACGCTGAGCGACGACGAGTGGGCCGACTACGTCTTCATGCGCACCAACACCAAGGGCGTCTTCGCCGAGCGCTGGTGCCACACCGCCGGCTGCCGCAAGTGGTTCAACGCCCTGCGCGACACCGGCAGCGACGCGTTCCTCGCGGTCTACCGCATGGGTGAAGAGCCGCCGCGGCTCGGTGGGGAGGAAAAGGAAGAGGCGCCCGCCGACGAGGCCTTCGCATGAGCGTCCAGGCCTACCGCCTCGAAGACGGCGGCCGCATCGACCGCACGGCCCCCCTCACCTTCCGCTTCGACGGCCGCGCATACGCCGGCTATCGCGGCGACACGCTGGCCTCGGCGCTGTTGGCGAACGGCGTGCGCACGCTGGCGCGCAGCTTCAAGTACCACCGCCCGCGCGGCGTGCTCACCGCCGGCAGCGAGGAGCCGGTGGCCCTCGTCCAGGTGGGCGGCGATCCGGCGACGACGGTGCCGAACGTCCGTGCCACCGAGCTCGAGCTCTATGACGGCCTGGAGGCCTTTCCGCAGAACTGCTGGCCGTCGCTCGGCCGCGACGTCGGCGTGGTCAACGACGCGCTCGCGCGCTTTCTGCCCGCCGGCTTCTACTACAAGACCTTCATGGGCCCGCCCCTGAACTGGATGCGTTTCGAGGGCGCCATCCGCGCCGCCGCCGGCATGGGCAGGAGCCCGACCGCGCCCGACCCCGACCGCTACGAGCACGTCAACCGCCACTGCGAGGTGCTGGTCATCGGCGGCGGGGCGGCGGGCCTCGTCGCCGCGCGGGAAGCGGCGCGGACGGGCGCGCGCGTGATCCTCGCCGAGGAGACCGGCGCGCTCGGCGGCGGCCTGCTCGCCGGCGCGCCGGACGCGGTCACGATCGACGGCCGCCCGGCCTGGGCGTGGCTCGCCGAGATCGAGGCCGAGCTCAGGGCGATGCCCGAGGTCACGCTGCTCACCCGCACCACCGGCACCGGCTGGTACGACCGCAACTGGGTGACCCTCGCCGAGGCCGTGCTGGACCACTTGCCGCCGGCCGCGCGCGACCCACGCCTGCCGCGCCAACGCCTCTGGCGGGTGCGCGCCAAGGCGGTCGTGCTGGCGACCGGCGCCATCGAGCGGCCGCTCCTGTTCCACGCCAACGACCGCCCGGGCGTCATGCTGGCGGGGGCCGTACGCGCCTACCTCCACCGCTGGGGCGTCGCGCCCGGCCGACGCGCCGTCGTCGCCACCAACAACACCGACGCCTGGCGTACCGCCTTCGACCTCGCCGCCGCGGGCGTCGAGATCGCGGCGATCGTCGACAGCCGCGCGCGACCCGACGAGCGCCTGCTCGCGCGGGCGCAGGCGCTGGGCCTGCCGGTGCGCGCGGGCTCGGCGGTCGTCGCCGCCAAGGGCCGCAGCGAGGTGCGCGGCGCGGTGATCGCCCGCGCCGACGGCGGCGGCCGCGAGGACGTGGCCTGCGACCTGCTCGTGGTCTCCGGCGGCTGGGCGCCGAACCTCGCGCTCTACGCGCAATCGAAGGGGGCGATCGCCTGGGACGACGATCTCCAGGCCTTCCGCCCGCAGCCGAACGGCGCCGCCGCCCGCTTCGCCGGGCGTGCCGCGGGCGCGTTCGACCTGGCGGCGAGCCTCCGCGCGGCGGCGGTGGCCGGGGCCGAGGCGGCCGGCATCGCGCCCGAGCACGTGCCGGAGGTGGCCGACGACGGCGTCGCCTACGCCCTCGCCCCGGCGCCGAAGCCACAGGGCGGGCGCGTCTTCGTCGACCTGCAGAACGACGTGACGACCAAGGACATCCGGCTCGCCGCGGCCGAGGGCTACCGCTCGATCGAGCACGCCAAGCGCTACACCACGCTCGGCATGGGCACCGATCAGGGCAAGACGAGCGGGCTCAACGGCGTCGCCACCCTCGCCGACACGCTCGACAAGACGATCCCGGAGGTGGGCGTGACCACCTTCCGCCCGCCCTACAAGCCGGTGAGCTTCGGCGCCGTCGCCGGCCGGCAGGTCGGCGAGCTGTTCCACCCGCGCCGCACCACCGCGATGCACGAGGCCCACGTCGAGGCCGGCGCCGTCTTCGAACTCGTCGGCGACTGGCTGCGGCCGCGGGTCTACCCGCAGGCCGGCGAGAGCTTCGACGACGCACTTCAGCGCGAGTGCCGGGCGGCGCGCAGCTCTTGTGCCGTGCTCGACGCCTCGACGCTGGGCAAGATCGACGTCAAGGGCCCGGACGCGCGCGAGTTCCTCAACCGCGTCTACACCAACGCCTGGATGAAGCTCGCCCCCGGCCGCTGCCGCTACGGCCTCATGTGCAACGAAGACGGCATGGTCTTCGACGACGGGGTGACGGCGTGCCTCGCCGACGACCATTTCCACATGACGACGACCACGGGCGGTGCCGCCGGCGTGCTGGCCTGGCTCGAGGAGTACCTCCAGACCGAGTGGCCGGAGCTGAAGGTCTACCTCACCTCCGTCACCGAGCAGTGGGCGGTGGCGTCGATCTGCGGGCCGGAAAGCCCGAAGCTGGCGGCCGAGCTCTTCGACGACATCGACGCCGATCCGCAAGCTTTCCCCTTCATGTCGCACACCAGCGGGCACATCGCGGACGTGCCGGTGCGCGTCTTCCGCATCTCGTTCACCGGCGAGGTGAGCTACGAGATCAACGTGCCGGCGCGCTACGGCCTCTGGCTCTGGCGGCTGATCGAGGCGCGCGGCGCCAAGTACGGGCTCACGCCCTACGGCACCGAGGGCATGCACCTGCTCAGGGCCGAGAAGGGCTTCATCATCGCCGGGCAGGACACCGACGGCACGGTGACGCCGCTCGACCTCGGTATGCGCTGGGCGGTGAAGAACAGCGCCGACTTCATCGGCCGCCGCTCGCTCTTTCGAAGCGATACCGCACGGCCCGACCGCCGCCAGCTCGTGGGGCTCGCGACCGCGGACCCGGCCACCGTCCTCACCGAGGGTGCGCAGGTGATCGCCGAGCCCGCCGAGCGCAGCGGCCGCACGCCGATGATCGGCCACGTCACCTCGAGCTATTTCAGCCCGAACCTCGGCCGGTCCATCGCGCTCGCGCTGATCGCGGGCGGGCACGGCAAGACGGGCGCGACGGTCCACGTGGCGCGCCGGGGCGCGGCGCCGGTGCCGGCCGAGATCACCGCCACGGACTTCCTCGCCGGCTTCGGAGAGCGGCCATGATCGACGCCCGCGCCCGCTCGCCGCTGGCCCACCGCGCGCCGCTCGCCGGCGACGACCTCCGCCTCGCCGAGCGGCCGTTCGAGGGCCTGCTCGCGCTGCGGGGCGAGGCGGACGAGCTCGACCCCGCGTTCGGCGCGGCGACGGGGCTGGCGCTCCCGCGCGCCTGCCGCGGCACCAGCCGTGGGCCCGGCTCGTCGGCGCTCTGGCTCGCACCCGACGAATGGCTGGTCGTCACCCCCGCCGTCGAAGACGCCGCGCGGCTCGCGACCGAGCTGGCGCTGGCGCTGGCGGGGTTGCGTCACCAAGTCGTCGACGTCTCGGACTACTACACCGTCGTCCAGGTGAGCGGGCGGGCCACGCGCGCGGCCCTCGCCAAGCTCGTCGCGCTCGACCTGCACCCGCGGGCCTGGCGGCGCGACGAGGTGCTGGGCACCCATCTCGCCAAGGCGATCGTGCAGATCTGGCTGGTCGCCGGCGAGACCGACGCGGGCGGAGCCGAGGCCCGCGTGGTCGTGCGCCGCTCGCTCGCCGACTACGTCTGGTGCCTCCTCGCCGAGGCCGGCCGCGAATGGGGCCTCGACCCACAGCGGCCGATCGGGCGCGTCCGCCTCGAGGCCGTCTAGCCCGGCTTCGCCCGCCGGGTCGACGCGTGCCGGCGTGGGCGACCGTAGGTCACGGCGCGCAACGTGAGCGGCTTCGCGCGACTCGAAGAGTCGGACCTGCTTCGAACGGAGGAGCCGAACCATGACCACCTACATCTTCGTGATCGCCCTCGCGACCGTGACGCTGGCATCCTTCATGCTGGGCGGCGTCGCGGAGCGCCGTCGCCTCCGGCTCGCCTGGGTGCGGGGCGAGAAGACGCTGAGCGGCATCCGCGAAGAGGAGCGCCGCAACATCGAGCGTCACGGCCACGATCTGCGCCGCTGAACGCAACGCGGAACCCGATCGGACGTTCTCCCGGCGCCATGCCGGGAGAACGCGTATGCGCCGCGCGACCGTCCTCGCGATCGTCCTGTCCGCGATCACCATCGCCCCCGCCGCCGCCCAACGCGGCACCGGTGAAGGCACCGGCGTGGCCCGCGACATGGTCGAAGACGTCGGCGCCATCGCCGGGAGGCTCACGGAGACGGTGGTCGGCACCTGCGAGGCCACCACCGGGCGGGCGGTCGAAGGCGTGCATCTGATCCTGGCGCTTCCCGACGGCCAGGAAGCGGAGGTCCATCTCGGTCCGCTCGCGGCGGTCGAGGGCCTGCTCGCAGCGGCCGACACCGGCGACGAGGTCCGCGCCGACGTCTTCCGCACCGACGCCATGCCACCGGGCGCGTTCGCGGCGGTGACCGTCACGATCGACGGCGAGACCTTCCGGCTGCGCGGCGACGACCTGCGCCCGACCTGGGCCGCCGGCGGCGGAGCCGGTGGCGGCGCCGGGCGCGCCGTCGACGGCGCCGGACGGTGCTGGTGGGACCTCCGCGACGACTGACCGCCGTGTCGGAGCGGCGGGCCCGGGTCCGGCGCCATCGCGAGGGTTCAGGACGCCCGGGCGGGCGCGGTGTCGCGCGATGCCGCCGCGGCGTCGTCCCCCGCGCCGGCCCGCGCCGACGCACGCCCACCATCGACCTCGTCGCTCGCGGTGAAATCGAGCTGGGCGGTGTCGCTCTGGAAGAGCATGTCCCAGGTCCACGCCACCCACAGCCTGAGCTTGCGGCTCAGCGTCGGCATCTGCAGGAGATAAAAGGCGCGCCAGAGCAGCCAGGCGGGCAAACCGGTCACCGGCACGCCCATGACGTCGGCGATGCCGCGCTGGCTGCCGATGGTGGCGAGCGTGCCGAGCCCGGCGAAGTCGAAGGCGCGGGTGGCACGGCCGCGCTCGGCGGCCACCAGATTGTGGGCGAGCGTGCGCGCCTCGCGCACCGCGAACTGCGCCGTCGGCGGCGCGGTACTCCCGGTGGCGGCGTTGGGCACCGCGGCGCAGTCGCCCAGCGCCCACAGCCCCGGCGCGGCCGCGACCGCGAGGTCGCTTCGGGTCACCAGTCGGCCGCGGTCGGTGGGCAGATCGAGTGACGCGATCAACGGGTTGGTGCCGGTGCCGATGGTCGACACCAGCGTCGCCGCCTCCAGCCGCTCGCGGCCGCCGTCGGCGCACTCGATCTCCAGCCCCTCGGCGTCGGCGCGGGTGGCGCGCGCCCGGAAACGGAGCTCGATGCCGCGCGCTGCCATGCTGCGCGCCGCCTTGTCGGCGAGGCGGGGGGAAAGCTCGGGCAGCAGGCGCTCGCCGGTGTGGACCACCGCGACCCGCAGGTCGGCGGGATCGACGTTGGGGTAGAACGGTGCCGCGGCGTGGACGAAATCGTGGATCTCGCCCGCGACCTCGACCCCGCTGAAGCCGCCGCCCACCACGACGAAGCCGGTGAGCCGCCGGCGCAGGGCCGGGTCGTCGGCGTGATCGGCGCGCTCGAGATTGGCGATGACCTCGTTGCGGACGCGCATGGCGTCGCCGATGAGCTTGAGGGGCGTGCCGTGCTCGGCGAGGCCGGGAACCAGATCGAGCCGGGCGCGCGCCCCCAGCGCCAGGACGCAGTGGTCGTAGGTCAGCGCGTGGACGCCGTCACCCGGGTCGTACCACAGGCGCCGGGCCTCGGGATCGAGCCCGCGGACGCGCCCCATCACGAAGCGCTGATCGCGGCCGAGCATCTGCCGCAAGGGCGCGATCACCTGGCCCGGCAGGACGGTGGCGCTCACCACCTCCGGCAGCATCGGGCTGAAGGTGGTGTAGTTCTGCTCGCTCACCAGCGTGACCTCGAGCCCCGCGACCCCGCGCAGGCGGCGGGCGACCTCGACGCCGCCGAAGCCGCCGCCC
>JAAAPF010000223.1 GCA_009908425.1 Alphaproteobacteria bacterium
GCCTTGACCGGCGCGCCCGCCGGTCGTATTCCCCGCGCTAGTCGGGCGCATAGCTCAGTTGGTAGAGCAGCTGACTCTTAATCAGCGGGTCCGGGGTTCGAGTCCCTGTGCGCCCACCATCTAAGTCCCTGAAATGCTTAGAGATGCTCTCAGCAAATGGGTGCAAGATCTCGGCTTTGGGGTGGATGGATAGCCACCCATAGCCACCGAGGGCGATTTGACCGGGTCCCGATAGCCACGAGCCCGGCGACGCGGCTCGAACCATCCGCGAGCGGGAAAAAGAACCGATCGGTCGCGGCGGGTCCTTCCCCGGATGCGAGGGCACGGGTTATTCGAGCCACGTCGTGCCTCTAGCCTGCTTCATTCATCAGGCGTCAGCGCGGTCTGCGTCTGGTCGCGCTCGGCGGTGGCGCCTTGGGCGCGGTTCGGATCTTCGATGACGGCGTTGGCGTTGGACGGGAGGGGCTCGATCGGGGGGCACGTCGCCCGCGCGCTCACGGTGGCCGAGCGACGGCGCGGTCGGCGAAGCGGGCGAGGCTCTCCTTGTAGGGATAGCTCGACGGCAGCGAGACCTTGATGCGGGTGCCGAGCTCGGTGACGCGCGCGGCGACCTTGACGAAGGCGAGGCGCAGGCTGTCGAACTGGGCGTCGCGCCAGATCGAGGTCTTGGGCGCCAGCTCGCGCAAGCGGTGCAGCAGCCATTAGGCGGCGGTGTGGATCAGCAGGCGGAACTGGTTGGCGGTCGCCTTCGAGCACGAGGTCCGATCGGAGGCGAGGTGCAGCTTGTGCGCCTTGATGAGGTTCTCCGCCTGGCCGCGGCCGCAGTAGAGGTGCTCGTAGAGCCACCGTGGCGCGCCGGCGAGGTTGGTGACGATGAAGCGGCTGTCGCCGCCCTGCGCGGTGGCCTCGACGCGGGCGACGACGCGGCGCTCCACCTTCCAGCTCCGGGCGCCGTAGCGCAGGTCGCGAAAGCGGCGGACCTTGTCGGCGCCGGTCTCGGCGCGGCGCAGCGCGACGTCGTCGGCGAGATCGGCGACGCGGTCGAGCAGGACGCGGTTGCCGGCGAGGCCGAAGACGTAGCCGACCCGGTTGCGCTCGAGCCAGCTCATCGCCTCGTGCCGCGCATAGTGGCCGTCGCCGCGGATGACGATGTCGACGGCCGGCCAGCGGTCGCGGATGGCGCGCACGACGTGGCGGAGCACGCAGGCGACCTCGGCGCCGTCGGGCGTCTTGCCGGGCCGTAGGATCATCGCCAACGGCTTGCCCGTCGTCGCCTCGTAGATGTGGATCGGCAGAAAGCACCGGCTGTCGTGATGGGCGTTGAAGAGCGCCAGCTGCTGGCCACCGTGTACTCGATCAGCGGTGTCGCCGATGTCGAGCAGGATCCGACGCGGCACCTGTTCGAAGCTGTCGCAGAACATGTCGACCATCGCCGCCATCATCCGCTCGAGCGCGGTCTCGGTCGGCAGGTTCTCCAGCCGGCACATGGTGGGCTGCGAGCACAGCTCGGCGCCGGTCTCGGGCAGGCGGCCGACCGCCATCTTGAAGGCCGGATCGCCACGCCGGGCATCGCAGTCGTTGGCGTCCTCGTAGCCGGCGGCGATCATCAGGGCGCGAAAGCGGATCATCGAGGATAGGCCATGGCGCACGCGCTCGGGTGCCCGCGGATCCTCGATGCAGCGCGCCAGCCGATCGGCGAGGCCGAGGTCGCGCTCGATCTCGGCGAGCACCAGGACACCCGCGTCCGATGACATCCGCCCGCCGTCGAAGGCGACGTGTACCGGCTTGCCGCCGACGGGTGACAGACCGGGCAGAAACGGGGCATCCTCGGTCATGGTGGGCGCGCAACTCCGTTCGATCGCATAGGCAAGGTGTCAGCAACCCAAACCTACACGATCTCAACGGCTTATGTCGCGCCCGTCACCATGGAGCCCGAGCCTGGTGAATTTTCCAGGCTTCTGTAACGGGCCCTCGGGCGTCAACCCCTGCTGCACGTGATCCGGTCGTCGAGCTCGGGCTTCTGTCCGCAGTCGGCGCTGTGGCCGCTGCCTCATCACGTCCAATCGGAACCGTCCGGCCAATCTAGGGACGCGCAGTCGTGCGTGACGCTGCTCCCGCAAAAACGGCCTGGACGATCCCGCGTCCCGACGACGGGACCGCGTGCCGGGCGGGTCGATGGTGCTCCCGCCCGAAGTCGTGGTTCCTCCTCTACGCGGCCATGGTCGCGCACCGCGGCTCGAAGGTGGTGCCGTCGACGAGCATCCGGTGCAGGACGACGGCGAGCTTGCGGGCGAGCGCGACCTTCGCCTTGCGCGCTCCCGCCCGCTTGGCGACGGCGAGCGCCCAGTCCTTCAGGGCCGAGCCCTTCACCGGCCGCGTCAGCATGACGTTGGCGGCCTCGTAGAGCATCATCCGCACCCCGTGATCGCCGATCTTCGAGATCCGCCCGGTGACGTCGGTCTCGCCCGACTGGTAGCGGCTCGGCGTGAGCCCGTAGTAGGCGCCGACCTGCCTGGATCGTCGAAACCGCGTCGGATCGTCGATCGCGGCGACGAAGGTGAGCGCCACCAGGTTGCCGACCCCCGGCACCGTGGTGAGCCGGCGCACCCGGTCGTCGTCGCGGCCAACGGCGACCAGTCGCTTCTCCAGGTCCTTGAACCGCCGCGACAGCTCGGCGCGCGCCGCCAGCAGCGCCTCGGCGACCGTCTCCAGGGTCGGGTGCCCCTCGACCAGCTCGCGGACGCGGGTCTCGAAGGTCCTGGGCGTGGTCGGGCCGACCTTGAGCCCGAAGCCGCGCAGCACGCCGCGCAGGTTCATCTCGACGTCGTGGCGCTTGGCCTGCAACAGCTTGCGCGCCGTCAGCAACGCCCGGGTCTCCTGCGCCGCCAGCGACTTGCAGTGTACCGGCTTGAACCAACCGAGGCGCATCAGCTGCGCGATCCCGCGCGCGTCCTTCTTGTCGGTCTTCACCGGCATCGTCTTGAACGCGGCGCGCACGTGCCGGGTCTCCAAGAGTTCGGCGGCGAAGCCGGCGTCACGCAGACCGGCGAACAGCCATTGCGACAGCGGCCCCGCTTCCAGGCCGATCCGCGCCAGGTCGAACGGCTGCGCCCGCAGCCACGCCACCATCGCCTCGGGCTCGCTCGTCACCTTGGCCTCGACGACGATTTCGCCGCCGTCGTCCACCACGCAGACGCTCGAGCGTTCCAACGACACGTCGATCCCGGCATAATGCTCCATGGTCGTCCCTCGATGAGGCTTGGCGCGGCCACGACCGACGCCGTTCAAACACACCATCATTCGCAGGGACGGCCGCCCGAACGCATCACCCCCGGTGCCGCCGGCCCGTTAGGTGATCTAGGTCGAGGCCGCCAGCCGCCGGGGAAGATGTGGCCGCGGCAGCCGCACGCACCGGCGGCGACGGCTGCGCAATCGCGTGTCGCCGGCGGTGGCGCCGCCGCGCGCTTCAATGGCGGCCGAAATCGTCCTCGATCCGGACGATGTCGTCTTCCTCGAGATAGGCCCCGGTCTGGACCTCGATGATCTCGACCGGGATCTTGCCGGGGTTCGCGAGGCGGTGGACGCATCCCGACGGCAGGAAGATCGATTCGTTCTCGCGCAGGAGCACGCGCTCGCCGTCTCGGGTGACCTCGGCGGTGCCGCGCACCACGACCCAGTGCTCGGCGCGGTGGTGGTGCTTTTGCAGCGAGAGTTGCTTGCCGGGGGCGACCTGGATGCGCTTCACCCGGAAACGGTCGCCCAGATCCATCGTCTGATACCAGCCCCATGGCCGGTGCACGCGCGCCGGCGTGCGCGCCTGGGGATGGCCATCGGCGGCGAGCCGCGCGACCAGGCCCTTGACCTCCTGGGTGCGCTCGATCGGCGCCACCAGCAGGGCGTCGGCGGTGTCGACCACGGCGAGACCCTCGACCCCGAGGGCGCAGATCAACCGGTCCTCGCCGCGCAGATAGCTGTCCTTGACGTCCGTAGCGACCACCGGACCGCTGGCGGCGACCCCGGCGGCGTCCTTCGGCGCGAGCCGCCAGGCCTCTTTCCAGTCGCCGATGTCGGACCAGGCGAAGTCGACCGGCAGCACCGCCGCCCGCGCCGTCTTCTCCATGACGGCGTGGTCGAAGCTGATCTTGTCCGCCCGGCGAAAGGCGTCGCCGACGACGACGGCGTCGAGATCGACGGTGGCGCCGTCGACCGCCGCCGTCACCCGGGCGAGCGTCTCCGGCGCGAGCGCTTCGATCTCGCGCAGCGCGGCGTCGGGGCGGAAGCAGAACATCCCGGCGTTCCACAGACAGCCGGCGTCGATCAGCCGGCGGGCGCGGTCGGCGTCGGGTTTCTCGACGAACCGCTCGACCCGATGGCCGCCGGCGGTAGGCAGGGGGGAGCCCGGCTCGATATAGCCGTAGGCGGTGGTGGCCTCGCTCGGCCGCACGCCGAAGACGACCAGATCGCCTCCCGCGGCCAGGGCGGCGGCGGCCTCCACCGCGCGGGCGAAGGCGGCGACGTCCGGCACCAGGTGATCCGAAGGCACCACCAGCACCGGC
This sequence comes from Alphaproteobacteria bacterium, assembly GCA_009908425.1. Lineage (GTDB taxonomy): Bacteria > Pseudomonadota > Alphaproteobacteria > Geminicoccales > Geminicoccaceae > JAAAPF01. The sequence continues at coordinate 4,557 of JAAAPF010000223.1, forward strand.
GCCTCGGGGTCGCGGCGGGCGGCGAGGACCGCCGCCAGGGTGACCGCCGCCAGCGTGTCGCGACCCTCGGGCTCCAGCGCGAGGTCGATCGCGACCTCCGCCGCGGCGGCCTGGTCCGCGACCATGAAGTGGGCGGCGACGCCGGCGATCACGATCGGGCGCAGAAAGGGCGGCCCCGTCACTCGCGCGAGGGTGCGTTGAAACAGCGATTCGCCCTCCAGCAGGGCGACGTGCTGCTTGGCGTATTCCTGCCGCGAAAGGGGCCAGAGGCGGGTGCCCGAGCCGCCGCAGAGCACGACGGGGATCACGCCCGCCGCGGAAGTCGACCGATCGTCGTCGGATTCGTGGCTCACGTCGTGCCTCGTCCTCACCGTCGCGGCGTGGGCCGCGCACCGCGCCGATGACTAGCGCGTGCGCCCGCCCTGTTGAAGGGCGCGTGGTCGGTACCAGCGGTACCCGGCGACGGTCGACGCTGCATGCGGCGCCACGGCGGCGGGGGCCTTTGCCGCTCGATGCCGACGGGGCGGTCGTCACGTCAGCCGGCGGCGACCGTGCCGGCCGCACGAAAGGGTCTCCCGGCGCCCACGGCTACGCGCCGGCGGCGTTGTCAAGCCGGTAGCGCGCTCTCTATGCTGCAGCGCCGTGTGCCACTGCCGCCGGTCCTGCCCCCGCCGATCGCCTCGGAGCGCCTTTATGAACCATCTCGACGAGCTCGAAGCGGAGAGTATCTACGTCTTCCGCGAGGCCTACGCCAAATTGAAGAACGTGGCGATCCTCTGGTCGATCGGCAAGGACAGCAACGTCGTGCTGTGGCTGGCGAAGAAGGCGTTCTTCGGCCACGTGCCGTTTCCGGTGCTGTTCATCGACACGGAGAAGGAGTTTCCGCAGGTCTACGAGTTCCGGGATCAGCGGATCAAGGACTGGGGGCTCAACTACGTCCAGGAGCAGTGCCCGCCGGTCGAGGAGATGGACCCGACGCTGCCGCCGGCGGCGCGGCTGGCGGCGCGCAAGACCTACGGGCTCAAGAACGCCCTGGCCAAGCACGGCTACAACGGGCTCGTCGCCGGCATCCGCCGCGACGAGGAGGCGATCCGCGCCAAGGAGCGCTATTTCAGCCCGCGCGACGACAGCGGGGCGTGGGACCTGCGCGACCAGCCGCCCGAGTTCTTCAACCAGTACATGACGACCTTCCCACCCGGGGTGCATGTGCGGGTGCATCCGATCCTGCATTGGACCGAGGTCGACATCTGGCGCTACACCAAGCGCGAGGGGATCCCGCTGGTCGATCTCTACTTCGCCAAGAACGGCAAGCGCTACCGCTCGCTGGGCGAGGAGGAGATCACCCATCCGATCGCCAGCGACGCCGCCACCATCGACGACATCATCGCCGAGCTCGAGCGGACCCGGATCCCCGAGCGCAGCGGCCGGGCGATGGACCACGAGGCCGAGGACAGCTTCGAGCGGCTGCGCGCCGCCGGCTACATGTGAGCGGGGAGCACGGCGACATGCGGAGTGCCACCTCGCAGGCCCTCAAGATCGTCATCGTGGGCCATGTCGATCACGGCAAGTCGACCCTGATCGGCCGCCTCTTCCACGATACCGACAGCCTGCCCGACGGCCGGATGGAAGCCATCGAGAAGATGTGCGAGCGGCGCGGCATGCCGTTCGAGTGGGCCTTCTTGATGGATTCGATCCAGGCCGAGCGCGATCAGGGCATCACCATCGACACCACCCAGATCCGCTTCGCCACCGAGCGGCGGCCCTACGTCATCATCGACGCCCCCGGCCACATCGAGTTCTTGAAGAACATGATCACCGGGGCGGCCAGCTCCGAGGCGGCGCTCTTGTTGATCGACGCCCACGAGGGCGTGCAGGAGCAGTCGCGCCGGCACGGCTATCTGTTGTCGCTCTTGGGCATTCCGCAGGTGGCGGTGCTGGTCAACAAGATGGACCTGGTCGACTACGACGCCGCGCGGTTCGGCGCGGTCGCCGAGACCTACCGGGCCTATCTGGCGAGCATCGGGGTCGAGGCCACCGGCTTCATCCCGATCTCGGCGCGCGAGGGCGACAACATCGCCACCCACAGCACGAAGATGCCCTGGTACCAGGGCCCGACGGTGCTGGGGATGCTCGACGGCTTCCAGCCGCGCCCGCCCTTGGCGGACCGGCCGCTGCGGATGCTGGTGCAGGACGTCTACAAGTTCGACCAGCGCCGCATCGTCGCCGGCCGCGTCGAGGCCGGCCGGCTCGAGGCCGGCGACGAGGTGGTGTTCTCGCCGTCGAATAAGACGGCGCGGATCCGCTCGATCGAGGCCTTCGCGGTGCCGGAGACGCCGAGCGCGGCGGCCGCCGGCGAGAGCGTCGGCGTCACGCTGGAGACCCAGATCTTCGTCGAGCGCGGCGAGGTCATGAGCCATCTCGAGCAGGCGCCGATGGAGACCAACGTCTTCAAGGGCCGGCTGTTCTGGCTCGGCCGCGAGCCGCTGACGGTGGGGGCGCAGTACACCCTCAAGCTCGGGACCCTGGAATGCCCGGTGACGGTGGAGCGCATCGACCGGGTGGTCGACACCGAGGCGCTCGACCGCGACGACAAGGAGCGCATCGAGCGCAACGCCGTCGGCGAGGTGGTGCTCCGGACGCGGCGGCTGTTGGCCGTCGACGAGCACCACGTCAGCGCGGCGACGGGCCGGTTCGTGCTGGTGCACGACTACGTGCCGGTGGCGGGCGGTCAGATCTCGATGGCGGGCTATCCCGACCAGCGCAACCTGGTGACGGTGCGCTCGACCAACATCACCGCGGTCGGCCACGGCGTGACGCTGGACGCCCGCACCGCGCGCAACGGCCATCAGGGCGCGGTGCTGTGGTTCACCGGGCTGTCGGGTGCCGGCAAGTCGACGCTGGCGCTCGCGCTCGAGGCCGAGCTCTTCGCCCGCGGCTATCAGGTCTACGTCCTCGACGGCGACAACGTCCGCGGCGGGCTCAACGCCAATCTCGGCTTCTCGCCCGACGACCGGGCGGAGAACATCCGGCGCGTCGGCGAGGTCGCCAACCTGTTCGCCGACGCCGGCTTCATCGTCATCAGCTCGTTCATCTCGCCCTACCGCAGCGACCGCCAGCGGGCGCGCGCGGCCGCGGGCGAGCGCTTCCACGAGATCTACGTCAAAGCTCCCCTCGAGATCTGCGAGGAGCGCGACCCCAAGGGCCTCTACAAGCGCGCCCGCACCGGCGAAATCCGCGACTTCACCGGCGTCTCGGCGCCCTACGAGGTGCCGGAGGATCCCCAGTTCGTGGTCGACACCGCGGCCTTGTCGGTCGAAGACGGCCTCGCCGAGTTGCTCGCCTACGTCAAACAGCGCCTGCTGACGTAGTGCAGCGGCGCGTTCGGACGGTTCACCTCCGAACGCGCCAAAGCTGCACGAGGCCGGCGATTAAGTACGCTACCGGCGCAATCGGAGCGATCAGCTCCGACTGCGCCCGCTCACCCGGGGATGCGAGCGGGATGGAAGCCGCCTTTTCGGCGATCGTCTTGCGAACTACTGACGCGTTGATTGGGTGCGGGCAGGCATCGGTGCGCTGAGAGGGCGTTTTGCCGAGACATCGAGCAGGGTCCGCTCGGTCACGCCGTCGACATTCCATGCCGCGCGGGCCGACGGCACCCCGACGGCCGCCCTCACCGCCGATCGCCTGCGGCGGCATGACGCCCAGGGTGCCGGTTCGAGAGCGTTCGGCCGTCACTCCCGGCTGACGGCGGTGAGCACGCGCGAACCCGATCGAGTTGGGGGAGGGGCGTCCTCGAGGACGCGGCGCGGATGCAGCGGCGTGACACCACTGACCCGCCTCGGTACACAGCGGCGTCCGCCGCGGCGGCGCGCGCGGCTCCGCCTCGACTGAAGGAACGGCCATGAAACTCGCGATGATCGGCTGTGGCTATGTCGGCCTGGTGTCGGCGACCTGCTTCGCCGAGTTCGGCTTCGACGTCGTCTGTGTCGACACCGACGCGGAGCGTATCGAGGGGCTGCACGCCGGCCGCGTCCCGATCTTCGAGCCCGGCCTCGAGGCGATGGTCGCCGGCAATGTCGCGGCCGGGCGCCTGGCCTTCACCACGGATCTCGCGGCGGCGATCGACGGCGCCGAGGGCGTGTTCATCGCGGTGGGAACGCCGACCCGACGCGGCGACGGTCACGCCGATCTGCGCTACGTCTTCGGCGCGGTCGAGGAGATCGCCGCCGCCGCGCGCCACCCGACGGTGATCGTGACGAAGTCGACGGTGCCGGTCGGCACCGGCCGGCGGATCGAGCGGATGCTGGCGGAGATGCGTCCCGATCTGGACGTCGCCGTTGCGTCGAACCCGGAGTTTCTGCGCGAGGGCGCCGCCATCGCCGACTTCATGCGGCCCGACCGCGTCGTCTGCGGCGTCGCCGACGAGCGCGCCCGCGACGTCTTGAGCCGGGTCTACCGCCCGCTCTACCTGAACGAGACGCCGGTGCTGTTCACCGGCCTCGAGACCGCCGAGCTGATCAAATACGCCGCCAACAGCTTCCTCGCCATCAAGATCACCTTCATCAACGAGATCGCCGATCTGTGCGAGCAGGTCGGCGCCGACGTCCAGGCGGTGGCGCGCGGTATCGGCCTCGACGGCCGCATCGGCGGCAAGTTCCTCCACGCCGGGCCGGGCTACGGCGGCTCGTGCTTTCCCAAGGACACGTTGGCGCTGCTGCGCACCGCCGAGCAGGTGGAGGTGCCGCTGCGGCTGGTCGAGACCACCGTCAACGTCAACGACGCCCGCAAGCGGCGGATGACCCAAAAAATCCTGGCCGCCTGCGGCGGCAGCGTCGCCCGCAAGACGATCGCGGTGCTGGGCGTCACCTTCAAGCCCAACACCGACGACATGCGCGACAGCCCGAGCCTCGTGGTCCTGCCGGCGCTGGAGGCCGAGGGGGCGCGGGTGCGCGCCGCCGACCCCGAAGGCCGCCCCCAGGCGGAACCGCTGTTGCCGGGCGTCGAGTGGGAGGACGACCCCTACGCCTGCATCGCCGGCGCCGACGCGGTGGTGGTGCTGACCGAGTGGAACCAGTACCGCAGCCTCGATCTCGACCGGATCAAAGCGGCGATGCGGGGCGACATCTTCGTCGACCTGCGCAACGTCTACCCACCGGAAGAGGTCGAGCGCGCGGGCTTCGCCTATACCGGTATCGGTCGAGGGCGCGGGCCGGCGGATCGGGTCCCCGCGTCGGCGGAGCCGCCGTGGCCGGCGCAGTCGGCTGTCGGGGTCCACGAGCCGGCTCTTCACGGCGCGTCGTCACGCTCGGCGTCGTGACCGGCGGTCGTCGGCACGCTCGGCGAGGAGAGTCACGCGTGCGTCGGTTGCCCGTTCCTCGCGAGGTCTCGGGCGTCGTCGCGGCGATGGTCGGGGTCCGGAACCCTTACGCGGCGATCGCCGACCCGGCTCACGCCCTGAACAGGAGAAGATCGGCGCGGGTCCAGAGCCCGTAGCACATGAGCAAGGTGACCTGCTGGGTCACCACCGCCGTCGTGGCGGGCGCGCCCCAAACCAACGGGGACAGCAGCGCCACTCCGATCGCGAGGAACGCCGGCAGGCGGCTTGCGACGACGGCGATGCGAAACGGGTCGAAGCCCGGCAGTCCCGGAACGTGGAGGATCCACCTCGCCCGCGGCATCAGGGCACTTCCGAGCTTTCCGCCCGCCAGCAGCACCGTCGACGTCACCGCGAGCAGCACGTTGCCCACGAGGACCAGCGACACGGCGAGCGCGAGCGCGCCGAGGGTCGAGAGCAGATCGCCGAGGCGCACACGGGCCGGGTTCGGCCCTCCGGCCCCGCGCCACGCGCGGTGGTAGACCTCGCCGCTGATCAAGAAGATGATCATCGCCACAGAGAGCGCCGTCGCCGCCGGGCTGCCGAGGAAATGGTCACGAAGCCCGACAACGACGGTGCCGGCCCCGCCCGGCACGGCACCGCGGCTCGTCACCACCTGCGCGATGCCGGTGATCAGGCCGGTCAGGTTGCCGAGATTGTAATACCCCCCGGGACCCTGCAGGCGCGCGGCTACGCCGGTGACGAGCGTCGGGGTGCCGGCGCGGCTCGGCGTGGCGGGCCGCATGGCGAGGGGTTCGATCCGATCCGGCATGCGGCGTCCTTTCTTCAGGTGCCTCAGCTCGCCATGCCCGAAGGCCGAGCGCGATCGGGGCCACAGCGGTCGTCTGCAGGGCGTTCGCGACCATGCCGACACGCGCGCCTGCGCCGGTGCCTTCGGCCATCCGCAAGGCGGGTGCGCGGCCGATCCCGTGGCTGGCGAGAGCGAGGGCGAAGCCGACCGCGCGGGGGGTCCCGTCCGCCGCGCGTCGCCAGGGTGGGGGGCCGCACGCGGCGCCGAAGATCCCGCTCGATACGCCGATGACGACCCTCGGGCCGGGCGTGCCGCCCGCCACCTCCGCGATCTCGACTGCGACGGCCGCGATTGCGGATCGTGGCGCCGGTGTGGCGACAACCGCCGCCTCGCCGCCGGCAACGGCCGGCGGAACCAGCGCCAGCGACCGACCACCGGTGTCGCGCTTGGGCGTCGAGCCGAGGCGTTCGGGACGTGAGTCCCCTCCACGGACGGTTGACGTCACGCATCGGGGCCGGCCTCACCGGCCGAGCGTGCGGGGATGGATGGCGGCAGGGCCGGCGGTCGGCGTCGGCGCCCCGGTCACGGCGGGCTCGGTCGCCGCCCGGTCGCCGCAGCTCCGCCGACCGCCGCGGCAATGCGCGGACGCGAGCGACGTCCGGTCCGTCGTCACGATCGAGATGTCGCTGTCGCCGCGGCGATCGCCGCACTGGCCGCGACCCCCGTCGCAGTCCGCCGCGGCCGGTCGTGGGGCCGCGGTCGCCGGCGCGTCGGCGCCGTC
>JAAAPF010000206.1 GCA_009908425.1 Alphaproteobacteria bacterium
CGCCATTCCCGCCTCGCTCGCTATCTCCTCAACGCCATCGAATCATGCCGGCGCGCCCAAAACCAGCCGGTTTCCGGAGGTGTCCAAGTGAAGGATACCAGGATCTTGGGTGTTCACGCGGCGGGTTCTCCACGAAGCTCCACGGCCCCGCCGACGGCCTCGGCAACCCGCTTCGCTTCGCCCTGACCGCGGGCCGGGCGGGCGACGCACCCACAGCCCTTCCCTTGCTCGGCACGGTGGAGATGCTCGCCGTCGAGGCGGTGCTCGCCGATCGCGCCTACGACGGCGACGCCCTCCTCGCTTGGATCGTTTCGCAAGGTGCCGTGCCGGTCATCCCACCACATCCGGGCCGCACCGCGCCGCGCCCGACCGATTGCCACCTCTACAACGAACGCGCCAGGATCGAGTGCCTGTTCGGCAAGCTCGCGCACGTCCGCCGCGTCTTCAGCCGCTTCGACGAGCTCGCCCGCCGCTATCTCGCCTTCGTTCATCTCGCCGCGGCCTGCATACTCCTGCGGTAGAACGTCAACAAAACCTAGGGTCGCGAGCTCAGGATCTTCACGACCATGCCGTGGAAGAGGACAAAAAGGCCCAGGGCGAGGGCGAGGGTGATCACCCCCATCACCGTGTAGGTGCCGCCGAACCAGAGGCAGACGAAGCCGACGAGCGCCCGCCCCGCCATGCCGATCATCACCGGCACCCGATAGCGCACGGGATCGAAGACGCCCGGAAGCTGCAGCAGCAGCGCACAGGCGAGGAGCGCCCCGGCAGCGCGGGCGCCGGCGAGCGTGCCCGCGCCGCCGGCGACGACCAGCCCCGGCGCGACGACCAGGAACGCCGCCAGCACGGCTTCGAGCACCAGCACGGCTGTCCAGGCCTGCCGAAAATTCGCGATGGCGGCGTCCGCCGCTTGGCGGGTGGCCGACAGGGAGAGGTTCTCGTTCACGGCTCGGCCCTCGCGGCGGTGGGTGCGAGCTCGACGCGCTCGCCGGTGGCGCGCCACCAGATCTCCGCCAGCATCGCCGGCACGGTCGCGTGCGCCGGACAGGCGCTCCAGCTCTCGGAGAGAAAGGCGACGCGCGGATCCGCGCTGAGCTCCGTGGCGGCCGCGGTCTCGAGCATGACGAGCGTGCCGGCGGCGACGGGGCCGGCCGGCGTCTCCGCCGGCATCGTCGCCGTGCGCACCACGATGTCGGGGGCGGTGAGCGCGCGGCCGAGGACGGCACGCGTGGAAAGCCGGGCGGCGAGCTCGCGGTCGCGGAGCGCGTCGGCCAGCCGCTCGACGGCGCCGAGCATAGTGTGCACGGCGATGCCGGTGGCGTGCACGCCGGCGAGATCGCCACCGACCGCCCAGGCGAGCGTGCGGCGGGCGTGCGGCACAGTGCGGGTGAGCTTCTGCGTGAAGCGGGTTAACGGGTTGTTGGAGCGCAGTCCGGCGTCGAGCGCGAGCGCCGCCCGCCAGGTCGCGGGCGTCGCGCGGTACTGCGGCTCGAAAAGCCGGCCGACCGCCTCCTGGACGAGCTCGCCGAGGGTCCGTTTGGGGCGCCCCCGGATCGCCTCGGCGAGGGCGTCGAGGGAGGCATCGTCCCAGGGCCGCTTCGCCGGCTCGAGCCGGGCGGTGAGTTCGGCTTGCGCCGCGCCGCGACCCGGGTGGTCCCGCGGCAGGGCCGACGGCAGCGCCGAGCTGCCAGAGCCCATCGTCCAGTCCATGCGCGCCTGGATCAGCCGGTTAACCAGCGGAAGGTGGGGGGCGAAGCGGCGATCGAGGACGGCGGCGTCGGCGAGCGCCAACACCTCTTCGGGCGTGCGCACCCGGAGGACGTCCACGACGAAGGGGATGCGGAGCCGCTCGCCCAACGTTCAGCTCCCCGCCCGCGCCCAGGGGAAGAACGGGTTGCGGGCGTCGGCGAAGAGCGGTGCCAGCGCCGGCGCGTGCCGCTGCACGACCTCCTTGAAGCCGCTGTTCTCGACCCAGGCGAAGCCGGCGGGGGTGTAGACCTCAGGCGTGAAGTCGTCCGTGTAGAAGCGGTCGCTCTTGAGCCGGCGCGACGCCATGACGATGAAGATCCGAAAGGCGGTGTCGGAGAAGCCGAAGCGCGGCGGCCAGTTGCGCGACGAATTGGCCTCGGCGAGGCACCCGGTGAGGAGGTCGACCCGGTCGACGGTCCCGTAGACCTCCTCCAAGAGGCGCTGATCCTCGTGGTCGTCGGTGATCTCGGCGAAGCTGGTGGGACGGCGGCAGCCGATCAGCTCGCGGAACTCGGCGTAGCGCGGCACGCCCCGCTCGCGGTCGCGCAGGACGTCGACGGCGGCGAGGTCGAGGTAGATGCCCTCCTCGGGCTTCTTGTCGAGGCGCCGGAGCACATTCGGGTAGTTGTGCAGCGTCATTGCCCCCGGGTTCGAGGTCGCGAGCGTGTAGAGCGCGTCGCTGAACGACATGTGGTCGTAGAGCGCGCGGGTCTTGCCGAAGGTGACGTCGCGCAGGCCGGCCGCCTGCAAGACCCGGTCGTCTTCGGCCGACCGGAAGGTGAAATCGTCCGGCAGGAGCGGATGCAGGCGGTAGACGGCGGTGAATTCCTCGGTCATGGAGTAGGGCGCGCCGTGGTGGGCGGTGGGCGTGCCGGGAATGCCGCTCACGACCTCGCTGTCCGAGATCTGGCCGAAGCCGGTGATGACCCGCTCGCCCGCCAGCCCCCAATAGTTGCCGCGCATCGCACCGCGCCCGATCGGGCTGTCCATCAGCGCCGGCGTCCACTCGACGGTGTGGATTTTGGCTAAGAGCGCCGCGTTGACCAGCCGCGCCTTCTGGAAGAGCCACTCGCCGTCGGCCCTTGGGTAGTCGAGCCGTAGCCGGTCGACGATGGCGTTGTGCTCGTGGACGAAGAGCGTGTGCAGGACGGACAGCCCGATCCACCAGTTGCCGTTGACGCCGGCGAGTTCCTGGCCCGGACGCTTGGCCTGAAGCTCCTCGTCGAGCGGCAGCAGGCCGCGCTCGTCGAGGGCGAGCTTGCCGTTGTCAAGCCGGGTGCCGTCGGCGGCGCGCCGAAGCTTCTCCATCCGCTGCCAGGACGAGCCGTAGATCTGGCTGGCATCCCACCAGCTGGTCTCGACGTTGGTGAAGGCGCGCGGCTTGCTCTCGTCGGCGGGCCCTTGCGGCGAAGCGACCGTCGTGGCCAGAGCCGTCATGCGCTCGCTCGGCCAGTCGTCGCCCTCGGGCAGGGGAATGTCGTGCACCCGCGACTTGTCGTTGCGGCCGTGACCGAGCCAATCGTGCACCATGAACTGGATCCACGCCGCCGCCAAGATGTTGAGGTGCGGCACTGGCGCGAACGACTTCCGCGCCAGCAGGCGGTTGGATACCACCCGCGGGCTCGGGTTCATCAGCTGGTCGTCGCGCGGGCGGTAGGCGTGCTTGAGGGGGACGTTGCGGCCGAACCGGCGGCCGGCGGCGCCCATCCAAGGTACGTCCCGGTCGTTGAAGGTGCCGTCGGGCAGGCGCCAGCCGCGCCGGTCGAAGTCGTCGGGAAGGCCGGGATCGGTGGGCTCATCGAGGTCCGGCGGCGCGGTCTCGGTGTCGACCAGGTTGTGGCGCCGCAGGTTGACCCTGTGCCCGATGGCGATGATGAGCCCGAGCACCATCGGCAGCTTGTGCCAGATCACCGTGCGCTCGGAGAGGCGGGCGAGGGCGCCCAGCGAGCGGTCGAGGATAGTGCCGGCCATGCTCGCCTCTGTTTTTGATGACACCGACCGCCTTGCCGCCCTCGGCCACCGGCCGCAGACGCTTAGACGATGACAACGTACGATACCAGAGGTGCGCCGTCCTCCCAACTTCCGATATCGTTGAGGTGGACGGACAATGGAGAAGCTGTTGAACTAGATCGATCGGTCGAGCGCTAGGATCCAGGATGGCCCGGATCGCTTCATGAACAGCCGGGTCCAGGGCCTGAAACATCGGCGCTGAGCGCGCCGAAAGCGAACCGGAGGAAACGGGCAGCCGATGCCGACGACTAAGGTCTACAACTGGAAGCGCTCGATCGCCTACGACGCCAATTCCGTCGAGAAGGTGAGCTCGGTCGAGGACATCCAGCGCATCGTGCGCGATCCGGGGCGCTACCCCTCGCCGGTGCGGGTGCGCGGCTCGCACCATTCGACCACGCGCTGCGTCGTCGCCGAAGGCGGCACCGTCATCGACATGCTCGGCATGAATCGCATTCTCGCGATCGACAAGGCCGCCAAGACGATCACGATGGAGGCTGGCGTACTCCACATCGACGCCGCCAAGGCGCTCGAGAAGGAAGGCCTGCAGTTCTACGTCAATTGCGAGATCGGCAACCTCACCGTCGGCTCCGGCGCCTGCGGCGGGACCAAGGACGCCTCCTATTACGCCGACGACCAGTGGGAATACGGCCAGGTCGCCTCCTACTGCATCGGCATGAAGGCGGTGCAGGCCGATGGCTCGATCCTCGAGGTGACCGAAGAGGGCGATCCCGAGCTGATGGCGGCGCTGCGCTCTTCCTACGGCATGCTCGGCATCATCTACGAGGTCACCTTCCGGGTCAAAGATCTGCGGGCGATGGCGGTGGAGCATGAAGTCTTGCACGTCGACGACTTCGCGGCCAAGTTGAACGCGCTGATTACCGACAACCGCTCGATGATGCTCTACCTCTTTCCTTTCCTCGACAAGGTCGTCGTCGAATATCGGTACGACCGGCCCGGGGTGGAGGTCGAGTCGGGGAGCTGGCAGTGGGCCGTCCGCAACTATACCTGGAAGAGCCTTTGGCCGTTCATCTCGAAGACGCTGCACTACGCGGTGCCGATCCGGCGCGTGCGCTTTGCGATGATCGACGGGCTCAACAACCTCACCGGCGCGGTGATGCGGCGGTTGATTCGCGACCGCAATTCGAGCCCGGCCGATCAGATCATCCGCTACCCTGAGATGGCTGGCTACGCCTCCTACACCTTCTCGATATGGGCGTTCCCGCGCGCGGACTACGCCCAGTCGATCAAGGACTACTACGCCTTCTGCAAGGAGTACGACCGGCTGAACCACTTCCGCTGCGACATGCTGAACGTCGGCTATCACATCGCGCAGGATCGCCAGTCGCTCTTCTCCTACACCCGGCACGGCCCGGCGCTGACGCTCGATCCGGTCGCCACCGGCCTGCCGGGCTGGGAGGCGTTTCTCATCGCCTACAACCAATGGTGCGCGAACCACAACGGGACGCCGCTCTTCAACCAGTCGGGCTCGCTCGAGCCCTATCAGGTGCAGCGAGCGTTCGGCGAGGAGATCCGGATCTTCCTCGGCTACCGCGAGCGCATGGATCCGCAAGATCGCTTCTACACCGCGTTCTTCAAGCGGCTGTTCGAAGAAGGCGTCGAGCGGCTCGAACCCCGCCGGGCGGCGTGAGCCGAGGATGGCGCGCCGCTACACGGCTCTGCGCTGGTTCAAGCGGTTGATCGCTTTGGGCTTCGTGCTCAACGCCTTTTTCTTTCTGCCGGGCCTGTTCGCGCCGCGCACGCTTGAGAATTGGGCCCATTTCGGCGTCACCAATACCGTGCACTGGCTGCAGAACGTCAGTGTGCTGCTCGTCATCGTGACGCTGATGTACATCCCCGTCCTGCGCGACCCCTTCCGCTACCTTTTCGTAAGCGTGCTCGCGGTGGGTGGGCGCTTCGGTGCAGGCACGCTCTTCCTGTTCGGTGTGCTGTTCATGGACTATCCGGGCGGCATGGGCATCCTCGCCACGAGCGACCTCGTCCTCTCCCTCGCGCAGGCCTTCTGCCTCTATCGGATGCTCGAGGACGGCGATCCGCGGGCGGGGTACTGACCCAATGGAACTCTGGGACCGCGCCCCGTCGCCCGTGACCCGCCGCTACGCGCAGGACCTGCGGCAGTGGGCGCAGATAATCGCCGTCCTCTTCCTCGTTGCGCTGGTCGTCTTCGATTCTTTCGCGCCCAACCGGCCCGTCGAGCGCGCGAGCGAGCTCGACAACTTCTTCTACGGTTCGATCGGCGCCGACATCGGCCGCGGCCTGCCGGTGAAGGTGCTGCAGGTCCTGCCCGCTACCTTCCCCGAGCACCTGCCCGCAGGCGCGCCGCGCGACCTCACCGCCTTCGGCTTCATCCACGAGCCCGGCGAGCGGCTGCCGATCGGCTTTTCGATCCGCCGCCAGCTCATCGACCTGGCCGCCCTCAACTGCGGCACCTGCCATACCGGCACGGTGCGCGCCGAGCCGGGTGGCGAGCCGATGCACGTCGCCGGCATGCCGGCCAACACTCTTGATCTCCAGGCCTATTTCCGCTTCCTCTTCGACGTCGCGGCCGACGAGGACTTCACACCCGCAGTGGTCCTCGGGGCGATGGCCGAGCGCGACCTCCTGAGCCCTCTGGACCGGCTGATCTACCCGGCCGTGATCCGGCGTATGAAAGAGGGGTTGCTCGCGCAAGAGCGGCGCGTCGCCCGCTTCTTCCATCCCGACTATCCCCGCTTCGGTCCCGGCCGGGTCAACACCTTTGACACCTTCAAAACCGATCAGTTCCGCTACTACTACGAGCGCCACGACATCGCCCGCGAACCGCCCGAGATGTACGGCATCGTCGACATGCCTTCGGTCTGGAACCAGGCGCCGCGCGACGGGCTCTGGCTACACTGGGACGGCAACCAAGCATCGGTGCGCGAGCGCAACTTCAGCGCCGCCATCGGCGCCGGCGCCCGCCCGCAGGACATGGACGTCGACAACATGTTGCGGATCGAGGCCTGGCTGAATGAGCTGCCGCCGCCCTCCTATCCCTTCGCGATCGACCGCGCGCAGGCCCGCCGCGGCGAGCAAATTTTTCGCGACTACTGCTACGACTGCCACGCCTTCAAAGGTGAGCGGATCGCCCAGGTTCAGTCGCTTGCCGTCATCGGCACCGACCCCCATCGCGCCTGGAGCTATACGGAGGCGATGCTCGAGGCCCAGCAGGACTATACCGCCGGCTATTTCTGGCAGTTCGAACGTTTTCGCGTGACCGACGGCTACTCCTCGCACCCGCTCGACGGAGTCTGGGCGCGCGCCCCCTATCTGCACAACGGCTCGGTGCCGACGATGTGGGCGCTCTTGACGCCCGCCGACCGCCCGGTCGCCTTCGAAACCGGCGTGACGGTCTACGACCAGGAGGACATGGGCTTCCGCACCGAGCACTTGCGACCGGCAGGCGACACCTACACGAGGGAGGACGGCACGGTCTACGACGGCCGGCACTTCGTCTTCGACACGAGGCGGATCGCCAACGGCAACGACGGCCACGCCGGTCCGGCTTACGGCACCGAGCTGAGCGGCGCCGACAAGCGCGCGCTCATCGAATATCTGAAGACCAAGTGAGGCGGCGGTGACCTGGCTCGCACTCGTCCCCGCCGTCGTTGCGCTGGGGCTCCTCGCGAGCTTTTTAGTCGAGGCTCGCCGCACCGCGCCGGCGGCGCCGGCGAGCCTGGCCTGGGCGCCCGAGGCGGACTACGGCTTTCGCGACGTCGCCGGCATGCGCCTGCGCTGTCTGCGGACCGGCCGCGGTCGCCCGGTCGTGCTGGTCCACACACTGCGCACTCAGCTCGACCTCTTTCGCGACGTCATCCCCGAGCTGCGGGCCGAGGTTGAGGTCCACGCCTTCGATCTGCCGGGACACGGCTATTCGGAGATCGTCGAGGGGCCGTACGACCCGCCGCTCTTCGCCCGCGCGGTGCGGGGCTATCTGGAGGCGCTTGATCTGCGCGACGTCGTCCTCGTCGGCGAGTCGATCGGCGGCGCACTTGGCCTCCAATTGGCGGCGGAGCACAACCCCCGCGTCGCCCGCGTCGTCGCCATCAACGCCTACGATTACGACCGCGGCCGCGGCATCATGCGCGGTTCGCCCCTTTCGGCGATGATCTTCGGCTTGACAGCCGTGCCGCTCCTGGGCGCCACGGTCTGGCGGCTGCGCTGGCCCGGAGCCTTCGCCACCATCATCAAGGCGAGTGTCCACCGCCCGGAGGCCCTGCCGGGCGATCTGGTGAGCGAGATGCACCGGGTCGGCAACCGGCCGGGGCACTACCTTGCCTTCATCTCGCTGATCGCCCACTTCGAGGCGTGGGAGCACCTGCGCGCACTCTATCCCGCGATCCGCGTGCCCGTTAGCCTGGTGTACGGTGAGCACGACTGGTCCTACCCGCCAGAGCGCGACGCCTGTCGTGCGCTCGTCCCCACCGCCCGGCTCGAGATCGTCGCCGGCTCGGGTCACCTGATGTCGTTCGATGCGCCGGAGGCCGTGGTGCGCCACACCCTCGCCGCCGCCAAGGCCTGAGCCGGTGACCGCGAACGCGCTGCTCCTCTGCCATCGGCGGCGACGCGAGGTGGGTCGCAACGCGTTCTTCAGGGATTGGCCCGAACGGCGGGCGACGTTGGTCGCCGAGCACGGCGCGGCGCTGGGCTGGCGGAGCTACTATCAGGTGCACCGCGTTGGCCGCCTCAACCTTCTTTATCGGGCAATCCGGCTGAGCCGGAGCTGGCCGGTGACCGCGCTCGTCTCGCTCCTGCGCGGTCTGGCCCCGCACCCCTTGCGGTATGCCGACCTGGACGTGCGGGAGGAACGCTGGGACCTCGTCGAGGTCTTCGCCTGGCCCCACGCCACCGCGCTCGAAGCCGGGCTCGGCGCCGACGGTGCGGCGGCCCTAGGCGTGCTAGCCGACGACGCCGCCGCGCACGCACGCGGCACCGCCGCGGTCACGGCCGAGCGCGTCGAGACGGCGAGCGCGGCGGGAACGAGCGCGCCGGGCGTGGTGACGCTCTACTGCCTGCGGCCGCGCGCCGGAACGAGCGCCGCCGCGATGCTGGCCTACTGGCTCGACGCGCACGCTCGCCTCGTCGCCGGTCGCGAGCGCGGTCTGCGCTACACGCATTACGAGCAGTTCGCCGTGAGGGACCCGCGCGCGGCGAGCGAGCTTGTGACGACGAGCCACCGGGCGCCGCCGTTCGTGGGCGTCGCCGCGCTGAGCTACGCTGGCTTCGGCGACCTGTGGCGGGGGCTGATCAGCCCGCGCACCCAGCTTGCCAACCTCGAGCTGGTCTGGGACGAGGCCGGTTTTCTGGATCCCGGCCGCTCCGCCCTCGTGCTCGGCCGCGTCCGCCACCGCGCCCGGCGGTAGCGCCGCGCTCAACGGCCGTGCCAGATCTCGTCGTGGCGGCGCTGCGTCTCGCTGTAGGCGCCGGCGCCGAAATGCTCGTCGTAGAAGTCGAGGTCGAGGTGGTGCGCCTGGTGCGCCAGCGTGGTCCGCATCGGCCCGAAATAGGCTGGAAAGCGGCCATAGGTCTCGTGCAGGTAGGTGCAGTAGTCGATAGTCGCCTGGATCGCGCGGTCACTGAACCAGGGGATGCTGGCCTGGACCCTATTCGGATGCGCCCAGGTGCCGACGGCCTCGGGCTCAACCTCAGCCTGCCACACCGCGGCGCGCTTGTGCTCGAGGAAGGCACGTACGGCCGCCCCCATCGAGGGGTAGTAGGGCGGACAGTAGGGCGTGAGTACGGCTTCGCCCTCAACCTCGAGGCCGAGGGCGAAGGGGATGTCCATGTCCTTGCCGAGAAGGCGCATCAAGAGGCGCTTCAAGACGCCGGCGTTGAGCGCCTGGCTCGCCTTTTGGCTCCCCATCTGGAAGCCAAGCGCCCGCATCCAGGCGACGTCGGAGGCGGAGGCGAAGTGGGTCCAGCCGCCGAGGCCCATTGCCTGCTCCACGAGCGAGAGGTTGTGCGCAATGAAGGCCTGTTCGGCCATCACGAACTCGACGATGATCGTCTCGAGGCCGAGCACCGGTACGACGCGGCCGCTCGACGGGTCGTCGTGCAGGTAGCCGCCGTTGGACTGGCCGAACCGGCCGACGCCGGCCGGGCTGAAGTCGTCGCGCTCGTCGACCAGCATGAACGCCATCTCCTCGTCGAAGCACGACAGGATGACGTTGATGTACATCGCCGTCAGATCGCAGACGGGCAAGAAGTACGTCGTGCCGGGAAGGTTCGTCGACCACTTGTTGAAGGGAAAGACGTAGGGCACCTCGCGCGGCACGGCGGTACGGCCGGCCCGGATGGGGATGCGGCTGCGGGCATAGACCTCGGCGAGGTCGCCGGCGTCGGCGAGGCGCTTGAGGTCGTCGATCTCGTGCAGCGGAAAGTCCTGCGGCCGCTTCATCATCACCGTCGCGTCGTCGTTGGTGACGAAGAGGGCGGTGGCGTGGACGGCGTCGGCGCTCGCGATCGTGCGGCCGGTGAGCTGCGCCATGACGTTGCCGCCTCCGCTCTCGGGCTCGTCGCCGCCGTGCATCGGCAAATCGGCGAGGCAAAAGCCGTTGATGCCGGCCGCGGCGAAGGCCAAGAGCGCCTCCTCCTCCGCTGATAGCGGCGCCGGTGCGCGCCGGCTCGCGTATTGCAAGCCCCCGCCCGGCAGGTACGCACCGGCGGCGAAGCGCCGCGAGCGGCGCAGGCGGATCGCGTCGAGGAGCGGGTAACCGCGCAGCGCGGCCTGGCGCTTGGCGACTTCGTCGGTCGGCGAGGGGGAGGTGGCCATGGCGATCCTCGTTCGAGGCGGCGCATCCGGCCGGACGTGCCGGCGGGGCTCGGTGCCGGGAGTCGAGCTCGAGCGGCACGGTGACGCTCCGGCACCTACGTCGATAGAGCCACCTTGCGCCAAGCCGGCGGCGAAACGCCGGCGGTCGGACGAGCGACAGCTTCGTCGACGGGCGTCTTGCATTTTTGTGAGTCGCCGCTCGGGATAGCGCGGGCGTGCGCGTTGGAGCCGGGGCCGCTCGGCAGCGCGGTTGGCGGCGCCGAGCCGGCGGGGTAAGAGCGACGTGCAACGATGCCGCATCCGTCCGCCGACAACTCGCGCTACATGCGCATGGCGAAACGTTACGGATGCGCGACGCATAATCCGACACACCTGAATACTGGCCCGGCCGCGGCACCTGATACCAACGGCCCTAGTTTTTGACCGTTTTGGCGTATTCTCGGGTTGTGATCGAGCGCACGGTGGCGCTGTCGTTGGCGAATAAGTTCCAAGCGTCGCAGCATCGTGCCACGATGTCATCGTCGGTTTCGAACACGGAGATGGCGAGGCGGTTGGCGCGGAGATAGGCCCAGACGTTCTCGACTGGGTTGAGTTCCGGGGCGTATGGCGGGAGCGGCAGCAGGCTGATGTTGTCGGGGACGCGAAGCGCCTTCGACCCGTGCCAGCCGGCGCCGTCGAGCACGAGAACGGCATGTGCGTCCTCGGCAACGGTACGGGAGATCTCGGCGAGGTGGGCGTTCATGTGCAGAAGTCTGGACTTGGTCGGACAGATGAGGGATTGGCGGGGTGACAGGCCGGGGCGCGGAGCCGTCAGGTGGAGCGCAGCGCCCCGGCCGGCTGATGGGAAAGACCGCCATGACGGCGA
>JAAAPF010000213.1 GCA_009908425.1 Alphaproteobacteria bacterium
CGTCGAGCTCTGCGTCCTGGCGCTGATGATCCAGCGCCGCGCCGAGCTCGCCACCGACCTGACCTGGCGCCGCCTCCGCGCCCTCCTGGAGCCGCTCGAGGCCGTGCGCTGGCGCAGCGGCGAGCGGGCGATTGTTCAGACCACCAGGATCGGCGCCGACGCCCGCGACGTCTTCAAAAAGCTCGGCATGTCAACGCCCAAGCCGATCCTCGCCGCCGACTGACCCGCCCGACGGCCCGCGACCCCGTAGGCACACGCCGCCACGGCAGCCCTCATAACATCCTGAAAATCCGACGTTTTTACGGGCGTCTGCCTACGGGCCGCAAACTTAGGCGATCGCCAGCTCGACGTCATGCACGCGACCGAGCAGCTCAGCCGCAACTACGATCTGATCGAGCTCCACGGCGCGGTCGAGGTCGACGACGTCGCGCTCGAGCGCGAGGTGCTGAGCTACCGCAGCCGCTACGGGCCGTTGCGCGTCGACGGCCGCGCGCTGCGGCTGGCCGAGGTCCCCACCGTCGGCACCCGCTTCGGCGCGGCCTATCAGTCCGGCGTGCTGGCGCTGTTGCACCACCACTTCGCCGACAGCGGCGAGATCTACGCCGCCTTCGTCGGCGACCTGGTCGCGTCGAGCACCCGGCGCGAGGAGATCATGGCGGCGCTGGCCGGCGGGGTGGCGACGCGCCGCGCGCGGGCCGCGGGTCAAGAACCCGCCCGCAGCTCCGCCAGATAGGCCTCCTCCGCCGGGGTCGACACCCGCCCGAGGGCGGCGTTGCGGTGGGGAAAGCGCCCGAACCGCCGGATGACCTCGCGGTGGCGCTCGGCGTGTTCGGCGTAGACCGGATCGCCCAGAGCCTTGATGAGCCGGCAGGCGCGGTCCTGATCGCCGGGGTCCTCGCTGTGCTCGAAGGGCAGGTAGAGAAACAGGCGCTCGTCGCGGCCGAGCACCTCGTCGATACCCTTGGCGATCGCCACCGAGGCGACGACCCGCGCCTTGGCGTCACCGACGAAGGCGCGGGCCTGGCCGCGCCAGAAATGCCGCGGCAACTGGTCGACCGCGAGCACCAGCGCGACGGTGCCGGTGGGCGTCTCGGTCCACGCGTCGAGGGCGCCCGCCAGCGCCTGGTCGGGCAGGTGCGCGAAGCGGGCCCCGAGGGCGGTGTCGATCGCGGCGTCGCCCTTGAACCAGTCGTCGCGACCTAGCGTCTCGAACCAGTAGTGCCAGAGTTCGTCGGCCTCGCTCATGGCGTCTCTCCCTCGCGCGCGAGCCGGCGGCGGGCCAGCCTGCGCAGCGCCACCGGCAACAGATAGATGGGAAACTGAACCAGCCCCAGAAAGACGACGGTGAGATCGTCCGCCGCCGGGCCCATCGCGGCCACCACCAGCCCGAAATTCTTGAATCCCGACATCAGCCCGACCGTCAGCGCCAGCCGCCGGCCGAACGGCGCGAACACCAGGGTGCCGACGAGATTGAGGCCGATCGCCAGGGCGAAGACCAGCGCGAGCGCGCGCGCCGTGAGGGCTGGCCGGTCGAGCGCCGCCGCCGTCACCCCGTCCATCACCGCCAGACCGAAGGTCAGCATCGCCACCACGGCGACGCCGTCGACGAGCGCTCCGCGCCGCGCGCTGGTGGCGGGACCCCACCAGCGCCGCAAGAGGACCGCGACTCCGGCGGCACCGCCGATCAGCAGCACCAGTCGGGCGAGCAGGCCGGCGGGGTCGAGCGGCAGTTCGACGCCCAGGACCAGGCCGGCGAGGACCGGCAGGGTGAACGGCACCAGGGCGGTCGCCACGACGCCGGCGGCGAGGGCGAAGGCGGCGTCGAGGCCGAGCAGCACGGCGTAGGCGACCACGCTGATGACCGGCGCCGACGCCGCCACCAGCACGGCATGGTCGACCAGAAAGCCGCCGCCGCCGAGCACCGCCGCGGGCGCCAGGACCAGCAGGGGCGTGCCGACCAGCAACCACAGCACCGCGAGCGCGAGGGGCAGCGGCCGCCGCAGACTGGCACCGACGGCGCCCGGATCGAGCCGGAGCACGGTGACGACCATCAGCGCAAAGATCGCCGGGGTCAGCAGCGGCCGCGCGCCCGCCGCCAACGGCGGCACCAGCACGCCCAGGAAGATGCCGGCGGCCAAACAGCGCGTCGCCTGGCGACCGATGCCTTCGAGCCAGTGCTCGGCGCGGGCGTGCCATCGCTGCAACGGCGTGTCGTCCTCCGCGGGGGGATGGGGTGGCGGCCGGGGACCGATCCGCCCTCGTCGCGCACCGCCGTGCCCGCGGCAAGGGAGTCCTCGCGCCGGCGCCGGTCTGCTATCGAGCCGTCGACCACGCGGCGGCCAGCACCGGAGGCGCGCACATGATCCCCCGCTACAGCCGCCCGGCGATGGCCGGGCTGTTCGAACCGGCGGCGAAGCTGGAGATCTGGCTCGACGTCGAACTCGCCGCCGCCCGCGCCATGGCGGAGCTCGACCTGATCCCGCGGCGGCCGGTGGCGGCGCTCGAGGAGCGCTGCCAGGCGGAACGGACGCGGCTGATCGATCCCGACCGGGTGGACGAGATCGAGCGCACCACCCGCCACGACGTCATCGCCTTTTTGACCCACGTCGAGGAAGTGGTGGGCGAGGAGGCGCGGTTTCTGCATCTGGGCATGACCTCGTCGGATCTTTTGGACACCACGCTCGCGATCCAGCTGGGGCACGCCGGCGACCTCCTGCTCGCCGACGTCGACGAGCTGTTGAGCGGGCTCGAGCGCCGCGCCCGCGAGCACGCGCACACGGTCTGCATCGGCCGCAGCCACGGCGTCCACGCCGAACCCACCACTTTCGGGCTCAAGCTGGCGGGGCACCACGCCGAGTTCCAGCGGGCGCGGCGGCGGCTCGCCACCGCCCGCGACGAGATCGCCACCTGCGCGCTCTCCGGCGCCGTCGGCACCTTCGCCAACATCGATCCGCGGGTGGAAGCCAAGGTGGCCGAGCGCTTCGGCCTCAGACCCGAGCCGGTCTCGACCCAGGTCATCCCGCGCGACCGCCACGCCGCGTTCACCGCCGCGCTCGCGGTCGTCGCCGGCGGGATCGAGCGTTTGGCGGTCGAGATCCGCCACCTCCAGCGGACCGAGGTGGGCGAGGTCGAGGAGGCCTTCGGCAGCGGCCAGAAGGGCAGCTCGGCGATGCCCCACAAGCGCAATCCGATCTTGAGCGAGAACCTCACCGGCCTCGCCCGGCTGATCCGCGCCCAGGTGCACCCGGCGCTGGAGGACATCGCGCTCTGGCACGAGCGCGACATCTCCCACAGCTCGGTCGAGCGCATCGCGCTGCCCGAGGTCTGCATCCTCGCCGACTTCGCCCTCGGCCGGCTCGCCGGCGTGATCGAGGGCCTGGTGGTGTTCCCCGACCGTATGCGCGCCAATCTGGACGCCACCCACGGCCTGGTGCATTCGCAGCGGGTGCTGCTCGCGCTCACCGCCGCGGGCCTGCCCCGCCAACGGGCCTACGACATCGTCCAGCGCCACGCGATGGCCGCCTGGCGCACGGCGACCCCGCTCGAAGCGGCGCTCGCCGCCGACGCGGAGGTGACCGCGGTGCTGGACCGCGCCGCCCTCGCCCGGCTGTTCGATCTCGATTACCACACCGCCCAGGTCGAGACCGTGCTCGCGCGCGTGCTGGACGACCGCGTGGACGCCGCGCGTTAACCCCGACGCAACCGCGATGCGGTTGGATCAAGAGACAGTTTCCAGGCGAAAATCTCCGATGATATTCGCCTGATGCGGGAGCGGCTGGGCGAGCGGTCTCGTCAGCGCCACGGGTTTCGGGTAGTTTGTCGGCTGTTCCGTTCAAAGCGCTGAACGACCGTGCGATCGTGGTCGGTGGCTCCGCCGGAGGTGCGTGGAGATGGGGAAGATGCGGATCGCCGTCGCCGCCCTGATCGTGGCGCTGTTGGTCGGCCCGGGCGCGGCCGAAGCGCGGCGGTACGCCTCCATCGTCGTCGACGGCCGCACCGGCACGGTGCTCCACGCCGACAATCCCGATCGCTGGGTCTACCCCGCCTCGCTCACCAAGATGATGACGCTCTACATGGTGTTCGAGGCGCTCGACCGCGGCGACCTCGCGCTCGATCAGCGCCTGGTGGTCTCCCGCCACGCCCAGAGCATGCCGCCCTCCGAGCTCGGCCTGCGCCGAGGCGACCGCATCCGGCTGCGCGACGCGATGATGGCGCTGGTCACCAAGTCCGCCAACGACGCCGCGGTGGTCATCGCCGAGGCGATCGGCGGCACCGAGTCCGGGTTCGCCCGGCTGATGACGCGGCGCGCGCGCGAGCTCGGCCTCGGCGCCACCACCTTCCGCAACGCCTCCGGGCTGCCGGATTCCCGCCAGCGGACGACCGCGCGCGACATGGCGCGCCTCGCCCTTCGTCTGCAGCGCGACTACCCCGACCATTACGACGCCTTCGCGACGCGAAGCTTCAGCTACGCCGGGCGGACCTACCGCAACCACAACCGCCTGTTGGAGAGCTATCCCGGCACCGACGGCATCAAGACCGGCTACATCCGCGCCTCCGGGTTCAACCTCGTGGCCTCGGTCGAGCGCGACGGCCGTCGGCTCGTCGGCGTGGTCATCGGGGGGCGCACCTCGCGCACCCGCAACGCCCACATGATCGAGCTGCTGGACGAGGCCTTCGCGGTGGCCGAACGGCGGGTCGCGGCCTGGCGGGTGAGCCCGAGCCCGCGCCGTCCCGCCGATGGGGCCGCGCTCGCGGCGCGCGCGGGGCCCGCGATCGCCGCCCCGCGCCGGCGCCCGGGGACGACGGCGGCGGTCGCCGGGGTCGAGGGCGAGGGCGACGCCGCCTTCGGCGGGCCGCTGCGGGTGCTGGTGCGGCCGGCGCAGGCGATCGAATTGCTCGAGGCCGAGACCGGGGGGGCGGGCGCCATCCGCCCGGTCTACGGCGTTCAGGTCGGGGCCTATCGCAACGCCGACGACGCCCATCGCGCCGCCGCCGCCGTCGACCGTCTGGCGCCGCTGGTGCTCGCCGACGCCGCGGTCGAGGTTTCCTCGGTGCCGCGCGAGGACGCCACCCTCTATCGCGCTCGCCGGATGGGGCTGAGCGCCGCCGCCGCCGACGCCGTCTGCGACGCCCTCGCTCGGGCCGGCCGCCCCTGCTTCGTCGTCCGTCGCGAGGGTCTGCACACCCGCATCGTCGACCGCGACGCCTCCTGAGCGCCGCGCCGGCGCTCGCGCCCGCTTTCGTGGGGGGCCGCCGAGTTCCGCGCGCGGGCGGGCCAAGGGGGTCGACGGGGGGTCTAACCGCGCCCTCTCGCGGCCGCAATTCCCGCGTGGGACCCCGGCAGGCGCGTCCGGCGAGGTCGAAAGATCCGGATCGCGAGCGCGGCCGTCAGCAGCGCCGCGCCGGCGGTCGCGACGGCGAGGTCCAGTCGCTGCGCGTACCCGAAGTGGACTTGGATCTCTTGATAGATCCACCACCAGAACAGTCCGTAGGCGAGCATCGCCACATAATACACGCCGATCATCGTAGAAAAGACGGCGACCATCACCGCGGTTCGGGCGAAGCACCGAAGGTTGCGCCGCGTCCAAGCGATGCCGCGGCTCAGGACGAGCAGGGCGAGCGCGATCGCACCCAGCACCACCCAGCCGTTCAAGTCGAGCCAACGGCCCGCGCTCACCAACGCCGCCTGTTCGTGCAGGAAGCTTGCGATATTCGTGAAGAAGGAAGCGCCCACGACAGTCACCTACGCCGACCACGTCGCGGGCATTTCAGTCAAAAAGGTTGAAATTCGTCAACGATCGCAAGACCCCGACCGTACGATGCTATCCAGACGGTGGCGCCCGCGGCGGTCCCGGTCTGTCCCGCGGCGGCCCGGCGCGACGGCGGCGGCCCGTCGCGACATTCGGCCGCGATGGTCGATTGCGGTCGTGCCGCCGCTCGCCGACCTCCGTCGGCAGCCGCATAATCGGTACCGGCGTGACGGCCGGAACGCCGGCGAGCGGCGAGGGAGGCGGGGTTGCTCGGGGAGTTCCTGGCACAGTCGGTCTTCTACGAAGTGGCGGCGCTGTTGGTGCTGGCGGCGCTCGTCGGCTTCGTCGGGCAGACGCTGCGCCAGCCCTTGGTGGTGAGCTTCATCGCCGTCGGCATCCTGGCCGGGCCGTCCGCGCTCGGCATCGCCCGCTCCGAGGCCCACATCGACCTGCTCGCCGAGCTCGGCATCGCGGTGCTGCTGTTCCTGGTCGGGCTCAAGCTCGATCTCGGGCTGGTCCGTCGGCTGGGGCGGGTGGCGCTGATGACCGGTCTCGGCCAGGTCGGCTTCACCGCCGCGCTCGGCTTCGCCATCGGGCTCGCCCTCGGCCTCGGCGCGCTCACCAGTCTCTACGTCGCCGTCGCGCTGACCTTCTCCTCGACGATCATCATCGTGAAGCTGCTCTCCGACAAAAAGGAGATCGATTCGCTCCACGGCCAGATCGCGCTCGGTTTTCTGATCGTCCAGGACATCGTCGTCGTCCTCGCCATGATCGTGCTCTCGGCGATGGGCGTCGGCGGCGGGGGCGACGGCGGCGCGATCGCCGACATCGCCCTCGTCCTGCTCTACGGCGGCGCGCTGTTGACGGTGGTGATGCTGTTCGTGCGGTTCGTCGCCAGCCCGCTGGTGGAACGGCTCGCCGAGACGCCGGAACTGCTGGTGGCCTTCGCGCTGGGCTGGACGACGCTGTTGGCGGCGGTGGGACACTACCTGGGCTTCGGCAAGGAACTCGGCGGCCTGCTCGCCGGCGTCTCGCTCGCCTCGACGCCCTATCGCGAAGCCCTTGCGGGCCGGCTCGCCAGCCTGCGCGACTTCCTGTTGCTGTTCTTCTTCATCGGGCTGGGGGCGTCGCTGGACCTCTCCGTGCTCGGGGCGCAGGTGGGGCCGGCCGCGGTGTTCGCGCTGTTCGTGCTGATCGGCAACCCGCTGATCGTGCTGGTCATCATGGGGGCGATGGGCTACCGCAAGCGCACCGGCTTTCTCGCCGGGCTGACCGTCGCCCAGATCAGCGAGTTCTCGCTCATCTTCATGGCGATGGGGGTGAGTCTCGGCCACGTCGATACCGAGGCGCTCGGCCTGGTCACGCTGGTCGGTCTGATCACGATCGCGGCCTCGACCTACATGATCTCCTACTCGCACCGGCTCTACGGCGTGTTCGAGCCGCTGCTCGGCGTCTTCGAGCGGCGTGGCGCCGGCCGCGAGGAGACCGCCGCCGTGGCCGCCGGCAGCGCCGCCGACGCCGTCGTTTTCGGCCTCGGCCGCTACGGCGGCGCCATCGCCGAGCGGCTGAGCGCGCGCGGTTGGCGGGTGCTCGGCGTCGACTTCGACCCGGGCGTGGTGCGCCAATGGCGCGAGCGCGGGCTCGCGGTCGTCTTCGGTGACGCCAGCGATCCCGAGCTGCTGCGCCATCTGCCGCTGGGCCGGGCGCGTTGGGTCGTCGCCGCCGTACCGGAGCACCACGGCGGCATCACCCACGAGGATCCCCGTCACGTCCTGCTGCGCGGCCTCACCGAGCAGGGCTTCGCCGGCCGTACCGCCCTCGCCGTCCATCACGAGAACTCGGCGCGCGCGCTCGACGACGCCGGTGTCGACCTCGTCCTGTCGCCCTTTCGCGACGCCGCCGATCAGGCGGTCGACCTCATCTTCGGCAAGGACGTGCCCTCGCCCACCCCGGTGCTGGAGCCGGCCAACCAACGCTCCTTCGCCGACTGAGCCGGGCAGACCCTCGGCGGGCCGGCGTCGCCGCGCTACCGGCTTCGCAGCTGCGAACCTGCCCCCTCGACCGGTCGACCCTGCCGTCACATCCTAACGCTTTGGTGGAAACGGGAGTGACCGCCATGGACGGAACGGATCTCCGCGCGGCGCGTCGAGCCGCCATCCGCAACACCCAGCAGGCGGTCCGGATCTTCGCCCGCGAGCCCAACGCCGACACCGAGCGGACCGTGGCCCAGGCCTGCACCCGCTGGCGCATGCTGGACGAGTGGCGCGTGCGTCGCGCCGGCGCCCTTCCCCTCGCTTGAGCGCGCCGGCGGCGGCGCGGCCGTCCGCGGCGTCGGGCACGGTCCCAACGTCACGCCCCGAGCAAGATCGACGCCACATCCGAGCGCAACCGGGAGGGGGCCGGCGCCCGGCCGGCGGCGGTGAGGCCCAGATCGGGACTAGCCGCCCGCGCCAAACGTTCCTATCCTTTCGTCAAAGCCTTTCGCCGCGTGCGGCGGTGGGCCACCAACGTCGTCACGCATGGGAGCACACACGATGACGGAGCGCACGCATCCGCTCGTGGACCAAGCCCGCCGTCAGCTGACGGAAGGCCGCCTGGGGCGCCGCGAATTCCTCCGCACGGTGACCCTGCTGGGGCTGTCCTCGTCCGCCGCCTACGGCATGGCCGGCCGTATCTTCGGCGAGCCCCTGATCGACCCCGCCCGCGCGCAGACCGCAGAAACGCCGCGAAAGGGCGGCATCCTGCGGGTGGCGATGCAGGTCCAGAAGATGGAGGATCCCGCGACCTATTCTTGGGTCGAGATGTCCAACCAGACCCGCCACATCGCCGAGTATCTCGCGATCACCGGCCCCGACAACGTCACCCGGCCGATGCTCGCCGAGAGCTGGGAGCCGTCGGACGACCTCAAGACCTGGACCTTCAACCTCCGCCGCGGCGTCATGTGGCACAACGGCGACGAGTTGGTGGCCGACCATGTCCGCTGGAACATCGAGCGCTGGTGCGAGCCCGCGCTCGGCTCCGCCAACACCGGGCTGTCGTCGATCGGCGCCATGCTGGAGGACGTCGACGGCGAAAAGCGGCTGCGCGGCGACGCCGTCGAGGTGGTCGACGACCACACCATCCGCTTCCATCTCAGCGTGCCGGTGCTCTCCGTCCCCGAGGACTTCTACAACTACCCGATGGCGATCCTCCACCCCTCCTTCGCGCCGCCGTTCTCCGCCAACCCGATCGGCACGGGTCCGTTCACCCTCACCGAACTCGTGGTCGGCGATCGCTGCCTGCTCCGGCGGGTGACCGAGACCACCGACGGCCGTCCCTTCGCCTACTGGGGCGACGAGGTCCATCTCGACGGCATCGACTACTACAACTTCGACGAGGACAACCAGCTGGTCGCCTTCGCCGGCGGTGACGTCGACACCATCTACGAGTTCGGCATCGAGCAGTACGAGTTCGCCGAGGCGCTGCCCGGAACCATCGTCGAGACCCGCACCTGTCAGACGCTGTGTTGCCGCTTCAAGGTCACCGAGCCGCCGTTCGACGATCTGCGCGTCCGCCGGGCGCTGGTGAAGGGCGTCGACAACACCGTCTTCAAAGACCTGGTGTTCCAGGGGACCGGCGACGTCGGCTGGAACCACCACGTCGCGCCGGTGCACCCGGAGTATTTCGAGCTGCCGCCCCTCGAGCGCGACGTCGAGGGGGCCAAGGCGCTCCTGGCCGAGGCCGGCTACGCCGACGGCCTGGAACTCACCATCGACGTCGGCAACACCGACGGCCCGTGGCACCAGACGGTGTGCGAGATCATCCGCGATCAGTGGGCGGACATCGGCGTCCGGCTCAACATCAACGTCATGCCGGCGTCGCGCTTTTGGGAGATTTGGGACCAGACGCCCTTCGGGGCCACCGCCTGGACCCACCGGCCTCTCGGCACGATGATCCTGGCGCTGGGCTACCGCTCGGGCGTTCCCTGGAATGAGACCAACTTCGCCGACCCCGAGTTCGACGCCGCGCTGGCCGAGGCCGAAGCCACCTTCGACGTCGAGGAGCGGCGCGCGAAGATGGAGCGGGTCGAGCGGATCCTTCAGGACGCCGCGGTGATGGTCCAGCCGATCTACCGCCCCGTGTTCACGATCAAGACCGAGCGCGTCCGCGGCCTGGAAGGCCATCCCACCCAGTACCACCAGTTCAACCGGGTCTGGCTGGCCGCGTGAGGCCGAGCACCGGCGCGGGCGGACGCCGGGGCCACCGGCGCGCCCACCTGCCGGCCTGGTCGCGACGGCCGGCGGATCGGCGCCGATGACCTTGCTGCTCGCGCGACGCTTCGGTCAGATGCTCCTGATCATGGCGTTCGCCTCGTTCATCCTCTTCGTCATCTTCGACACCGACCAGTTCAAGAAGAAGATCGCGGTCGCCGAACTCGGCGGCTTCGCCGTCTCCGCCCTCAGCGAGCAAGCCTACCAGAACTGGCTGGAGGAGAAGGGCCTGGATGCCCCGTTCTACCAGCGCTACGTCGACTGGATCGGCAACGTCCTGAGCGGCGACTTCGGTCATTCGTTCGAGAAGAACACGGCGGTGGGGCCGCTGTTGGCGGATCGATTATGGAACACGGCGGTGCTGGCGTTCTGGGTGTTCGCGTTGATGATCCCGTTGTCCCTGGTCACGGGGGTCTTGGCGGGGATGCGCGAAGGCTCGACGACGGACCGGACGCTCTCGTTCGTCTCGGTCTTCACCACCTCGATCCCCGAGATCGCGACGGCGATCCTCCTGACCGTGTTCCTCGCCCTCGGCCTCGGCTGGCTGCCGGCGAAAGCAGCGATGATCCAGGGCTTCGATCCCTGGCAGCTGGTGCTGCCGGTGCTGACCCTGGTGCTCTACGGCTTCGGTTACATCGCCCGCATGACCCGGGCCTCGATGGCCGAGGTCATGACCTCGAACTACATCCGCACCGCGGTCCTGAAGGGGCTGCCCTACCGCCGGGTGATCCTGGGCCACGCCCTCAGGAACGCCCTGATCGCGCCGTTCACCGTCATCGTCCTGCAGCTCAACTGGCTGCTGTCGGGCGTCGTCGTGGTCGAGGTGTTCTTCGAGTACGACGGCTTCGGCAAGATGCTGTTGGAAGCGGCGCTGTTCGGCGACGTCTACGTCGTCCAGGGCGCCACCCTGATCGCCGTGGTCGTGGCGTGCTCGTCGCAGATCATCTCCGACATCGGCTACACCTTCTTGAACCCGCGGATTCGCTTCAGCTGAGGACCCGCCGATGAGCTCGCCCGCCTTCGAGATCGAGCGCGCCGGGTTCCTCGACCGGCTCGAGACCCCGCGCAACGCGCTCCTGCTGGTGCTGGTGATGTGGGTGCCGCTGACCGTCTATGTCCTGTTCGGCGACACCCTCGACGCCATGGCGGACTGGGTGCTCCTGCCCGCGGTGCCCGCCGCCGTGCTGCTGTACGTGATGGCGGTGCGCACCTTCGCCGAAAGCTGGATCGCGCTGGTGGGCGCGACGCTGGTGTTCTTCTGGCTGATCGTCGCGGTCGCCGTGCCGTTCCTGCCGCTGGTCGACCCCAACCAGCCGATCGCCCCGTTCACCCCGCCGCTGACCGAGGCCCGCGACCACTTCTTCGTGCTCGGCGCCG
>JAAAPF010000154.1 GCA_009908425.1 Alphaproteobacteria bacterium
TGGCGCCTTCGAACTTCCCGCTCACCAACCCGGAAGCGCTGCGGCGGGCGCGGGAGACCGAGGGCCGTAGCCTGGTCGACGGACTCGCGCGCTTCCTCGACGACCTGGAGCGCGGCGACGGCCATCTGCGGGTGCGGCGAACCGACGAGGCCGCTTTCACCCTCGGCGACAACATCGCCGCGCGCCCGGGCAAGGTCGTCTTCCGCAACGAGTTGATGGAGCTGATCCAGTACGCCCCGGCGACGCCGACCGTGCACCGCCGCCCGCTCTTGCTCGTCCCTCCCTGGATCAACAAGTACTATATTCTCGATCTGCAAGACCACAACAGCTTCGTCAAATACGCCGTCGACCAGGGCTTCACCGTATTCTTGATCTCGTGGATCAATCCGAGCGCCGAGCTGGCCGACCAGCGTTTCGAGGACTACCTGCGCGCGGGCCCGCTGGCGGCGTTGGAGGCGATCGAGGCGGCGACCGGCGAGCGCGAGGTCAACATCCTCGGCTTTTGCATCGGCGGCATCCTGACCGCGACGCTGTTGAGCCACCTCGCCGCCGCCGGCGACGACCGGGTCACCAGCGCCACCTTCCTCGCCACCCTCTTCGACTTCACCGACGTCGGCGAGATCGGCGTCTTCGTCGACGAGCGTCAGGTGACGGCGCTCGAGCGCCACACCGCCGCCACCGGCTTTCTCGCCGGCCGCCACATGGCGGACATGTTCTCGATGCTGAAGGAGAACGACCTGTTGTGGTCGTTCTTCGTCGACAACTACCTGCTGGGCAAAACCCCGGAACCCTTCGACCTGCTCTACTGGAACGGCGACGCCACCCGCCTGCCGGCGGCGATGCTCTCGGACTATCTGCGCGGCTTTTATCTCAACAACGCCCTGGCGCGACCGGGCACGCTCGATCTGCTCGATCACCCCCTGGACACCCGTCGCGTGACGGTGCCGACCTACGCGCTGGCCACCAAGGACGACCACATCGCGCCGTGGGCGTCGTGCTGGCCGGTCACGCGGCAGCTCGCCGGTCCGGTACGCTTCGTGCTCGGCGGTTCCGGCCACATCGCCGGGGTGATCAACCCGCCCGCCCGGGCCAAGTACGGCTATTGGACCCGCGACGACGCCGGCGACGATGCCGCGGACTGGTTCGCGGGCGCCACCGGTCACGCCGGTTCCTGGTGGCCCGACTGGGCCGGCTGGCTGGCGGAGCGCGCCGGCGAACCGGTACCGGCGCGCGATCCGGCCGCGGGCGGGCTCGCTCCGCTCGACGACGCCCCCGGGCGCTACGTCCGCATGCGCGCGGACAGCTCCGACTAGAGCGCGTCCCGTTCAAGTTGACCGAGCCGCCCGCACACCCCGCCCGGCCGCCCATGAGCACGATAACCTGGGTGGCCGGGCGGGGTGTGCGGGTGGGTTCGCCCAAGTGGGACGCGCCCTAGCGCCGGCGCGGGTGGTCGCCGCCGGCCGTCGGCGCTATCGACCACGGCGTCCACCCGCCTCGGATCACCCGCGTGGCCACCACCTCCGCCGACCTCGCGCCGGATCTCCGCGCCGTCGCCACGATCGTGATCATGGCGGGGGTGTTCGGCCTGCAGCAAGGGGTGAGCTACCCGCTCCTCGCCCTCATCCTGGAGGAGGCCGGCCACAGCCGCAGCTTCATCGGGCTCAACGCCGCGATGCTGCCGCTGGGCCTGATCGCGGCCGCCCCGGTCGTCGCCCCGCTGGCGCGCCGGATCGGTGCCGGCGGCGTGGCGCTGTTGAGCTGCGCCTTGATGATCGCGGCCCTCGCGGTGCTGGCGACGTCGCGCGACCTCGCCTTGTGGTTTCTCGCCCGCTTCGTGCTCGGCCTCGGCATCAACGGGCTCTACGTCGTGAGCGAGACCTGGCTCAACCTCCTGGTGCCGAAGGCCCAGCGCGGCCGCTGGCTCGCGATCTACGCCACGTCGCTGGCCGCCGGCTTCGCCCTCGGCCCGACGCTGCTGCTGGTGACCGGCACCGCCGGGCTCGCCCCCTTCCTCGCCACCATCGCGATCACCGCGGCGACGGCGGCGCTGGTGCTGGTGGCGGCGCCGCGCCTACCGGCGGTGAAGCTCGAGCACGGCCAGTCGATGCGCGCCTTTCTGCCGCTCGCGCCGCTGCTCCTGCTCGCCGTCGGCGGCGCCGCCGCGTTCGATCAGGCGGTCTTGACCTTTTTGCCGATCTGGGTGCTGGAGATCGGCGCCTCGACCACGGCGGCGCAGCTCGCGATCACCGCGCTGGCGCTCGGCAACGTCGCGCTGCAGTGGCCGATCGGCTGGCTCGCCGACCGCGGCTCGCGCCGCGCCGCCATGCTCACCTGCACCACGGCGACGGCGGTCGGCGCCCTGCTGTTGCCGCTGTTCGAGGGCGGCGGCTGGGGCTTGTGGACGCTGGTCTTCCTCTGGGGCGGCGTCGCCTACGGCACCTACACCGTCGCGCTGATCGAGCTCGGCGACCGCTTCACCGGCGGCCTCCTGCTCGCCGGCAACGCCGCCTTCGCCATGATGTGGGGCGTGGCCGGGCTGGTGGGGCCGAGCACCGTGGGCGCGGCGATGGACCTGGCGGGCCCGGTCGGGCTGCCGCTGGTGCTCGGCACGATGTTCGCCGTGCTCGGTCTCGCCTTCTGGCGGCGGCCGCGGCTGGACAAGGCCACGCCGGTCGCCTAGAGCGCGTCCCACTTGGGCGGACCCACCCGCACACCCCGCCCGGCCGCCCATACGCACGATACCCTGGGTGGCCGGGCGGGGTGTGCGGGTGGCTCGGTCAACTTGAACGGGACGCGCTCTAGGCGCGGGGACGGCAGGCGGAAGGGATGGCGCGATGGCGCGGCAGTTGCTCCACCTGGTGCTCGGCGGCGAGCTGGTCGACCCGCAGAGCACCGAGTTCAAGGACCTCTCCAAGGTCGACGTCGTCGGGCTCTACCCGAACTACGCCGAGGCCGAAAAGGCTTGGCGGGCCAAGGCCCAGCAGACCGTCGACGACGCCAACACACGCTATTTCGTCGTCCACCTGCACCGGCTGCTCGACCCCTCGCGAGACGCCGCCGAGGGCTGACCGCGGCGGGATCGGTCAGCCGTCCTCCCGTCGGCGCTGCACGCGCCGCCACTCGCGCACGTTGGCGTTGTGCTCGGCCAGGGTGCGGGCGAAGGCGTGGCCGCCGGAGCCGTCGGCGACGAAGTAGAGGTAGTCGGTCTCGGCCGGGTTCACCGCCGCCCGGATCGCGGCGCGGCCGGGGTTCGCGATCGGCCCCGGCGGCAGGCCGGCGTGGACGTAGGTGTTATAGGGGTCGTCGAGGTCGAGATCGCCCTCGTACAGCGGTCGGCCGAGCTCGCGCTCGCCGTCGGTGAGGGCGTAGATCACGGTCGGGTCGGTCTGCAGCCGCATGCCGCGCTCGAGCCGGTTGACGAAGACGCCCGCCACCAGCGCGCGCTCGGCGGCGACACCGGTCTCCTTCTCGATGATCGACGCCAGCGTCAGCGCCTGCTCGGGGCTTTCCAGCGGCAGGTCCGGGGCGCGTTCCGCCCAGGCCGCGGCGAGCTCCATGTCCATCGCCGCGCGCATGCGCCGGACCACCTCGCTTCGGCTCTCGCCGCGCTGAACGAAGTAGGTGTCGGGCAGCAGCCGGCCTTCGGGCGGCGGCTCGGGCAGCTCGCCGGTGAGCTCGTCGGAAGCGGCGAGGGCCTCGAAGACCTGCGCCACCGTCCAGCCCTCGACCACGGTGAAGCGGTACTGCACGACCTCGTGCTCGCGCAGCATGCGGACGACTTCGGCCGCGCTGACGCCGGCGGGAAAGGCGTATTCGCCGGCGGTGAGCGCACGCCCGGCGCCGACGAGACGAACGTAGAGCGCGAACAGTCGGGGATCGCGGACGACGCCGGCGTCCGCCAGTTCGGTGGCGATGGCGCCGACGCCCGCCCCCCGGGCGATGACGACCGAGCTCTCGGCGGCGGCCGGCCCCGGCGCCCGCGCCCGCTCCACGACCGCCACGGCGAGGACCGCGAGCACGAGCCCGCCGCCGAGCGCCAGCGCGAGGACGGCGCGCGCGAGGCGCAGCATCGGCGATCAGGGCTCCGCGCGGGTGAAGATCAGGCTCGAGTTGGTACCGCCGAAGCCGAAGGCGTTGGAGAGCGCGGCGCGGACCTCGCGGCGCTTGGCCTCGTGGGGGACGAGGTCGAGATCGCACCCCGCCGACGGCGCGTCGAGGTTGCGCGTCGGCGGCAGCACCCCGTCCTTCAGGGCCAAGATGGTGTAGATCGCCTCCACCGCCCCGGCGGCGCCCAGGAGATGGCCGATCGCCGACTTGGTCGACGACATCGACAGACGGTAGGCGTGGTCCCCGAACAGCCGCTTGACGGCGCCGAGCTCGATCTCGTCGCCCAGCGGCGTCGAGGTGCCGTGGGCGTTGACGTAGTCGATGTCGCCGACCCCGAGGCGGGCGTTGGCGAGCGCCGCCCGCATCGCCCGAAAGCCGCCGTCGCCGTCGGGCGCCGGTGCGGTGATGTGGTGGGCGTCACCCGACATGCCGTAGCCCGCCAGCTCGGCGTAGATCGTCGCCCCGCGGGCGAGGGCGTGCTCGCGGTCCTCCAGGATCACCACGCCGGCGCCCTCGGCGATGGTGAAGCCGTCGCGGTCCTGGTCCCACGGCCGCGAGGCCCGCTCGGGCGTGTCGTTGAAATGGTGGGTCAGCGCCCGCGACGCCGCGAACCCCGCCACCGCCAGCCGGCAGAGCGCGGCCTCGGCGCCGCCCGCGACCATGACGTCGGCATCGCCGAGCGCGATCATCCGACCGGCGTCGCCGATGGCGTGGGCGCCGGTGGCGCAGGCCGTCACCGCCGAATGGTTGGGCCCCTTGAAGCCGTAGCGGATGGAGATGTTGCCGGAGGCGAGGTTGATCAGCGCCGAGGGGATGAAGAACGGGCTGACCCGCCGCGGCCCCTTGTCGTGCAGGGTGATCGAGGTGTCGTAGATCTCCGGCAACCCGCCGATGCCGGAGCCCACCTGCACCCCGATGCGCTCGCGCACGTCGTCGGAGAGCTCGCCGTCGAGCCCGGCGTCGCGCACCGCCTGCGCCGCCGCGGCGACGGCGTAGAGGATGAACAGCGAGATCTTGCGCTGCTCTTTGGGCGCGAGGTAGCGGTCGGGGTCGAAGCCGCCCGGCGCGTCCTTCGCCGGCACCATGCCGGCGATGCGGGACGGCAGATCGGCGACCTCGAAGCGGTCGATCCCGCGGATGCCGCTCTCGCCGGCGATCAGCCGGCGCCAGTTGGCCTCGACCCCGTCGCCCAACGGGGTGACGAGGCCCAGCCCCGTGACGACGACACGTCTCATCAACCCGGCCTCGCCTCCCGGCTCACGACGCGTGTTCTTTGATGAAGTCGATGGCGTCCTTCACCGTCGAGATCTTCTCCGCGGCGTCGTCGGGGATCTCGCAGCCGAACTCCTCCTCGAACGCCATCACCAGCTCGACCGTGTCGAGGCTGTCGGCGCCGAGGTCGTCGACGAAGCTGGCGCTCTCGTGAACCTTGTCCTCGTCGACGCCGAGATGTTCGACGACGATTTTCTTCACCCTTTCGGCGACGTCGCTCATCGGGAATTCCTCACGCTGTTGGTGGCCGCGGGCCGGGTTGAGGGATGGACCGAAGTCCCGGGTGGTGGTGGCGCGGCGGGATCGGGGCGCCCACCGCATCGAAACATGAGGTGGTGCTAGCATAGGCGTTCGCGCGCTGACTAGTGCGCCGGCGGGGCGCTCAAACCATCGCCATGCCGCCGTTGACGTGCAGGGTGTGACCGTTGACGTAAGCCGCCTCGTCGCTGGCCAGATAGACCGCGGCGGCGGCGACGTCCTCGGGGCGCCCCAGCCGGCCGGCGGGGATCGCGGCCAAGAGGCGGTCGCGCTGCTCGGCGCCGAGCGCCTCGGTCATCGCGGTGGCGATGAAGCCCGGTGCGACGCAGTTGACGGTCACCCCGCGGGCGGCGACCTCGTGCGCCAGCGATTTGCTCATCCCGATCAAGCCCGCTTTCGAGGCGGCGTAGTTGCTCTGGCCGGGATTGCCGGTGACGCCGACGATCGAGGTGACGCTCACGATCCGCCCGAAGCGCCGCTTCATCATGCCCCTGAGGGCGGCGCGCGCGAGCCGGAACGCCGCCGTCAGGTTGGTCTCCACCACCGCGCTCCAGTCCTCGTCCTTGAGCCGGAGCGCCAGGTTGTCGCGGGTGAGGCCGGCGTTGTTGACCAGGATGTCGAGCCCGCCCAGCCCCTCGACCTCCTTCACCAGGGCGTCGCCCGCCGCCGGTTGCGCGAGGTCGGCGGCGCGGACGTGGACGCGCTCGCCGAGCGCGCCGGCGAGGTCGGCGAGGGCGTCCTCGCGCCGGCCGGTGAGTACCACGGTCGCGCCGGCGGCGTGGAGGCCGCGGGCGACGGCGTCGCCGATGCCGCCCGAGGCACCGGTGACGAGGGCGGTCCGGCCGTCGAGGCGAAACATCGAAGCGATCTCCCGCGCGAAGCGCTCAGCCGGCGAGCGCCGCGGCCACCGCGACGACGTCGTCGGCGGTCTCCAGGTTCATGACGGTGGCGCCGCGCACCGCCCGCTTGGCGAGGCCGGCGAGCACCCGGCCGGCGCCGGCTTCGACGACGCGGTCGACGCCCTCGCCGCCGAGCGCGACCATGGTCTCGCGCCAGCGGACCCGGCCGCAGACCTGATCGATCAGCGCGGCGCGCACGGCCGCGACGTCGGTCAGCGGCTCGGCGGTGACGTTGGCGACCACCGGCATCGCCGGCGGCGCGATCGTGACCTCGGCCAGGGCCGCGGCCATGCGCTCGGCGGCGGGGCGCATCAAGCGGCAGTGAAAGGGCGCGCTCACCGGCAGCACCGTGACCTTGCGGGCGCCGGCGTCGCGGGCGGCGGCGACCGCGGTGTCGACGGCGACGCGCTCGCCGCTGACGACCACCTGGCCGTCGGCGTTGTCGTTGGCGATGTCGACGACGCCGTCCACCCCGGCGACGATGGCGGCGACGTGCTCGACGCCGAGCCCGATCAGCGCCGCCATGCCGCCCGCTCCCACCGGCACCGCCGCCTGCATGGCGTCGCCGCGGAGCTCCAGAAGCTGCGCCGCGGTCGCGACGTCGAAGGCGCCGGCGGCGGTGAGCGCGGTGTATTCGCCGAGCGAGTGCCCGGCGACGAGGTCGCAGACCTCGCTCAGCGGCCGGTCGAGTTCGGCCTGGAGCGCGCGCACCGCGGCGATCGAGACGGCGAGCAGCGCCGGCTGGGCGTTGCGGGTCAAGGTCAGCTCGGCCTCGGGACCGTCGGCCATCAGGCGCGACAGCGGTCGTCCGAGGGCGTCGTCGACTTCGGCGAACACCGCGGCCGCGGCGGGGTAGCGCGCGAGCGAGGTGCCCATCCCGACCCGTTGCGAGCCTTGACCGGGGAAGAGGAAAGCGGTTGGCATGGGGGAAATTCAAGCGATGGCAACTGACGCCCTGATAAAGACGCGTCCCACCCTGTCAAGACGGTTGCGAGCGGGCGGCGAACGCGTATAGTTCGCGACCTCGCGTCGATCCGACGCCGATGCCTCCGTGTGCCCGGTCGCGCCGTTCGGCGCCCGACGGGCGCGGCGGGCTCACCGTTGCACCCGAACGAGCGAACCGAGCGTATGCCGCTGTACGAACACACCTTCATCGCCCGTCAGGATCTCTCGGCCCAACAGGCCCAGTCGCTCGGCGAGACCTTCACCCAGCTGGTCAGCGACCAGGGTGGCGCGGTCGGCAAGGTCGAGTACTGGGGCCTGCGCAGCTTGACCTACCGGATCAACAAGAACCGCAAGGGGCACTACCTCCACATGAACATCGACGCCCCGGCGGCGACCATCCAGGAGTTGGAGCGCAACGAGGGCCTGCACGAGGACGTGCTGCGCTATCTGACGCTCAAGGTCGACCAGCACCAGGAGGGGCCGTCGGTGATCATGCAGGCGAAGTCGTCGCGGGACGAGCGTTCCCGCCGCGACCGCCCCTGAGCCCCGTTCGTCCTCCGAAGCGCGAAGTGCACGATGTCCGAACCCCGCCCCCGCAGCGACCAACCCCAGCAGCAACCGCAGCACGGCAAGCCGGAGCGCAAGGAGCCGCCGCAGATCACCATTCGCCGGCCGTTCTTCCGCCGGCGCAAGGCGAGCCCGTTCGCGCACCCCGACGCCCCGACGATCGACTACAAGGACGTCAAGCTCCTGCAGCGGTTCGTCTCCGAACGCGGCAAGATCGTGCCGCGGCGCATCACCGCGGTGACCGCCAAGGAGCAGCGGGCGCTGTCGACCGCCATCAAGCGGGCCCGCCACCTCGCCCTCCTGCCGTTCGTGACGCGCTGAGGCGGCGCGGCCCGGCCGCGTTCGGCGTGACCTGTGAAGCGAGCCCGCCGGCGGTCCACGGGATCGGCGCGGCGGGCGGGAGACGACCATGGACGTGATCCTGCTCGAACGCGTCGAAAAGCTCGGCCAGATGGGCGAAATCGTGAAGGTGCGCCCGGGCTACGCCCGCAACTTCCTGATCCCGCAGGGCAAGGCGCTGAGGGCGACGAAAACCGCGAAGGAGGCGTTCGAGCAGCGGCGCGCCCAGCTCGAGGCGCAGAACCTCGAGCGCAAGCGCGACGCCGAGGCGATGAAGGCCCGGATCGAGGGCCAGAGCGTCGTCCTCATCCGCCAGGCCAGCGAGATGAAACAGCTCTACGGCTCGGTCAGCGCCCGCGACATCGCCGAGGCGTTCTCCAGCGACGGCGTCACCCTCGACCGCCGCCAGGTGCGCATCGACCACCCCATCAAGACGCTGGGGATCTACGACGTCCGGGTGGCGCTCCACCCCGAGGTCGACACCACCCTGCGGGTCAACGTCGCCCGCTCGCCCGAGGAGGCCGACGTCCAGGCCGGCAAAGCCGCGCCGCGGAGCGAGGAGCCGGAGGAAGAGCCCGAAGTGCTCGAGGACGAAAGCGGGGATCTCGCCGACATCATCGAGCAGGAGCTCGCGGAGGCGGAACGCCGGTGACGATCGCGGGTGACCTTCTAGGCGTTTTGATGCTAGTTTGACGTAGGTAGGGCGGCGTGGCCGCCTGTCCCTAAGGAGCTCGTCGCATGGCTGCGAAGTCGTCCGCCGACACCACCGGCGCCCCGGCCCAACCGCCGATCGTCATCAAGAAGTACGCCAACCGGCGGCTCTACAATACGAGTTCTTCGAGCTACGTCACGCTCGAAGAGCTGGCGCACTTGCTGCGCGCGGGCAAGGAATTCGTGGTGTTCGACGCCAAATCCGGCGACGAGATCACCCGCTCGGTCCTCACCCAGATTATTTTGGAAGAAGACAGCAAGGGGCGCAACGTCCTGCCCGTCACCTTCCTCCGTCAACTCATCGGCTTCTACGACGAGAACATGCCGGCGATGCTGCCGCGCTACCTGGAAGCCACGATGGATCATTTCATCCAGAACCAGGAGCAGATGCAGCGCTATTTCGAGGGAACGATGGGGCGGTTCTTCCCCGTCAATCAGCTCAACGACATGACCCGGCAGAACATGGCGCTCCTGCAGCAGGCCACGTCGATGTTCGCGCCCTTCGCCGCGCCGAAGGACGACGACGACGCCGCGAGCGGCGAGAGCGAGGGCCGGGACGCGGTCTACGAGGCGCAGCAGCGCGAGATCCAGCGCCTGCAGCAGGAGGTGGTCGACCTGAAGGAGCGGCTCGCCCGCGCCGAGGGCACCGACACCCGCACGAAGCACTCGGCGACCGGCACCGACGGCCGCTGACGCGCGCCGGCCGGTCGTCGCCGGCGGCTGGACCGAAGGCGGGCGCGGGCCTGGACGGCGTCCGGGCGGTTCAGCGCAGGAAGCTCATATAGCTGCTCCAATACCGCTCGATGGCGTGGAGCACCCGGTTGATTTCGGAGAGCTGGTCCGCCGAGGCGATCCCCTCGGCCAGCTCGTCCGCTTGGCGCTGGTAAAGCTGATCGATCTTCTGCGTCAGCTCCAAGCCCCGATCGGACAGCCGCACCCGCGTCATCCGCCGGTCGTGCGGCGACCGTTCCTGCTGCAGGTAGCCGTTCTCGACCAGCTTCTTGACGTTGTAGGAGACGTTGGAACCCAAATAGTAGCCGCGCGCCGTCAGCTCGCCGACGGTGAGCTGCTCCTCGTTGATGTTGAAGAGGATCAACGTCTGGACGTTGTTGATATCCTCGACCCCCAGGCGGTCCAATTCCGTCTTGATGACGTCGAGAAAGCGGCGGTGGAGCCGCTCGATCAGACGGATGGTGTCAAGGTAGCTTTGCTTCACGACATCACCGGGCCGTTTCGTCGATACATACTGACAATGGGCGCGATTGCGGCCGCTCAGCGAGCTCCGGCATGCATCCCTTCTAACATTTGGATGATGACGGAAAAGTCTTTTTTACCCAAGCCCTGATTGTGCAAGAGCTGGTAAATCTGAGCCGCCACGGCCCCCAACGGCGACACCACGCCGCGGGGTTGTCCCGCCGCCAGGGCGAGATGGAGGTCTTTCAACATCATTTCGGCCGTGAAACCGGGTTCGTAGTCCCGGTTCGCCGGCGAGCTCGGCACCGGCCCCGGCACCGGGCAGTAGGTCGTGAGCGACCAGCACTGCCCCGAACTGACCGCGGCGACGTCGAACAGCTTTTGACGCTCGAGCCCGAGCTTGTCGGCGAGGGTGAAGGCCTCGGCGACGGCGGTCATCGAGATCCCGAGGATCAGGTTGTTGCAGATCTTGGCCGCCTGGCCGCTGCCCGCACCGCCGGTGGGCACGATGCGCTCGCCCATCGCCGCGAGCAGGGGGCGGGCGCGGCCGAGCGCCGCCTCGGGACCGCCGACCATGAAGGTGAGCGTGCCGGCCGCGGCGCCGCCGACGCCGCCGGAGACCGGCGCGTCGACCATCGCGAGCCCGCGACCGGCGGCGAGCTCGGCGACGGCGCGGGCGCTGTCGACGTCGATGGTCGAACAGTCGATCAACAGCGTGTCGCGGGCGACCGCCGGCACGATGCCGTCGCCGTAGACGGCGCGGACCTGCGCACCGGCCGGCAGCATCGTGACCACGGCCTCGACCCCGTCCACCGCGGCGGTGAGGTCCGCCGCCGCGGTCCCGCCCGCGGCCTCGACGCGTCGCGCCGCGGCCGGGTCGCGGTCGAAGGCGCGGACCTCGTGACCGGCCTTCAACAGGTTGAGCG
>JAAAPF010000016.1 GCA_009908425.1 Alphaproteobacteria bacterium
GCCCGACAAGATCGAGGCCCTGACCCAGTTTCTCCACGGCCTCGGCGTCGAGGCCAAGGCCCATCACCTCCGCACGCCGCGCGACTTCGAGCGCCTGCTCGCGCGGGTGAAGGACCACCCGCTGGAGGAGACCATCAACGGCTACATCCTGCGGGCGCAGTCGCAGGCGGTCTACAGCCCCGAGAACATCGGCCATTTCGGGCTCAACCTGCGCTACTACGCGCACTTCACCTCGCCGATCCGGCGCTACGCCGACCTGGTGGTCCACCGCGCGCTGATCGAGGCGCTGGAGTTGGGCCCCGGCGGGGCCCGCTACGAGCGCGAGCCCTTGAGCGAACTCGGCCAGCAGGTCTCGACCTCGGAGCGCCGGGCGATGGAGGCCGAGCGCAAGACCACCGACCGCTTCGTCGCCTACTACCTGAAGGACCGCATCGGCGCCCGGTTCAACGGCCGCATCGGCGGCGTCCAGCGCCCCGGCCTGTTCATCCGCCTGGACGACACCGGCGCCGACGTCTTCGTGCCGGTGGCGACGCTCGGGGCGGAATACTTCGTCTACGACGAGGCGCAGAGCGCGCTGTTCGGCACCCGCACCGGCGAGCATCTGGGCATCGGCGACCGCGTCGAGATCGAGCTGGTCGAGGCCGACAGCCTGCAGGGCGGGCTGGTCGGCCGCGTCACCGACCACACCGCGGTCACCGAGCGCACCCCGTCGCGCCGCCACGCCCGGCGGATCGACCGCCCGCAGCGCCACCCCCGCCGCCGGCGCGGTTGACACCTCGGGGCCGCCCTCGCATGTTCCCGCGGCTCGATACGCCCGTGAGGAACCACCGATGGCCAAGCCGACGACCGTGCTGATCAAGCTCGTGAGCAGCGCCGGCACCGGGTACTTCTACACCACGAAGAAGAACACCCGTAACACGACCGAGAAGCTCAAGTTCAAGAAATACGATCCGAAGATCCGCAAGCACGTCGAGTTCACCGAATCCAAGATGAAGTAGCGCCGGCGGGACCATGACCGGCCCGGCGATCGGCGTCGACCTGGGCGGCACGAAGATCGAAATCGTCACCCTGGAGGCGGACGGGACGACCCGGGGGAAGCGGCGGACGCCGACGCCGCGTGACGACTACGACGCGACGGTCCGGGCGGTGAAGGAGCTGGTCGCGGCCGCCGAGAGCGACCTCGGCGTCCCCGCCACCGTCGGCGTCGGCCACCCCGGCTCGCTGTCGCCGCGCACCGGCCGCGTGCGCAACGCCAACTCCACCTGGCTCAACGACCGGTCCTTCGGCCGCGACCTCGAGGCCGCCCTGGCGCGCCCCGTCGCCTGCGCCAACGACGCCGACTGCCTGGCGCTGTCGGAGGCCACCGACGGCGCCGGTGCGGGCGCGGCGGTGGTGTTCGCCGTCATCGTCGGCACCGGCACCGGCGGCGGGCTGGTGGTCGACGGCCACCTCCTGCGCGGCGCCAACGGCATCGCCGGCGAGTGGGGCCACAACCCGCTGCCCTGGCCCGACGAGCACGAGTGGCCCGGCCCGCCCTGCTGGTGCGGCAAGCGCGGCTGCATCGAGACCTGGCTGAGCGGCACCGGGCT
Organism: Alphaproteobacteria bacterium; assembly: GCA_009908425.1. GTDB lineage: Bacteria > Pseudomonadota > Alphaproteobacteria > Geminicoccales > Geminicoccaceae > JAAAPF01. Next base: position 1,590 of record JAAAPF010000016.1, read on the forward strand.
CGCCCGCGAGGCCGAGGCCGCCCTCGGCCGCCCGGTCAGGGGCGAGGCCCTGACGGCCGCGGCGGACGCCGGCGAGGCCGGGGCGGAGGCCGTGATCGCCGCCTATGTCGAGCGCTTCGCCAAGGCCACCGCCACCGTGCTCGACCTCCTCGATCCCGACGTCGTCGTCGTGGGCGGCGGGGTATCGGGGCTCGGCGCGCTCTACCGCGAGGTGCCGGCGCGGTGGGCGGACTGGGTCTTCGCCGACGCCGTCGCCACCCGCCTCGAGCCGGCACGCCACGGCGACAGCTCGGGCGTGCGCGGGGCGGCCTGGCTCGGCCGCGACGCCGCGCTCACTCGCAGCGCGGCGGGCTCAACCGCTCGAAGCGGCTGAGCCGGGCGCGGAGCGCGAAGGGGCCGTAGTCCAGCACCACGTTGCGCATCACCCCCTCCTCCGAGAGGTCGAAGCTGAGTTCGAACAGCGGGGCGTCGGCGTCGCCCTCGGCGAGGGCGTGATAGGCCAGCGCCATCGGCCAGGCCTGTTGGTCGTCGCCGGCGGCGGCTATCGGGTCGCCGATGGCGGCGGTCACGAAGGTCAAGGCGTCGCGGCCGACGCCGGCGCCGTCGAACAGCGCGGTGCTCGCGACCGCCGCCCCCGCCGCGGCCTGGTCGATAAGCTGTTCCATGTGGCCGGTGGGAAACAGCGTGTCCGGCGGCAGCCGCATCTCGACGCCCGCCGGCACGGTGTAGGTCGCCCGCCCCGGACCGCCGCCCTCGGGCATCCGGGCCTGGCCGCGGTACTCCTCCACCAGGCGGCCGTCTTGATAGCTCCGCATGCTGAACCGCATGCGGCGGTCGTCGGCGGCCTCCCAGGTGGAAACCCGGACGTCGTAGTCGAGTTCGCCACCGCGCAGGAGGTTGCCGACGAACCCCAGCCGCTGGCGACTGGTGACGCCGCCGCAGTGGGCGCGCCATTCCACCGCGAGCGCTCCCTCGGCGTCGACCAGCGTGCTCGACCGCCCGGCGAGGTGCAGCTCGTAGAAGGCGCGATGCGGCGCGATGTCGGCGGGTGCGGCGGTTGCCGCCCCGGCGACCAGGCCGCCCGCCGCCGCCAGCGCGACGGCCGGCCCCGCCAGGCGACGCGGCGGCCGCCCGGGGCGCGGAGCGCCCGCTCGCGGCTTCGGCGCTGGCGAGGCGTCCGCGCCTGCGCTACCAGCGGAGGGCGCCACCCGTCCGCCCCAGAGGTCACGCCGAAGGAAGTTCATGAGCGATCCGCGCCTCACCCTCTTCGTCACGCGTCGGCTGCCCCCCGCGGTCACCGAGCGGCTGGTCACCGGCTACGACGCACGCGTGAACGAGGATGACCACGCCCTCGGCGAGGACGAGATCCGGGCCGGCCGCGCCGGCGCCGACGGCGTGATCGCCGCTTGCGATATAAGATGGGACGCCGCGCGCCTCCCCTATGTTCCCGAAAACGTCGAGATCGCGACCACCTTTTCGGTAGGGTTCGAGCCCAGCGGTTCCGACGCCGCGGCGGCGCGCGGGCTGCGGGTGGGCGGCGCGCCCGCGGTGGCGACCGAAGCGGTGGCCGACATCGCCGTCCCCGGCCCGTCGGCGGCGGCGCGGCGTGCCCGCGACTGCGGACGGGAGATCCGCTACCACCACCGCCGTCGCCGGGCGGCCGGCGGGGGAGAGGGCGCGGTGTGCCACGTCGGACCCGCGACGACGCCGGCAGAGGCCGGCACCGCCTCGTCGAGCCGTCCCGCCAAGCCCGCGACCCGGGCGATGGTCGCCCCCGACGTCCTGGCCGCGATGGCACCGTGGGCGCTCCTGGTGAAGACCGCGCGCGACGCCCTGGTGGACCCGGCGGCGTGCACCGCCGCGCTCGACCGCGGCCCTCCGTTCGCCGCCGGGCGCGACCTGCCCGAGGGGCCGGGCCCATGACCGCGCCCGCGCTCCCCGCCGCCGTGGCCGAGGCCCTGGTCGCCCGCCACGGCGAACTCGCCGCGATCAGCGAGCCCGGCCCCGGCGTCACCCGCCTGTTCGCCACCCCCGAGCACCTGAAGGCGTTGGAGCGCCTGCGGGCCTGGATGGATCAGGCCGGCATGACCACCCGCGTCGACGCCGCCGGCAACCTGATCGGGCGCTGGGCCGCCGATCCCGCCGCCGGCGAGGCGGCCAAGGTGCTGCTGGTGGGTTCGCACCACGACACGGTCCGCCAGGGCGGACGCTACGACGGGGCGATGGGCGTGCTCGTCGCGATCGCCTGCGTCGAGGCCCTCGCCGCCGCCGGCACGCGGCTGCCCTACCACCTCGACGTCGTCTGTTTCTCGGACGAGGAGGGCACCCGCTACGGCACCTCGATGATGGGGAGCCGGGCGCTCGCGGGGGGGTTCGACGAGGCCGTGCTCGACTGGCCGGACGCCGACGGCGTCACGATGCGCGACGCGATGACGGCGGCCGGCTTCGAGCCGGACGCGATCGCCGACTGTCGCTACGACCCCGCGCGGCTGCTCGGCTACGTCGAGGCCCATATCGAGCAGGGCCCGGTGCTCGAGGCGGAGAACCTGCCGGTCGGCGTGGTCACCGCCATCGCGGTCGGCAGCCGCCACCGCCTCACCGTCACCGGCACCGCCGGCCACGCCGGCACGGTACCGATGGACCGCCGCCGCGACGCCCTCGCCGCCGCCGCCGAGATGATCCTCGCCGGCGAGGCCGTCGCCGCCGCCGGCGACGGCGTGGTCGCCACCACCGGCAAGCTCGAGGTCGCGCCCGGCGCGATCAACGTCATCCCCGGCGCGGTCACCTTCACCGTCGATCTGCGCGCCCCCGACGAGACCCGCCACGACGACGCCCACGCCGCGCTGGTGACGGCGCTCGACGCCATCGCGTCGCGCCGCGGCGTGCGGGTGCAGATGGAGCGGATCTACCGCTCGGCCGGCTGCGTCATGGACCCCGGCCTGCGCGCGGCGCTCGCGCGCGCGGTGGCGGAGGCCGGATATCCGGTGCGCGAGCTGTTCTCGGGCGCCGGCCACGACGCCCTGTCGCTGCACCAGGTCGCCCCCGTCGGCATGCTGTTCGTGCGCTGCAAGGACGGCGTCAGCCACAACCCGGCGGAGGAGGTCGCCGCCGGCGATCTCGTCACCGCCGGCGAGGTGCTGCTCAGCTTCCTCGCTGACTTCGCGCCGCCGACAACAGGGTGACGGTGCTCGCCACCGGTCGCGGCTCGGCGTCGTAGGCCAGCATCGCGGCCGGCTCCACGTCGGTCAGCCGCAGGCGGCGGCAGATCGCAGCGGCCTCGTCGGCGTGGACGACCGCGGCCACCGCCTCGTAGATGGCGTGGCGCTCGCGGTCGCCGCGCGCGGCCGAGGTGACGAAGGGCGGCGCCAGGCCGGGGTCGGTCTCGGCCAACACCCGCAGTCCGCGCGCCACCGCCGGCAGGTGCTCGCGCACCAGCTGCCACGACACGCAATCCAGCACGGCATAGTCGGCCGCACCCGAGCGCACCAGGCTCAAGCTCTCGACCGAGCCGCCGCTGATGACCACGCGGCCGAAGAACGACGCCGGGTCGACCACCCCCTGCACCCACGCCTTGAACAACCGCCACGAGCCCAGATGGTCGAGGCCTTCGACCGCCGCGGTCTTCTGTTCGAGGCCGGTCCAGGCCTGGATGTCGTCGCCGTCGCGGACGACGACGACGGCGCGGTAGCAGGCGCCGTCGCAGCGCTCGCAGGCGTAGTGCGGGGCGCCGATCGCCACCAGCGTGGTCGGAAAGACCTGGGCGAAGCGGTAGGCGTCGAGCTGGCCGAGCACGATCGCCGGGTGGCTCCACAGCCGGCGCTCGTCGATCGGCCGGGTCAGCTTGGCCGGCGTGTCCTCGATCCCACGGGCGGCGAGCGCGCGCCGCACCAACTGCCAAAAGGCGTCCTGCGTGGGCCGCAGGAACGGTAGATCGAAGGCGGAAAGCGCGGCGACGGCGTGCATGGGCGCGCTCAGAGTTCCGGCAGCAGGCGACGCAGCAGGCGGGCGGAGCTGGCCGACACCTCGTCGACGAAGCTCGCGAAGTCGAAGCGCGAGGTCGCGCCGGCGAGATCGCTCAAGGCGCGGATGTCGAGCCAGTCCACGCCCATCGCCGCCGCCACCTGGCCGAGCGCGCCGCCCTCCATCTCCGCGGCCTGGGCCCGGTAGCGCTCGTGCAGCTTCACCCGGGTGGCGTCGCAGTGGATGTACTGATCACCGCTGACGACGGTGCCGAAGGTGACCACCGGCGGCCGCCCCGGACCCCCGGCCTCGCGGCTCAACGGCGGCAGCGCGATGTCGGCGAAGGCGGCGCGGGCCTTGGCGACCAGGCCGTCCGAGGCGCGCCAACCGAAGCGGTCGGTGGGGTTGAAGAAGGGGACGTGGCCGGCCTGGTAGGGCTGGAACTCGCCGTCGTCGATGACGCCGGCGTCGTGTTGGTAGGTCTCGACGCCGACCACGACGTCGCCGATGGCGAGCTCGGGGTCGAGCCCGCCGGCGACGCCGGAGAACAGGACGATCTCGGCGCCGAAGCGCTCGACCAACAGCGTCGTCACCATCGCGGTGTTGACCTTGCCGATGCCGGCCTGGACCAGCACCACGTCGTGGGCGTCGAGCCGGCCGCGCACGAAGTCGAGGCCCGCGACCCGCTCGCTGCGGACGCCGGCCATGGCGTCGTGAAGGTGGCGCCATTCCGGCGGGATGGCGCAGAGCAAAGCGATCGACATGGCGCACGGTCCCGTGCCAACACGACAACGGTTCGGGCGGGGCCCGGAGACCTGGATACCGTGAGGCAGCCGCGGGAGAACCGCAACCTTGGAACCGCTGCGCACGCGGCTCGATCGCCTGCGCTTGGGCGTGCCCGACCTCGACGCCGCCACGGCGGCGCTGGATCGCCTGGGTTTCGCGACGGTGCCGCTGGGCGCGACGGGTTGGCGCGGGGTCGCCTTCCCGTTCGAGCATCTCGAGTTCGAGCCCGCCACGACGCCCGCGCTCGCGGCGGTGGGCGTGGTCGACACCAGCGAGCACGCGGCCGCCAACGACGCCGCCCCGGCGACGCGCGAGGTCACGGGTAGCGCCCGGCTCGCCTTCGCCGAGACGCCGCTGGCGGCGGGCGAACTGCCGCTGGTGCGGGCGCGGACGCTGACGCCGGAAACGCTGCGCCCGGCGGCGGCACTGCGTCACCCCAACGGCGCGCTCGCCCTCACCGGCGCCACCTGCGTCGTCGCCGAGCCCGAAGCGGTGGCGCAGGCGCTCGCCGGGCTCTTCGGCGAGGCCGCGATCACCCGCACCGACGCCGTCGTCGCCTTCCGTCAGGCGGGCGCGACGCTGCTGCTGGCGTCGGCGCGCGACGTCGAGCTCCTGCACCCCGATCTCACCTGCACGCTCGACGACCCGGTCCCGGCACCGCGGATCGTGGCGCTCGCCCTCGCCGTCGCCGACCCCGCGCGCACCGCCGAGACCCTGACCGCGCGCGGCCGGCCGGTGCGCCGGCGCGCCGACGGCTCGCTCGGCACCGCCGCCCCCGCGCTCGGACTGTCGCTGGAGTTCCACGCCGCCGCATGACACCCGAACCCGCCCCGCGCACGGGCCCCGACCCGCCGCGGCCCGGCGAGGCCGTGGAGGTCGCGCCCGGCATCCTGTGGCTGCGCTTTCCCCTTCCCTTCGCCCTCGACCACGTCAACCTCTTCGCCCTCGACGACCGCGACGGCTGGACGGTGGTCGACACCGGCTTCGGCGACGCGCGCTCGAAGGACGTCTGGCGCGCGCTCCTGGACGGGCCGTTGCGGGCGCGGCCGATCCGCCGGCTCGTCGTCACCCACTTCCACCCCGACCACGTCGGTCTCGCCGGTTGGCTCACGGCCCGCACCGGCGCCGCGTTCCTGATGGTGGAGACCGAGTGGCTGATGGCCCGCTACCTCGTCGCCGAGGATCCGGGCCGCGCCCTCGCCACGGCGATGGCGTTCTACCGCGCCGCCGGCGTCGACGCGGCGCGGCTGCAGTCGCTCGAGGCCGACGGCCACGTCTATCCGCGCCGTGTCACCCCGCCGCCCACGACCTTCACGCCGCTGGTGCCGGGCGCCGTCCTCGACGTCGGCGGGCGCCGCTTCGACGTCTTGATCGGCGAAGGCCACAGCCCGGCGCAGGCCTGCCTCTGGTGCGCCGAGGACCGGCTGCTGCTCGCCGCCGATCAGATCCTGCCGCGGATCTCGCCCAACGTGCCGGTGTGGCCGCAGGCGCCCACGGCCGACCCGCTGGCGCGCTTCACCCGCAGCCTGGAGCGCCTGCGCGCGCTGCCGGCCGAGACCCTGGTGCTACCGGCGCACGACTGGCCGTTCGAGGATCTGCACGGCCGGATCGACGCCCTCGTGCGCTTCCACGACGACCGGCTCGACGCCGCCGCCGCGGCGGTCGGCGGCGGTGCGACGGCGTTCGAGGTGATGGGCGCGCTGTTTCCGCGGGTCGACGACGTCCACCAGCTCCGCTTCGCCCTGGGCGAGACGCTGGCGCACCTGAACCGGCTGGTCGAAGCCGGCCGGCTGGTGCGCGCGACGGCGGACGCGGTGTGGCGCTTCGCGGCGCCGCGTTGACCGCCCGGGCGCGCGGGCGCAGCCTGCGCCCATGACCGACACCGACGACCACACCGAGACTCCTGCGGCGACCGCGCGCCGGGTCCTGCGCAGCGTGCCGATGGCCGCGCTCGCCACCCTCGCCCGCGACCGGCAGGGCTGGCCCTACGCCTCGCTGGTGGCCTGCGCGGTGGGCCACGACGCCACGCCGGTGCTGCTGTTGTCGGAGCTCTCCGACCACACCCGCAACCTGCACGCCGACGGCCGCGCCTCGCTCCTCTTCGACAACACCTACGGCGTCGACGAGCGCATGGCCGGCGAACGACTGACGCTCATGGGCCGGCTCGCCCCCGTCGCCGACGACGCCCGCCCGGCGCTGCGCGCGCGCTACCTCGCCCGCCATCCGGGCGCCGGCCGGTACGAGGGGTTCGGCGACTTCGCCTACTGGGCGATGCGGGTCGAGCAGGCCCATCTGATCGGCGGCTTCGCCCGCGCCTTTTGGCTCGCGGGCGACGACGTCGTCGGCGCGCCGGCGGCGAGCGCCGCCCTCGCCGAGGCCGAGGCCGGCATCGTCGAGCACATGAACACCGACCACGGCGATGCGGTCGACGTCTACGCCAACCACCTCGCCGGCCGCGGCGGGCGGGGCTGGCGGCTGACCGGCGTCGACCGCGACGGCATCGATCTGCGCCGCGGCGGTGAGACCGCCCGTATCACCTTCGACACCCCGGTCGACGACCCGGTGGCCGCGCGCGAGGCGCTGATCGCGCTCGTCACCCGCGCCCGCGCGGTGGCGGCGGAGCGCGGCGACGAGGCGGCGTGCTGACACCCGGCGTCGCCGCCGAGCCCCGTCCCGCAGCACCGCCGTTGGTGCTGGCGCTGGGCGGTCAGCGCTCGGGCAAGAGCAGCTGGGCCGAGCGGCGGGTCGCGGCGACCGGCCTCGCCCCGGTCTACGTCGCCACCGCCGAGGCCCGGGACGACGAGATGCGCGCGCGCATCGCCCACCACCGCGCCCGCCGCGGCGACGACTGGGCGGTGGTCGAGGCGCCCTTGGAGCTCGCCGCCGCGATCGCCGACGCCGGCACCCACGGCCGGGCGCTGCTGGTCGACTGCCTGACGCTGTGGCTGAGCAATCTCCTCGTCGCCGAGCGCGACGTCGCCGCCGCCGTCGACGAGCTGGAGGCCGCGCTCGCGGCCCGGCGCGGCCCCGTGGTGCTGGTGAGCAACGAGGTGGGCTCGGGCGTGATCCCGACCAACGCGCTGGCGCGGCGCTTCGTCGACGAGGCCGGCCGGCTGCACCAGCGCCTGGCGGCGGGGGCGACGGAGGTCGTCCTTGTCACCGCCGGGCTGGTTCAAACATTGAAGGCGGGTTCCGGCGAGGACCGACCGGAATCGCGACCGCATCCTCCGCCCGCCGGCGGGTGAGACGGTCGAGTCGTGCGAAGGACGGAAGGAGGGGGCATGGCCACGGCCCAGGCGTTGGCGCTGCGTTACGGGGATCAGAAGGTCCCGCGCTACACCAGCTACCCGACCGCCCCGCATTTCCACGCCCTGAGCGCGCCGACCTACCGCCAGTGGCTGGGGGCGATGCCGCAGGACACGCGGCTCTCGCTCTACGCCCACATCCCCTTCTGCGCCGAGCTCTGCTGGTACTGCGGCTGTGCGACCACGATCACCCAGAACCAGAGCCGCCTCGACGCCTATGTCGACCTGCTATTGACCGAGATCGGCCTCGTCACCGGCGCGATGACGACGCGGCCGGACGTCGTGCACCTGCATTTCGGCGGCGGCACGCCGTCGGCGATCGGGGTCGCCGGGCTCGAGCGGGTGCTCGACGCCGTCCACCGCGAGTTCCCCTTCGCCCGCGACGCCGAGGTCGCCCTCGAGCTCGACCCGCGGACCTGCGACGACGCGCTGATCCGCGGCCTCGCCGCCATGGGCTTCACCCGCGCCAGCCTGGGCGTGCAGTCGCTCGACGATCAGGTCCAGCGCGCCATCAACCGGGTGCAGCCCTTCGCGGTGACGAAGGCCACCGCCGACGGCCTGCGCGCCGCCGGCATCCACGGGCTCAACCTCGATCTGATCTACGGCCTGCCGTACCAGACCGAGGAGAACTGCCGCACCGACGCCGAGAAGGTACTGGAGCTGCGCCCGGACCGGCTCTCGGTCTTCGGCTACGCCCACGTCCCGCAGATGCGCAAGCACCAGCAGCTCCTGCCCGAGGACGCGCTGCCCGACGGCACGGCGCGCGCCGCGCAGTTCGAGGCCATGCGCGAGGCGCTCGAGGCGGCGGGCTACGTCCGCATCGGGCTCGACCACTTCGCCCACCCCGACGACGCCATGGCCAAGGCCGCGGCCGACGGCACGCTGCACCGCAACTTCCAGGGCTACACCGTCGATCCGGCCGACGCGCTCGTCGGCCTCGGCACCACCGCCATCGGCTCGCTGCCCCAGGGCTACGCCCAGAACCACCACCACCTGGGCGACTACCGGAAGGCCGTGCAGGCGGGCGAGCTGCCGATCTCCAAGGGCCGGCCGGTCACCGCCGAGGACCTCGCCCGCCGGCTCGTGATCGAGCGGCTGATGTGCGGCGGGCGGGTCGATCTCGACGAGATCGCGCGCGCCCGCGGCCTCGACCGCGAGCGCCTGCAGCCCGCCCGCGACCGGATGGCGCCCCTGGTCGAGGACGGCATCGTCGAGACCGACGGCGTGCGGTTCCGGGTGCCCGAGAGCCACTGGTCGCTCCTGCGCCTCGCGGCCGCCGCCTTCGACACCTATCTCGACGCCGGGGCCGATCGTCACAGCCGCGCCGTCTAAGCCTTAAGGCGGATTGGCGCGAGCGCCCGGCGCGGCTCACCTCCGCGCGCCCGAGACCAGCGGAGGACGTCGTTGCATCTTCTGAACGCGCAGGCGGTCGAGGCGGAC
>JAAAPF010000282.1 GCA_009908425.1 Alphaproteobacteria bacterium
ACACGCCGACGCCGACGAGTTGGGAGTCCTCGAACTCGACACGATCGGGTCTGAGCGCCTCTTTCCAGTCGCCGGCGGTGAGCACGCCGCCGTAGACGAGCACGCCCCAGCGCGCCGGCGTTGTTTTCGGCGCGTCGATCGCCAGGGCGCTCGACGTCGTGCCGGCGATGACGGCGATCAGCGTCGGCGTCGCAAGGCTTCGCATCGTCCGAGCCGACCCTCGTTGCGGTGACAGGGGGCGGTAACACGCTCCGCCGGCCCTTTCGACACGCCAAATCGGCGGCGCGTTCGGACGTGAATGCTCCGAACGCGCCGCTGCACGAGGTAGCCGGTCAGAACGGGAACAGCCAAAAGGGGCCCGGTGCCCGTCACGGGACCGGCCCCAGCCGGGGTGATCGAGGGACGCAGCCGTTACGAGATGTCGAGCGGGACGGTGACGAAGCGCTGACCGCCGCCACGATTGATCAAGAGCAACATCCGTTCGCGCTCGTTCCTGGCGAGGCGGGCGATGCGTTGCGCCGCCTCCTGGGGCGAGGCGACCGGCTCGCGCCCGATCTCCAAGATGACGTCGCCCTCGCGCAGGCCGGCCTCGGCCGCCGGACCGCCGGGCTCGACGGCGCGGACGGCGACGCCCTGATCGGCCGGGATGCCGAGCTCCCGGCGGACCTCCTCGCTCAACGGCGCGAGGGCGAGCCCGAGCGAGGCGGTGTCGGAATCGTCGGGCTCTTGCGGCTGCTGCTGGCCTGGCCCTTGTCCCATCCGGATTTCGCCTCGCGGCCGCTCGGCGAGGTCGACCTCGAGCTGCTGCTGGTCGCCGCCGCGGACGACGGTGAAGGTCGCGCTGTCGCCGGGATCGAGGGCGGCGACCTCGCGGCTGAGGGCACCGGCGCCTTCGACCGTCTCGCCGTTCAGCGCGGTGATCACGTCGCCCGTCTGAAAGCCGGCCCGATCGGCGGGGCTCTGCGGCTGGACCTGGGTCACCACCGTGCCGGAGGTGTCCTGATCGAGGCCGAGCTCGCGGGCGAGCTGAGGCTCGAGATCCTGGATCCCGACGCCCAGCCACCCGCGGCTGACCTGCCCGTCGTCGCGCAGATCGGCGACGACGTCGCGGGCGAGGTTGGAGGCGATGGCGAAGCCGATCCCGATGCTGCCGCCGGAGGGCGAGAAGATCGCGGTGTTGACGCCGACGACGTTGCCCTCGAGGTCGAAGGTCGGTCCGCCCGAATTGCCGCGGTTGATCGGCGCGTCGATCTGCAGGAAGTCGTCGTAGGGTCCGGCCCCGATCCGGCGGCTCAAGGCGGACACGATCCCCGAGGTCACGCTGCCGCCGAGACCGAACGGGTTGCCGATGGCGACGACGCGGTCGCCGACCTGGACCTCGTCGCTGTCGCCGAACGTGACGTAGGGCAGCGGCTGGTCGGGATCGATCTCCAACAGCGCGAGATCGGTCAGCGGGTCGACGCCCCGGACCTCGGCGTCGAAGGTGCGTTCGTCGTCGAGCTGGACCTCGACGTCGGTGGCGTCGCCGACGACGTGGGCGTTGGTCACCACGAGACCGTCCTCGGAGATGATGAACCCGGAGCCGAGGCCCATCTGGGGCCGCCCTCGCGGCGGTCCGTCGGGTCCGGGGCCGGGACCTTCGGGGTCGCCGAAGAAGCGCTCGAAGAACTCGCGCATGCTCGGGTTGCCTTGAAACGGCATGTTCTGCGCGGTCTGCTCCGGCTGGCGCTCGACCCGGACGGCGACCACCGCCGGCATGACCGCGTTCACCAAGGGCGCGTAGCCCTCGCTGTAGTCCGCCCCCTGCAATTCGCGGAGCTGGCTCTGCACCGTTTGCGCCGCCGCGTCACCGGGGGCGAGCGCGGAACCCGCGATCGCGACGGTGGCGGCGACCATGGTGAGCGCGGCCGTGCGAAGCGGCCCGTTCATCATGTCGATCTCCCTCGTCAGTGGTCGGCGCGAGCCTCGCGCCCGAACCGTGAATCGAACCTGAACCCGGCGCCTTGCACCCGGGCGCCCGGCCGTCGCGCCATGGAACTTTCGAACCCACCCGCCGTTCCCGCAACTGTTCCGGGTCGGCTCCCCTTGGAGACAACATGAGGATGGCAGTCGCCGCGGTGGTGCTCGTCGCCGCCGCGTTGGTCGCGGCGGGCTGGTGGTGGTGGCAACCCGACGCCGCCTCCGGCACCGACCGGGCCGGCGGAACACCGCGGGTGAGCGTGGTCGAGCTGGCCCCGGTCACCAGCGACACGGCGCGCGAGCGCTTCCGCACCGTCGGTGAGATCGTGGCCCGGGACAGCGTCGCGCTCACCGTCGAGGCGGCGGGCATCGTCGCCGAGCTGCCGATCGAGGACGGCGACGAAGTGGCACGGGGGGACCTCGTCCTGCGGCTCGAAGAGGAGGAGGAGCGCGCCGCCGTCGCCGCCGCGGAGGCCGCGCTCGCCGAGGCCGAAGCGGAACTCGCGCGCGCCCGCCAACTCGCCGGCGAGGAGTTCGCCTCGGAGCAACGGGTCGAGACCGCACGTGCCGCCTACGAGAGCGCCGAGGCCGAGCTGGAGCGGGCGCGGGTGCGGCTGCGCGATCGCCGTGTGCTGGCCCCCTTCGCCGGCCGCGTCGGCGTGGTCGAGGTCAGCCCCGGCAGCTTCGTCCAGCCGAGCACGACGATCGCGCCGCTCTACAGCGTCGATTCCCTGGAGGTGCACTTCGACGTGCCGCAGCGCATCGCCGATCGGGTCGAGCCCGGCGCCGAGGTCGTGCTGGGCGAGCAGACCCTGAACGTGACCGCGCTCACGCCGGCGGCCCGCGCCGCCACCCGCACCTTCACCGCGATCGCCCCCCTCGCCGCCCCCGATCCCCGGCGGCACCGGCCCGGCACCTTCGTCGACGTGGCGCTCACCGTGGCGGTGCGCGCGGAGGCCCTGTTCGTGCCCGAGACGGCGCTCCTGCGCGTCGGCGAGCGAACCTACGTCTTCCGCGCCGCGGACGGCACCGCCGAGCGCGTCGAGGTCACCACCGGCGTGCGCGACGACGGCCGGATCGAGGTGCGCGGACCGCTCCGGGCCGGTGAGCGCGTCGTCACCGCCGGCCTCGAGAGACTGCGCGACGGGGCGCCGATCCGGCCCGCTTCGGAGACGACGTCGTGAGGTCGTTCGATCTGCCCGTCCGCCGCCCGGTCGTCGCCGCCGCCTTCGCGCTGCTGCTCTTAGCCGTCGGCGCCTATGCCGCGACCCAGCTGCCGGTGCGCGAGTACCCCGACGTCGACCCGCCGATCGTCTCGGTCGCCACGGTCTATCCGGGGGCCTCGGCCCGGGTCGTGGAGCGCGACGTCACCCGCGAGATCGAGGACAACCTCAACGGCATCGAGGGCATCGACCGCATCACCTCGACCAGCCGCGCCGGGTTCAGCGACATCACGGTCGAGATGCGGATCGGCCAGGACCTCGACGCCGCCGCCGCCGACGTGCGCGACCGTGTCTCGGCCGTACGCGGCGAGCTGCCCGACGAGGTCGAGGAGCCGGTGATCGCCAAGGCCGCCGGCGACGCCCAGGCGATGATGTGGCTCACCCTCACCAGCGACGTCCGCGACCGCCGCGCGCTCACCGACGTCGTGGTGCGGCGGCTGAGCGACCCGCTGTCGATCGTCCCCGGCGTCTCGCAGGTGATCATCGGCGGCGAGCGCCGCTACGCCATGCGGCTGTGGCTCGACGCCGAGGCGATGGCGGCGCGCGGGCTCACGGTCACCGACGTCGCCCGGGTCCTGCGCGCCGAGAACGTCGAGCTGCCGGCGGGACGGATCGAGACCAACCGCAGCGAGATCGCGGTCCGTACCCTGACCAAGCTGCGCGACGCCGAGGAATTCCGTGATCTGGTCGTCGCCGAGCGCGAGGGCGCCCAGGTCACGGTCCGCGACATCGCCCGGGTCGAGCGCGGTGCGGAGAGCTACCGCAGCGCCGTGCTCAAGGACGGCGAGCCCGCCGTCGGCGTCGGCATCGTGCGCCAGTCCCAGGCCAACGCGCTCGCCGTCGCCGAACGCGTCAAGGCCGAGCTCGACCGCCTGCGGCCGCAGCTCCCCGAGGACGTCGCCCTCGAGATCTCCTACGACCAGACCATCTTCATCCAGGGTTCGCTGCGCGAGGTGGTGAAGACGCTGGCGATCACGGCGGTGCTGGTGATCGTCGTCATCTACCTCTTCCTCGGCTCGGCGCGGGGGGCGCTGGTGCCGGCGGCGACGATCCCGACCTCGCTCATCGCCACCTTCGCGGTGCTGGCGGCGTTCGGCTTCTCGATCAACACGCTGACGCTGTTGGCCCTCGTCCTTGCGATCGGGCTCGTGGTCGACGACGCCATCGTCGTGCTCGAGAACGTCACCCGCCGCCGCGAGTTCGGCGAGCCGCCGCTGTTGGCGGGGGCCCGCGGCGGCGCCGAGGTCGGCCTCGCAGTGGTGGCGACGACGACGGTGCTCGCCGCCGTGCTGGTGCCGGTGGCGGCACTGGGCGGCACCACCGGGCGGCTCTTCACCGAGTTCGCCATCGCCCTCGCCGCCGCCGTCATCTTCTCCACCTTTCTCGCCATGACGCTCGGCATCGCGCTCGCCGCGCGGCTCGCCGAGACCACGACCGCGGGGGGCGGCGTGCTGGGCCGCGTCCACGCCGGCATCGAGCGGCTGAACCACGCCTACGGCCGCATCGTCGAGCGGCTGGTCGGCGCCGCCTGGGTTGCGGTGCCGCTGGTGATCGCGACCGCTGCCGCGGGCTGGTGGCTGGTGCAGAACCTGCCCGCCGAGCTCGCGCCCACCGAGGACCGCGCGGTCTTCATCGTCCCGCTCACGACGCCCAAGAGCGCCTCGATCGAGCGCACCCGCGACGCCGTCGCCGCGGTGGACGCCATCGCCCGGCAATACGCCGGCGACGACGGGCCGGTGGACAGCGTCATCGCCATCGCCGGCACCGGCCGGCGCGGCCCGCCGCAGGTGCAGTCGGGCCTCGTCATCGTCAAGCTGAAGGTCTGGGGCGAGCGCGAGATCGGCCAGCAGGAGCTCGTCGGCCGCCTCGCGCCCGCGATCACGACGATCCCGGGCGCGCGCGCCGCCCCGATCAGCCCGCCGAGCCTGGTCGCCGACGCCTTCGGCAAACCGGTGCAGCTGGTGATCGGCGGGCCGGACTACGCCACCGCGGAAGACTGGGCGCGGGCGATCCTGCCCGAGGTCCGCGAGCTGCCGTTGCGCAACGTCGAACTCGAATTCGACCGCGAGAGCCCGGAATACCAGCTCACGATCGACCGCCGCCTCGCCGCCGATCTGGGCCTGTCGGTGCGGGAGATCGCCCGCGCGCTCAGGGTCTTCGTCGCCGGCGACGACGTCACCGAGTACCACGACCGCGGCCAAACCTACGAGGTCGTGCTGCGGGGCCGCGAGGGCGACCGCGACACGCCGGCGGATCTCGACGCCATCTTCGTGCGCAGCGCCGCCGGCGAGCTGGTGCCGCTGGCGCAGGTCGTCACCGGCGAGGTGGTCGGCACCGCCGACAGCTACCGCCGCGTCGACCGTCGCCCCTCGATGGTGATCTCCGCGGTGCCGGCCGAGGGCGCCGATCTGGGCTCGATCGTCGCGCGGCTCGGCGCCATCGCCCGCGCCGGCCTGCCGGCCGAGGCCTGGATCTCCTGGCTCGGCGTCTCCGAGGAATTCGCCACCGCGTCGGCGCGCACCGGCCTGGTCTTCGCGCTCGCGCTGGTGGTGGTCTACCTGGTGCTGGCGGCGCTGTTCGAGAGCTTCGTCTATCCGCTCGTCGTCATGGTGACGGTGCCGCTGGCGCTCACCACCGGGCTCGCGGCGCTGTGGGCGACCGGGCAGAGCTTCAACG
The DNA here is from genome assembly GCA_009908425.1 of Alphaproteobacteria bacterium. Lineage (GTDB taxonomy): Bacteria > Pseudomonadota > Alphaproteobacteria > Geminicoccales > Geminicoccaceae > JAAAPF01. The sequence goes on from JAAAPF010000282.1 coordinate 5,859, forward strand.
TGTTCAGCCAGATCGGGCTGCTTCTGGTCGTCGGGCTGTTGGCGAAGAACGGCATCCTCGTCATCGACTTCGCCAACCAGCGCCGCGCCGCCGGCGTCGAGCGCCGCGACGCCATCGTCGAGGCGGCGCGGGCGCGCTTCCGCCCGGTGCTGATGACCTCGATCGCGACCTTCACGGGCGCCCTTCCGCTCGCCCTGGCGGTCGGCCCCGGCTCCGAGTCCCGCATGGTCATCGGCACGGTGGTGATGGCGGGAATCGTCGGCGCCACCGCGATCACGCTGTTGTTGGTCCCCGGCCTCTACGCCGTGGCCGCGCGCGTCGGCGGCGTACCGGGCGCGCCGACGCGGCGGCTGGAAGCGGAGCGGGCCGCGGCGGAGTGAGCCCGCCCGACCTCAGGCGGCGAGCCGCGCGGCCTTGCGCATGGCCTCGCGCCGGCGCTCCAGGCCGTCGCGCGCCGCGACCAGGATCGGGCGCAGGGTCTCGGGCAAGGCGGCGTTGCGCAGGCCGCGACCGTAGGCGGCGGCGGCGTCGCCGAGGGCGACGTCGAGCGCCTCCAGGATGCGACCGTCGCCGCCGCGCCGCCGCGCCAGCTTGATCCGTCCGATCGTCCGCGCCTCGTTGGCGGTGCCGTCCTCGGGGCAATCGACCCGAAAGCGCAGGGCGAGGCGCTTGAGTTCGCGCAGCGCCTGCTCGTGTTCGTCGCGCAGTGCCACCACCAGCGCGCGCTCCTCCGGCCCGGCGAGGGCGGGAATGGCCGTCCGGCACGCGCCGATGACTTCCAGCTCGACGTGCATGAAGTCTTCCAACAGCGTCGGCGGGCAGGTCGCGGTGCCGATTAGGGCCGTCATGGCCTATCTCCAAAGGTCGATGTCAACCTAAGTCGAAGCATACGCCTCGCCTCGGCGCGCCGAAAGCGCGATCGGGCCAGCCTTGCAATCAACTTGAAGGAAAAACTGCGCAAAACCGCCGCACTGGAGGGCGCCCCGGTCCTTTCATTAGACCAAAGTCTACGCCACTTTGGTCGTCGCTGGTTCGACCTCCGTGCGCCGTTCACGCCCCGACGCCGGCGCCGACCGGTCCGAAGCGTTCCGGGGCGAGCGCCGCGAGGTCGATCGCCCCCTCGCCCGCGGCGAGCTCGGCCGCGACACGACCGGCGGCGGAGCCGATGCCGAAGCCGTGGCCGGAAAAGCCGGTGGCGACGATCAGCCCCGGACGGTCGGGCACCGGCCCCAGCGCCGGCAGCTCGTCCGGCAGGACGTCGATCACGCCGGCCCAGCGCTGCGCCGGGGTGACGCCGGCGAGTTGCGGCCAGGAGCGCGCGGCGGCGGCGAGCACGTCGTCGAGCAGGGCGTGGTCGGGAGCGGGGTCGAGCACGCGCGTGCGCTCGAACGGCCCCGCCCGCTCGCCGTCGAGCCGGCCGGCGGTCAGGGCCTCCACGAACGGTAGCCCGAGGCGCCACTTCGTCGTCCGCCAGCAGCGCTTCAGGACGGGAGCGTACAGCCGCGCCCAGCGTAGGCTCGCGGGCAGGATCTCGTGGGTGGCCGCAGTGGTGCGCGCGATGGTGTAGCCGGCGTCGGCGCGCCGGCGCAGCGCCACCGCCGCGCGCCCGACCGCGCTCTCGGTGACGAGCGGCGCGGGGGTCGTGCGCTGTGCCGAGGCGACGACGCCCAGCTGCGGCAGAGCGAGACCGACGTCGACCAACAGGAGGCGCGACCAGACGCCGGCGGCGACGACGACGGCCCGACAGCGCACCCGGCCGTGTTCCGTCGCCACCCCCGTCACCCGGCCGCCGGCGCGCTCGATCGCCCGCACCGCACAGCCCGCGCGCAGATCCACGCCGCGGGCCGCGAGTGTGCGCGCCATCGCCGGCACCGCCGCCGCGGGCTCGGCGCGGGCGTCGCTCGCGGTGTGGAGCGCGCCCCGATGGTCGATGCGGTTCTCGCCGATGAGCCGATCGGTCTCCGCGCGCGTGAGCATGCGGCTGTCGAGCTGGTGGGCGCGGGCGTGCGCGAGCCAGGCCTCGAAGCGGGCATTGTCGGCGTCGCTCTCGGCGAGGTAGGTCACGCCGGTGCGGCGAAAGCCGATGTCGCCGTCGACCTCGCGGGCGATCTCCTCCCACAAGCGCGAGCTCTCGCACATCAGCGCCAGCTCGGCCGGATCGCGGCCCTGGCAGCGGATCCAGCCCCAGTTGCGCGAGGACTGCTCGCCGGCGATGCGGCCCTTCTCCAGGAGCAGGACGGGCACGCCGCGGCGGGCGAGGAACCAGGCGGTGGCGACCCCGACCACGCCGCCACCGACGACGACCACCTCGGTCGAGGTCGGCAACGGCCGATCCGTCACGGGCCCACCTTCGGGCTCACGCCGGCCGAGACGCGCCGGTTACACCGGCGCCGCGGCCGGCGCCGCTCACCGCGTTCGGTCCGGTGGGCGGCGCGCTCATCGCCGCACCGGCGCCACCACGATCTCGTGGACGACGATGCGGGCGGGAAGCTGGGCGATGTGGAGGGCGGTCTCGGCGAGGTCCTCCGGCTGGATCGCGCCGGCGGCGAGCTCCTCGTCGTAGTGCGGCCGCTCGCGCAGCAACGGTGTCGCCACCTCGGCCGGGCAGAGGGCGGTGGCGCGGATCCCGTACTTGCCCTCCTCGCTGTTCAAGCTGGCGTTGATCGACATCAGCGCGTGCTTCGACGCGCCATAGGCGACGCCGGAGACGTCGGAGTAGAACCGCCCGGCCCAGGACGCGGTATTGAGGATCAGGCCGCCGCCCTGCTCCCGCATCGGCGGCAGCGCCGCGGCGATGACGTTGAGCGCCCCCTTGACGTTGATGTCGATGAGCTCGTCCCAGCGGGCGTGGTCGACCTGCGACCAGTGCCGCTCGGCGACGTTGATGCCGGCGTTGTTGGCGACGACGTCGAGGGCGCCGGTCTCCGCCACCAGGGCGTCGACGAGGCCGGCGAGCACGTCGCGGTCGAGGACGTCGGCGGGCGCCACCCGCGCCCGGCCCCCGGCCGCGGCGATCTCGGCGGCGACCGCCTCGAGGGGGTCGCGCCGACGGCCGGTCAGCGTCACCACCGCCCCCGCCGCGGCGAAGCGCACCGCCATCGCACGGCCGATGCCGGTGCCGGCGCCCGTGATCCAGACCGATCGCATCGCCCGTGTCCTCCCCGCCGGTGTCGCGCCCGACCGCGCGGGCCGTCGCCCGGGTCTGGGCATAACCCGACGCCGCCGTCACGTCGACGCGACGCGAGCCCCGCCACCGGCCACGCCGCTTGACACGCCGGCCGCGGCACCCCGCATGAAGGTCGCCGACGCCCGCAGACGGAACGACACCATGCGCACGCTCGCCATGCTCCTCGCCCTCGCCCCCGCCGCCGTCCACGCCCAGGGCATGGGACCGCGCGATCACCCCATGATGTGGGGCGGCGGCTGGCTGGGCACGATCTTGACGATCGTCCTGGTGGCGGCGGTCGTGCTGGTGTTGTTGGCGCTGGCGCGACGGCTGAGCGGCGAGGCGGGGTCCACGCCTCGGCGGGACGACCCGCTCGACATCCTCAAGGCCCGGCTCGCCCGCGGTGAGATCGACGTCGAGGAGTACGAGCGGCTGAGGCGGGCGCTGGAGCGCTGAGCCCGGGGCCGGCTCACTCCGCCATCAGCCTCTCCAGCTCGCCCACGTCTTCGGCGGCGAGGAACGCCCAGCTGAAGCCGCCGCGCGCCTCGAGGCGGGGGCGGATGTGGCGCTGGAGGCGGGCGAGCAGCCAGCGCGCCTGACCGTCGGGCACCTGCTCGATGGCCTCGCCGTAGGCGCGCACCGCGGCGTCCGGCGCGTTCTGCCCCAACAGCGCGTGGCCGCGCGCGACATGGGCGCGCCAGTCGCCGGGGCGCGCGGCGGCCGCCCGCTCGGCGTCGGCGCGGCAGCGGTCGTAGTCGCCCTGGGCGCACCGGCTCACCGCCTTGTGGGTGAGGGCGTGGCCGTCCGCGGGCGCGATCGCGAGGGCGCGGTCGAATTCCCGCATCGCCGCCTCGTGACGACCGGCCGCCTGATAGACCGCCCCGCGCGCGACATGGGCCGCGGCGAAGTCCGGATCGAGCGCGAGGGCACGCTCGAAGTCGGCGAGGGCGCCCTCGAGGTCGCGCAGATCGCGGCGCAGCAGCCCGCGCCGGTAGCGCGGCGCCGGATCGCTCGCGGCCAGACCCACGGCGCGCTCGAGGTCGCGGCTCGCCGCCGCCATCCGCCCCAGGCGCCGCTGGAAGTCGCCGCGCCGCAACAGCGCCGGCAACCAGCCCGGGTTCTGCGCGAGCACGCCGTCGAGCTTGGCGACGGCGGCCTCGAGCTCGCCGCGGTCGGCGGCGGCGTCGGCCCACGCCAGCCGCAGCGCCAGCGAGCGGTCGTCGGCGGGCACCTCCAGGGCGTCGGCGGCCTCGAGATCGCCGTCCGCGAGGTGCAGGCGGGCGCGGCCGGCGCGCGCCAGGGGTTGGTCGGGATCGGCTTCGAGCGCGGCGTCGTAGCGCGCACGGGCCTCCTCCAGCCGGCCGGCCGCGCGCAGCACGTCGCCGGCGAGGGCGAGAGCGGCGGCGTGGTCGGGGGCGCGGGCGAGCGCGCGCCCCACGGTGGCCTCGGCGGCGGCGAGATCGCCGCGACGCAGCTCCAGCCGAGCGAGCGCCAGGAACACCTCGGGATCGGCGTCGTCGACCGCGCTCGCCCGCTCCAGCAGCACCCGGGCGCGGGCGTCGTCGCCGGCCTGCAGCGCGCTGGCGGCCTGGTCGAGCAGCCGGTCGAGGTCGCCGGCGCCGGCGGGTGCCGCCACCGTGATCAGCACGGCGGCGAGCAGCGCGCGACACCGCGGCGACCGGACCGGCATGGGTGGACATCCGTTGGAACGACGCCGCTCAGGCTCGCGCCGGGGCGTTAAGGAGCCGTCAACGCGCCGTCAACGCGCCGTCAACGCGCCGGGGGCTTGTGGCGTACCGCGACGCCACGCACCATGCCGCCCATGACCTCGCGACCCGATCTCCGCCGCGCCTGCGCGCCGACCCCGGACGACCTCGCCGCCATCGGCGCCGAGGTGCTGCGCGAGCTGCCCGAG
>JAAAPF010000216.1 GCA_009908425.1 Alphaproteobacteria bacterium
CCGCCGGCTCCAGCGTCTTGGTCGACGCCGTCCACGGCCGCGGCGAGCAGCGTGCGGCGCTGGAAGCCCTCGCCGGCGAGTGCGGGGTGCGCTTCGACGGGCTGTGGCTGGAGGCGCCTGTCGAGCGGCTGGTCGAGCGCGTGCGCGCGCGCGATGGCGACGCCTCCGACGCCGACGAGCGTGTGGTTCGGGCCCAACTGACGCGGGATACCGGCTCGATCGGTTGGCGCCGCCTCGATGCCGGGGTCACGGCGGAACGGCTCGTGGAGCGCGCCCGCGCCGCCCTCGAGCTCGACCGCGGCGCGCTTGCCGAGGTCTGGTGACTTCTTCAGTTTCGTCTACGGACGTCACACCCACAAGTGACGCGTCAACCGAAACGGACGAGTCGCAAATCACCATGCCGCACGGCGAACCCCATCTCGAATTCGAGCTCAAACTCACCGCCGCGCCCACCGCCCTCCACGACGCTTTCACCCGCTTCGACGGCGCCGGCGAAGGCGCGACCGATCGCCTCACGGCGGTCTATTACGATACGGCCGATCGACGTCTGGCCCGCCGCGACGCCGCACTGCGGGTGCGGCGGGAGGCCAGCGGTTTCACTCAGACGTTGAAGATCGCCGCCGGGCCGCTCGAACGGTTGGAGCACGAGGCGGCGGTCCCCGGCCTCGCCCCCGACCTCGACCGGTTGCCCCGCGAGGCGGTGGCGCAGCGCGTCGGCGCCGTGCTCGCCGACGAGCTCGCGGCGATCTTCGTCACCGACGTCGAACGCCGCACCCGCGTGGTCGAGACCGGCGACGGAGGCGGCGGCCGGGTCGAGCTGGCGCTGGACGAGGGTGAGATCCGCGCCGGCGACCGCACCGAGCCGGTGGCGGAGATCGAGGTCGAGCTCGAGGCCGGCCCGCCGGCGGCGCTGTTCGAGATCGCCGAGGCCCTGGTCGCCGCCGGTGCCACCCGCCTGCTCGCGCGCTCGAAGGCGGCGCGCGGCTACGAACTCGCCGCGGGCGCCGCCCCCGGCTGGGCCAAGGCGGAGAAGACCCGCCTCGACCGCGACGAGGCCGTCGGCGACGCGCTCGGCCACATTCTGGACGGCGTGTTTCGCCAGATCTGGGGCAATCTCGACGCCGCCTTCGACGGCCGCGACCCCGAAGGCGTGCACCAGCTGCGCGTCGCCGTGCGCCGGCTGCGTTCGGCGCTGACGCTGTTCAAGCCGGTGCTCGCCGCCGATCGCGTCGCCGCGCTCACCGACGAGGCGCGCTGGGTCATGGCCGAGCTCGGCCCGGTGCGTGACCGCGACGTCTTCGTCACCGAGACCCTGCCGCCGGTGACGGCGGCCCGGCCCAACGACGCCGCGCTCGCGGCTCTGCGCGCCACCGCCGAGGACGCCCGCGAGCAGGCCTATGTCGGGCTGCGCCGCGCCATCGCGAGCGCGCGCTGGACCCGCTTCGTGCTGGGGCTGGCGCGCTGGATCCAGGCCCGTGGCTGGTACGACGACGCCGACACCGCCACCCAACTGGCACTCGCCGAGCCGCTCGGACGGTTCGCCGAGCGCCTGTTGGACAAGCGCGCCAAGGCGGTGAAGAAGCGCGGCCGGCACTTCGCCGAGCTCGACGCCGAGCACCGCCACGAGGTCCGCAAGAGCCTGAAGAAGCTGCGCTACGCCGCCGAGTTCATGCGCGAGGTCTATCCGGACAAGGCGGCGAAGCGTTACCTCAAACGCTTGTCGACGCTGCAGGACGCCTTCGGCCACATGAACGACGCGGCGACCGCGGAGACGCTGTTGGCCGAGCTGGTCGAGCCCGACGACCCGCGCCTCGCCGAGGCCCGCGGGCTGGTGCTCGGCTGGTACGGCCACGCCGCGGCGCGGGGCGACGCCGAACTGGTCGCCGACTGGGAGGACTTCGTCGCGGCCGAGCCGTTCTGGCGCGGTCACGCCAAGTGCTGACGGTCGTCGTCGCCAACACCAAGGGCGGCTGTGGCAAGACCACGACGGCCACCCAGCTCGCCTCCGCCTTCGCCCGCGCCGGGCTCACCACCGCGCTCGCCGACGCCGACCGCCAGCGCTCGAGCCTGGGCTGGCTCGAACGGCGCCCGTCGACGGCGGCGGGGATCCGGGGGCTGGACTGGAGCAAGGGACCGGGCAAGGCGCCGGCGGTGGAGCGCCTGGTCGTCGACGGCCCGGCGGCCCTCAAGCGCGGCGGTATCGAGGAGCTCGCCGAAGGCGCCGACGTGGTGGTGGTGCCGCTGTTGCCGTCGGCGTTCGACGAAGCCGCCACCGCCGCGCTGGTCGCCAAACTCGCCGCCTTGAAACCGGTCCGCAAAGGCAAGAAGGCGGTGGGGCTGCTCGCCAACCGCCTCAAACCGCGCTCCCGCGCGGCGCAGCGGCTCGATGCCTTCTGCGCCGAGCTCGACCACCCGCTCGCCGGTCGCGTCGCCGACCGCGCGGCCTACGCCGACCTCGCCCTCGACGGCCTCGGGGTGTTCGATCTCGACGGCGCCAAAGCCCGCAGCTGGCGCGCGGACTGGCTCTCGGTCGTCGCCTTCTGCGAGGCTCGCGCCTGACGCCCCCACACCGTCCGCGGAGGTCTCGTGCTCGAAAGCGTCTACGTCCCCGGCACGCTGGTGCGCCACCCCGAACACCCGGAATGGGGCGTCGGCATGGTGCAGACCGCGATCAACAACAAGATCACGGTCAATTTCGAAGACCAAGGCAAGGTGGTCCTCGACGGCAACACCGTGAAGCTCGAGGTCGTCAAGCCGGGCTGAGCGCCGGCGCGGTGGCGACGCGTTGCAGGCACCCGCCGGAGCCTCGTCGCGCCCGCTGCCGCGCACCATCTACCCGAGGGCGCCGCGGTGCGGGGCGCCCACCTGCCGCGCCGCAGCGGCGAGTTCGCGGAGTGAACATCATGGGTCTGTTGATCGACGGCGTCTGGCACGACCGCTGGTACGACACCGCGAGCACCGGCGGCCGCTTCCAGCGCCAGGAGAGCGCCTTTCGCAACTGGATCACCGCGGACGGCGCGCCCGGACCGAGCGGCGAAGGCGGCTTCGCGGCCGCCCGCGGACGCTACCACCTCTACGTTTCGCTCGCCTGTCCCTGGGCGCACCGCACGCTGATCATGCGCCGGCTCAAGGGCCTCGAAGACATGATCGACGTCTCGGTGGTGCACTGGCACATGGCCGAGCAGGGCTGGCCCTTTCGCGCCGCGGACGGCGCCGACGCCGATCCCCTCTTCGGCGCCGACTACCTGCACCAGATCTACACCCGGGCCGACCCCCACTACACGGGGCGGGTTACGGTGCCGACGCTGTTCGACAAGGAGCGCTCGACGATCGTCTCCAACGAGAGCGCGGAGATCATCCGCATGCTCGACGGCGCCTTCGACCAGCTGGGCGCCACCCCCGGCGACTACTATCCGGCCGAGCTGCGCGACGACATCGACGGCTGGAACGCGCGGATCTACGCGACCGTCAACAACGGCGTCTACAAATCCGGCTTCGCCACCTCGCAAGAGGCCTACGAGGAGGCGGTGACGGCGCTGTTCACGACCCTGGACGCGCTGGAGGCCCACCTGGGGACGCGGACCTTTCTGGTCGGCGAGCGGCTGACCGAGGCCGACATCCGCCTGTTCACCACGCTGGTGCGCTTCGATCCGGTCTATGTCGGCCACTTCAAGTGCAACTGGCGGCGGATCGCGGACTATCCGCAGCTGTTCGCCTATCTGAAGCGACTGTGGGAACTCGACGCCTTCGCGGCGACGACGGACTTCCGCCACATCAAGCGGCACTACTACGTCAGCCACACCAGCATCAATCCGACCGGCATCGTGCCGGTGGGGCCGGCGCCGGAGACCTGGCTGGGCGGTTGAGCGGCGTTCAGCCGGGCAGGAGTAAGCTCTGCACCGCGAGCAGCGTGAGGCCGAGCAGCACGAGCTTGCCGCCGACGAGGAGGGCGAGGCGGGCGCTGGTCATGAGCGGGCTCCACGAGGGACCGAGCCGCGGCGACGATGCGACGGCCGTCCGCCGGTGGCGTTGATCACGATCAACGGCGCGGACGCGCACGCGCCCCCGCACCGCCGCTCCAACCCCTTGTTCCGCCTTGGAAAACGGCGCCGAAGGCGCGGTGGGCCGCCACCTTCGAAGCAATCGGCGAAAGGTCGCTGCCGCGGGAATTTCGGCGCGCCCGCGGCGTTGCTCAGGGGTCGAGCGCCGCGGACGTCCCCGCGGCGGAACCGGCGCAGGAACCCCGTCATGATGTCGCGATCTCTCCTTCCGGCCACGCTCACCGGGCTCGCCGCCCTCGCGCTCGGTGCCGCGCCCGCCGCCGCCGCGGACGCGGTGGCGCGGTTGCACGACCCCGAGGGCCGCAATGTCGGGCAGGTGGCGTTGACCGAGACGCCGCACGGCGTGCTGTTGCACCTGCACCTGCGCGACCTGCCGTCGGGCGCGCACGCCTTCCACGTCCACGCCGTCGGCCGCTGCATCCCGCCCTTCACCTCGGCGGGGGGCCATTTCGACCCGACCGACACCGGCCACGGCCTGATGGACGACGACGGCATGCACGCCGGCGACATGCCCAACCTGCACGTGCCGGCCGACGGCGCGCTCCAACAGGAGGTGCTGAACACCGCGCTCGCCCTCGACGACGCCCTGTTCGACGACGACGGCGCCGCCATCGTCATCCACGAAGGTCCCGACGACTACGTCACCAACCCCGCCGGTGCCGCCGGGCCCCGCATCGCCTGCGGGGTGATCACCCGCTGAGCGCCGCCGCGGTCGCCGGCGCCCGGCCCGGGCTCGGCGCCGGCGGTCAGCTCTCCGCGTGCAGCGACTCCGCCAGGTCGGTGGACTTCACCAGCAGCACCGAACACTTCACCGCGCCGAGCACGGCGACCGCGCAGTCCCCGAGCATGATGCTGGTGATGCGCCGGCGCGGGGTCGCACCCATGACCAACAGATCGGCGTCGGTGCTCCGGGCGACCGCGGCGATGGCGCGGGGCGGTGAACCTTCGACGATGTGCTCGACGATCTCGATCTCGCTGGAGCCGTGCTCCTCCAAGAGGTCCTGAATGGCGCGGTGGCGACGCCGGCGCTCCGCCTCGCGGAAGCTTTCGAGCTTCTGGCCGCTCACTTCGGTGAAGGCGCCGGTGCGAAAGGCGGATTCGTCGACCAGGCGCCAGGCGTGGACGACGTGCAACTCGGCCTTGAAGAGCTCGGCCTGGGCGACGGCGATGCGCAGGAGTTGGTGGTTGAGATCGGCGTAGTCCGGGTTGTTGACGTCGAGCGCCACCAGCACGCGCGGCTTTTCTTCCTTGTGGGGATTGGCGATCAGCACCGGCAGCGGACACAACCGCAACAGGCCGCGGTCCATCGGACCGAAGGTGTAGGGCGCGTCCGGATCGTTGCCGGTGGCGAGCTTGACGACGAGGTCGAAGCGCCCCGAGCGGGCCAGATGGCACACGCCTTCGAGCGGGTCGCCGTCGATCACCTCGGTCTCGACCCGCAGGCCGGCCTGCGCCAACGGCTGCGCGAAGCCGTCGACCCGCTCGAGCACCTGCTCGCGTAGGGCCTCGCGGTGATCCCGGCCGTCGAAGATCGCCGCCAGGAGCGACGGTTCCGGCGCCTCGCAGGTACCGGCCACGGTCACCTTGGCGGCGTTGACGCGGGCGAACTCCAACAACTCCCTGCGCGCTGCGCTCACCTCCTCGTCGGCTTCCAGAACCACGAGAATGTGTGCGAAGCGTGCCATGTCTCTCTCGCCGAGCGGTTGCGGAGGCCGAGAACGCCCGACTTTGCCGCCCGGCTCAACCGTTTTCTGGCGCGCCGGCGGGGGCCGCGGCGAAGAGATCGGCCTGGGCGCGCGCCTCCGGCGGGCCGAACCGGTCGGCGCGCAGGCGGCGGCGGTCGCGCTCGGCGAGGCCGAACCGGCGACACCCGGCGGCGAACCGCGCGGCGACGAGCTCGGCGATCGGCCCCTCGCCCGTCATCCGGGTGCCGAAGGCCGCATCGTTGAGCCGCCCGCCCCGGCTCTGGCGCACCAGCGAGAGCACCCGCGCCCGCCGCTCGGGGCGATGCTCGGCGAGCCAGGCGTCGAAGAGCTCCCGGAGTTCGTGGGGCAGACGCAAGAGCACCCAGCTGGCGCTCACCGCCCCGACCTCGGCCGCCGCGCGCAGGATCGCCTCCAGCTCGTGGCAGGTGAGCCCGGGGATGACCGGCGCCACCGCCACGCCGGTGGGCACGCCGGCATCGGCGAGCGCCGCGATCGCGTCCAGGCGGCGGTGCGGCGCGCTCGCCCGGGGCTCCAGGCGCCGCGCCAGCTCGCCGTCGAGGGTGGTCACCGAGAGGTCGACGACGGCGAGCCCCAGCGCCGCCAACTCCGCGAGCAGGTCGAGGTCGCGCAGGACGCTCGCCGATTTGGTGACGATCTGCACCGGATGGCGCCAGGCGAGCAGCACCTCCAGCACGCGGCGGGTGATCCGCAGCTCGCGCTCCACCGGCTGGTAGACGTCGGTGACCCCGCCGAGCTGCAGCGGCGCCGGCCGGTAGCCGCGCTGGCGGAACGCCGCCTCCAGCCGCACGGCCGCGTCGTGCTTGGCGACGAGCTCGGTCTCGAAGTCGAGCCCGGGCGAGAGGCCCAGATAGGCGTGGGTCGGCCGCGCGTAGCAGTAGATGCAGCCGTGCTCGCAGCCGCGATAGGTGTTGATCGAGCGGTCGAAGCCGACGTCGGGGCTGGTGTTGGTGGCGATGATCGTCTTCGAGCGGTCGGCGCCGACCCGGGTGCGCCGGCGCTCGTGGGCGAACGCCGCTTCGGGCTCGCGGTGCGCGCGTTCGAACCGCCCCGGCATGTTCAAGGTCGCGCCGCGACCCTTGTGGTAGGCTGCGCCCATCGCTCACTCCGTGAACGAAGAAAGAACTAACGAGTGCCCCGGCGCTGTCAAGCCGCCTTCCCGCACCGCCGAGGCCGCTCCGCCGCCGGCCGGCGTCGCCGCGGAACCGCAGCCGGCCGGGGTTCGCTATCGCCGGATCGACGCTTGCTCGCTCGGTCACCTTTGCTATGACCGCGGGCGGCGGAAGCGCCCGCCCCTCGCCAGGCGCACCTGGCTCGGGTCCCCCTCGAGTGCTTTGTGGAGGACGACATGCACGTGGGCATCCCGAAGGAAGTTCGGGAGCATGAACGGCGTGTGGCCGCGACGCCGGAGACGGTGAAGCGCCTCACGGGGCAAGGTCACGAGGTGGTCGTGGAAGCCGGCGCCGGCTGGGGTGCCGCGATGACCGACGACGCCTACAAGGAGGCGGGCGCGGGCATCGGCGACAAGAACGCCGCCTTCGGCGCCGATCTCGTGCTCAAGGTGGCGCCGCCCACCGACGACGAGGTCGGCCTCTTCAAGCAGGGCGCGGTCCTCATCGGGATGCTCAACCCCTACCAGAACCGGGAGCTGGTGCAGAAACTCGCCGAGAAGAAGGTCACGACCTTCGCGCTCGAACTGCTGCCGCGCACGACCCGCGCCCAGGACAAGGACGTGCTCTCCAGCCAGGCCAACCTCGCCGGCTACCGCGCGGTGGTGGAGGCGATGGCGGCCTATACGCGCGTGATGCCGATGATGATGACCGCCGCCGGCACGGTGACCCCGGCCAAGCTCTTCGTCGTCGGCGCCGGCGTCGCCGGCCTGCAGGCGATCGCCACCGGTCGGCGCATGGGGGCGGTGGTCTCCGCCACCGACGTGCGGCCGGCGGCGCGCGAGGAGATCGCCTCGCTCGGCGCCAAGTTCGTCGGCTTCGTGCCCGAGGACGCGGCCACCTCCGGCGGCTACGCCCGCGCCCTCACCCAGGAGGAGCAGGCCGAGCAGGCCAAGATGGTCGCCGAGCACGTCAAGACCCAGGACATCGTGGTCACCACCGCCCAGATCCCGGGCCGGCCGGCGCCCCGCATCGTCACCATGGACATGGTCAAATCGATGAAGCCCGGCTCGGTCGTCTTCGACATGGCGGTGGAGACCGGCGGCAACGTCGAGGGCTCCAAGGTCGGCGAGGAGGTCGAGACCGAGAACGGGGTGCGCATCATCGGCACCCCCAACATTCCGGCGCGGATCGCCCCCGCCACCAGCACCCTCTACGCCAAGAACCTCTTCAACTTCCTCAAGTTGATCGTCGACGGCGAGGGCCAGTTGGCGATCGACAAAGACGACGACCTCGTCGTCGGCACGCTCTTGACCGAGGACGGCGCCGTCGTCCACGCCAACTTCCAGAGCTGAGGCGGGACCATGGAAGCGATCGATCCGGCCGTCTTCAACCTGATCATCTTCGTGCTGGCGATCTTCGTCGGCTACTACGTGGTGTGGTCGGTCACCCCGGCGCTGCACACGCCGTTGATGAGCGTCACCAACGCCGTGTCGAGCGTCATCATCGTGGGCGCGTTGATCGCCGTCGGCGCCGGCAGCGGCTGGGGCTTCGCGGCGACCGTGCTCGCCGCGGTGAACATCTTCGGCGGCTTCGCCGTCACGCGCCGCATGCTCGCCATGTACAAGAAGCGGAGCTGAGCCCGTGGTCGTCAATCTCGCCGCCCTCGGTTACCTGGCCGCCGCGGTCTGCTTCATCCTGGCGCTGCGCGGGCTGTCGCATCCCTCGACCGCCGTCGTCGGCAACGTCTACGGCATGGCGGGCATGGCGCTCGCCATCGTCATCACGCTCCTGGTGTTGCGCGACGCCGGCCTCGGCGCCTACGGCCTCGTGCTCGTCGGCATCGCCGCGGGCGGGGCGGTCGGCTACACCATCGCCCAGCGCATTCAGATGACGGCGATGCCGCAGCTGGTGGCCGCCTTCCACTCGCTGGTGGGGCTCGCCGCGGTCTTCGTCGCCTTCGCCGCGCTCGAGAACCCGGGCGAGTTCGGCCTCCTCAAGGACAGCCAGATCAAGGCCATCTCGCTGTTCGAGATGGGCATCGGCACGATCGTCGGCGCGGTCACCTTCACCGGCTCGATCATCGCCTTCGGCAAGCTCCAGGCCAAGCTGCCGTCGCTGGCCGAGAAGATCCTGTTCCCGCTGATGCCGCTGATCCGGCCGGCGATGAGCTCCAAGCCGATCCTGCTGCCGCAGCGCCACCAGATCAACATCGGCCTCGCGGTCGCGATCGTGGTGCTGTTGATCGTCTTCATGGTGAGCCCGAACCCGACCGTGTTCTGGCTGATGACCGCGCTCGCCTTCGTGCTCGGCGTGCTGTTGATCATCCCGATCGGCGGCGCCGACATGCCGGTCGTGGTCTCGATGCTGAACTCCTATTCGGGCTGGGCCGCCGCCGGCATCGGCTTCACCCTCAACAACCAGGCGCTGATCATCACCGGTGCGCTGGTGGGCTCGTCGGGTGCGATCCTGAGCTACATCATGTGCAAGGCGATGAACCGGCACTTCGTGTCGGTCATCCTCGGCGGCTGGGGCGAAACCGCCACGGCCGCGGTCGAGGACGACCGGGACCGCACGGTCAAGCCGGGCTCGGCCGACGACGCCGCCTTCATCATGGCCAACGCCCAGAACGTCATCATCGTGCCGGGCTACGGCATGGCGGTGGCGCAGGCCCAGCACGCCGTGCGCGAACTCTACGACAACCTGGTCAAGAAGGGCGTCAACGTCCGCTTCGCGATCCACCCGGTGGCAGGTCGGATGCCCGGCCACATGAACGTGCTGCTGGCCGAGGCGCAGATCCCCTACGACATCGTCTACGAGATGGAGGAGATCAACAGCGAGTTCCAGCAGGCCGACGTCGCCTACGTCATCGGCGCCAACGACATCACCAACCCGGCCGCCAAGACCGACCCGCAGAGCCCGATCTACGGCATGCCGGTCCTGGACGTGAACGAGGCCAAGGCGGTGTTCTTCGTCAAACGCTCGATGGCCTCGGGCTACGCCGGCATCGAGAACACCCTGTTCTTCCAGGACAACACGATGATGCTCTTCGGCGACGCCAAGAAGATGACCGAAGAGATCGTCCGCGCCGTCGAAGCCGCCTGAGCCGCGCGCGCCGAACGGCGTCGGTCACCGCCGCCCTCCTCGCGGAGGGCGGTTTTTTTCGTGGACCCGCGCGGGTGCCACTACAACCCCGTCCGTCGGCCGTCGTCACGGCGGCGGAGGCGGGTACGCACGCGGTGAAGGGCGTCGAGGGCGGCCGGCACCGGTGCGGGTCGCGACGATCGGGTGGACGTGGGCGCGCCGCTGCAAGCCGCACCGCGAGCCGCGCTCGATCGCGCCGGCCGCGCGCCGTTACCGCCGGACGGCGGCGGTCACGCCGACGCCGTCACCGGCGAGACGAAGCCCTCGGGCTTGAGGGTGAGGACCGAGGCGTCGACCTGGCGCAGCACGTCCTCCGAGGTGTTGCCCATGAAGAACCCGGGCACGCCGGTGCGCCCGAGCGTGCCCATCACGATCAGGTCGATGTCGCGGTCGCGCGCGAACAGCGGCAGCACCTCGCGCGGATCGCCGTGCAGGAGATGGAGGTGGAGCCGCACCGGCAGCTCCAGATAGGGGGTCACGGCGTCGCGAAAGAGCGTCTGGCGCTCGGCCGCCTCGGCCTCGGCGCCGCGCTGGATCTCGTCGGCCGGCAAGAGGCCGCGGCGCGCGGCGCGCGCCATGCGCTCGCCGGTGCTCGACCAGGCGTGGACGATGTGGACGTCGCTGTCGTCGAGCTGGCCCAGCGAGGTGGCGAGATCGAGGACGAACCGGGTCGTCGACCGCCCGAGCGGCGAGCTCTCGCCGACGTCGATCGCCGCCATGATCCGCCCGTAGCTCTCACCCTCGCGTTGCGCCTGATGGATCCAAACCGGGGCGGGGCATTTGCGCATCAGGTGCAGGTCGAGGCTGCCGAACAACAGCCCGCGGGGGCCGCCG
>JAAAPF010000070.1 GCA_009908425.1 Alphaproteobacteria bacterium
CGCCGGCCGCAGCGGCCGGCTGGTCGTCACCGCCGGCGCCGGCCCCGACCACCCGCTGCACCCGGCCCTGCCCGAGACGCGGTATCTTAGCTTCCTGCTCTACGCGCTGGACTGAGGCGGGCGGTGATACCGCCGCCGCGGGCGGCGAGCGCCGGGCGGGTCGCGCCGTCTCGATACCGAGAAGTGGGGCGCTTCACCGACCTCGCACCGTGACGCGGGCGCGCGCCGACGTCGCCCGGTGGACGACGTCGGCGGCACGGCCGGTTACTGCGTCAGGCGCAGCTCGGTGAGCTGGCCGCCGATGGCGCCGAACGCCGCCTGCAGGTCGGCGCCGGTGGGGGCGTCGAAGTACTTGCGGCCGGGGAAGTAGACGTTCTGGTCGGGCGCCGACGCGCAGTCCTCGTAGAGCTGCGCCGTCGACGAGTTGACGCCCGTGCCGAAGGTGATGGTGTAGACCACGATGCCATCCTGCTTGAGCAGGTCGCAGGCCTCGAGCATGCGATCGTCGACGGCGGTGCCGGCGAGCATGCCGTCATCGGGATAGCGGTAGGAGGTGTAATCCTCCTTGTACCACTGGTTGTCGCCGTCGGTCATCAACACGATCACCTTCGACATGTAGCGCTCGTCGTGGTCGAGCGGGAGGTCGGGCGAGATCGGATCGCCGGCGGCGTCGCGCCAGAGGCCGCGCCAGTCGGGCGACAGCGCCCGCCAGCCCCAGACCAGGCCCATGTTGGCCATGGTGCCGCCGCGGTGCCACGGCGCCATCTCGGCGATCTTGGCCTCGACCTCGGCGCGCGACGGCGTCAGCGGCAGGATCGCCGGCCCGCACCCGAGATTGGGGCCGTAGCCGTCGTTCTTGGCGGCGTTGCGCTCGTCGACCCCGCCGCCCGCGTCGGGCCAGACGTTGAGGCGCGGGCCGTTGTTGTTGTTCGGGTCGTTCGGGTCGTCGTACATTGAGTAGTCGGCGTCCTCGTCCTCCATCGACGGCCAGAAGTACGGATCGAAGGGGTCGTCGGCGGGCGGCGCGTCGGTGCGGTCGCCGCCGTCGGCGCGGGCGAGGACGCAGCCCTTCCAGTCGGTCGGCGCGAAGGCGGCCATGCTCGCGGGCGGGGCGGCGCTGGCGGCGAGGTCGTCGACGAGCCAGTCGGCGTGCTGAGGGCCGACGTTGACGGTGGCGGTGTAGGGCACGACGCCGACCCAGAGATGGGGCTTGTCCTGCTCCTCGCCGAAAAGCACGTCGGTGAGCGCCATCGCCGCCTCGCGCAACTCGCCGTCCTTGTCGCCGCCGCGCATCGAGCCGGTGTTGTCGAGCACCATGACGAGCTCGACGCCGCGGGTCTCGCGCACGGTCTCGTTCGCCGCGGCGACGTGCAGCCAGTCGAGCGAGGCCAGGTCCAGCAGCCCGCCCAGCGGCGAGGCCAGCCGGGCCTCGGCGGTGAGGCGCAGGCGGCGCACGCCGTGGTCGTCGGCGAGCTTGGTCACCGCGAAGTCGGTGACCTCCGCGCCCAGGTCGCCGTGGGCGAAATTGGCGTCGAACACCTCGCGCACGTCGGTCTCGAAGCTGGCCGAGGGCAGATCGCGGGTGCCGGCGAGGGCGGCGGCGTCGAGCGCGTTCTGCAGGCGCGTGGCGGTGACGTGGTGGCGGCCCATGTCGACGGCGAACAACAGCGCCGACATCGTCGCGGCGAAGGTGAGCGCGAAGGTGATGGCGATCGCGCCGTCACGGTCGCGCCGCCACGCCGCCAGCCGGCGCCCGAGCGCGGCGACGGCGGCGGCGAGCAGAGGACGGGACATCAGCTGTCTCCCGGCGTTTCGAGCGCGGCGAGCGCGGTCAGCCGCGGCCGGAACAGCGCGCGGCGGTAGATCACGGGGGTGAAGCCGTCGAGGCCGAGGGTGTCGAGGATCAGCGGCTGGTAGGCGAAGATGACCTCGGCGACGACGAAGTTGCCGTTGGTCGGCAAGGGCGGCAGCGCGTCCAGCCGACTGTCCGCCTCCAGGTCGTAGGGACCCGTGCGGCGCCACAGCAGCGAGAAGCCACCGCCCTCGGCCGGCCGCACCGCGCTGACCCAGACCCGGCCCTGGCTTTCCAGGTCGTCGGGATGGGCGACCTCGTTGCCGGCGCGCAGGAAGGTCGCGAGATCGTTGTTGGCGACCGGTGCGGCGAAGTCCGTGCGGTCGATCACGGTCTCGCTGCGGGCCACGAGATCGGCGGTGGTCGCAGCCACCCGCTCCATGCGGGCGACGGTGTCGAGGTAGCGGACGACGTCGGCGCCCACCACCAGCATGGTCAAGACGATCGGGAGCACGATCGCGGCTTCGATCGTGACGTTGCCGCGCCGGTCCGCGAGGAGCGGCACCCGGGCGCGAAGGCGCGAAGCGAGGGGCATCAGAACGGCTCGTTGCGGATGACGATACGGGTTTCGTGGCGCAGCGTGTCGCCGCCCACGGCGGCGCGGAGCAGCGGGTTCACCACGGTCTGGTGGATCGCGAGGTCGTAGACGACCAGATCGGCGGGTCCGCCGGGCCCGGTGACGCCGGTGTCGGCGTCCCACACCCCGTTGCCGTTGAGGTCGTCGAAATCCTCGTCCGCGTCCCGCTCGCCGTCGGCGTCACGGTCGCTCAACGGCTCGGGTCGACCCAGATTGCGCGGGTCACTGTAGGCCCTGAGATCGAGGAACAGCGGCGTGAGATCGCCGTTCTCGTCCTCGAAGCGCGGGCCGTCCGCCGCCCAGAAGCAGGTCGAGTTGGTGCCGTCGAGCGCGTGCGGGCAGACGTGCTCGGTGACGATCCGGCGGATGACCTCGGTGCGCGTCTGGTCCACGGCGCCGGCGCCGGCGAGGCCGTAACGCGCCGCGGCGCGGCCGCCGGCCTCGAGCGCGGTCGCCCCGCCCCAGAGGAATCCGGCCTCGATGACGACCGCGACCAGGAGCATGGCGATCGGGCCGATCATCGCGAACTCGATCGCACTGACCCCGCGGCGGTCCCGCCAGAGGCGACGACAACGGCGTATCATGACGTTCACTCCCCGATACCGGCGGCCGGGGCGAGGCGCCCGGGGCCGCGCGCGGCGCGATAGAAGTCGAGATTGCTGTCGAGGGCGGCCGGATCGAGCTCACCCTCCAACAGGTCGCGGGCGGCGGCGGCGTCCCCGGCGAGGCCGAGCGCCAACGCGAGGTTGTGCCGGGCCGCCGCGGGCGCCATCGGCGTGTCGGCGAGCTCGCGCAGCCGCGCCACCGCGGCGGCGCCGTCGCCCGCGAGCACCAGCGACAGCGCGGCGTTGTTGGCGACGGCGCGGTTGGTGGGGGCGAGTTCGAGCGCCTTGGCGTAGGTGCGCTGGGCCTCGCGGTGACGGCCCTCGAGGTCGAGGGCGACCGCGACCCCGTTGAGCGCCGTCACGTCGCCGGGGTCCGCCTTCAAGACCTCGCCGAAGCGGGCCTTGGCCTCGACCGGGTCGCCTTGGGCGAGCGCGACCCGGCCGAGCCCCCGCGCCGCCTCGATCGGCTCGCGGCCGGCGACGGCGGCGAAGGCGTCGCGCGCCTCGGGTAAGGCGCCCACGGCGAGATAGGCCCGGGCGAGGCCGAGGCGCGGTTCCGTCGCTTCGGGATCGGCCGCGGCGGCGCGTTGGTAGAGGTCGATCGCGGCGCGGGCGTCGCCGCCGTTCAAGGTGGCCTCGGCGAGGCGCAGGGCGCCCTCGGGCCCCGGTGAGGGCGCGCCGGCGGGCCCACCGGTCTCGGCGGTGGTGTTGGCGCACCCGGCGAGGAGGGCGAGGGCGACGACGAGCGTCGCGCGCACAGCTGCAGGTCGCATCACCGCGATCCTCCGGCGGTTGGGGTCGGGGCCGCTCATCCGCCGAAGGCCTCGCCGATGGCGATGACCGCGGGGCCCGCGGTCACGACGAAGATGGCGGGCATGATGAACAGCATGAGCGGCAGGCTCAAAAGCGCGGGCAGCTTGGCCGCCTTCTCCTCGAGCGCGAGCATGCGAGCTTCGCGCATCTCGCGGGCGAGGTTCTTGAGCGACTGCGTCAACGGCGTGCCGTAGCGCAGGGTCTGGATCAGGGTGGCGGTGACGCTCTTGACCTCCTTGAGGTCGGTGCGCCGGGCCAGGTTCTCGAGCGGCTGGCGGCGGTCGGAAAAGCCCCGCAGCTCCGACATCGTGACCTGGAGCTCGTCGCCCAGCGCCGGCGCCCTTCGGACCATCTCCTCGGCGACGCGGCCGAGCGACATGTCGAGGCTCTGCCCGGCGTTGGCGGCGATGATCATCAGATCCACCGCGTCGGGGAGGTGCTCCTTGATCCGCTTCTGGCGCCGACGGGCGGCCTGCTGGACGACGAGTTCCGGCAGCAGGCCGCCGCCGAAGGCGGCGAACATCACCGCGACGAGCTGAAGGGCGGGCTGCCCCCGGCCGAGCCCGACCACCAACACCAGCACCAGACCGACGACGAGGCCCGCGACCGAGGCCGCGGTCTTCAAGGTGCCGTAGGTGCCGACCGCTTCGCGCGAGCGCCATCCGGCGCGGGTGAGGAGCTGGGACACCTTCTCGCGGTCGCCCGGGCGCAGCATCTGCAGCCCGCCGACCCCGAACGTCAGGCGCGCCAGCAGATCGCGGAGCTCCTCGACGACCAGAAGCGCGGTGCGCTCGCCGGTGCTCACCGAGGTGCCCACCCGGGCGGCCGCCGTCAGCCGGCGGCGCAGCCGCTCGCGGCGCGCCAGCCAGCGTTCGAGCCCGATCGCCCCGGCCATCACCACCAGCGCGGTGGTCACCAGGGCCAACGGGAACCAGGATACCGTCGCCGGCGCCATCGCTCAGGCCTCGACCCGGGTGAGCTGGTTGATGACCAGCACGCCGACCGCCATCGAGCCCAGCCCGTAGTAGAGCATGCCGCGCCCGAGACCGGGCTCGGTCAGGCGCATGATGTGGTCGGGATCGAGCATGTACATCAGCCCGGCGACCACCACCGGCAGCGCCCCGACGATCATCGCCGTCATCCGCCCCTCGGCGGTGAGCGCGCGTACCTTGAGCCGGATCTCCTTGCGGCGGCGGAGGATGTGGGTGAGGCCCTCCAGGGTCTCGGTGAGCTGGCCGCCGGTCTCGCGCTGCAACACCAGGCAGACCACGAAGAAGTCGAAGTCGCTCAGCGCCACCCGATCGGCCGCCTGGCGCAGCGCGTCGCGCATGTCGACGCCGAGGTCGATGCTGTCGGCGATGCGCCGAAACTCGCTCATCACCGGCTCGTTGACCTCGTTGCCGGCCTGGCGGATGGCCTCGTTGACCGGGATACCGGAGCGCACGGCGCGGATGATGAGATCGATGGCGTCGTTGAAGTTCTCGAGAAAGGCGATCTGCCAGCGGCGGTCGAGTTCGCGCAGCGCCAGCACCGCCGCGACGAGGCCGACCACGCCGCCGGCGACGAGCGCCGTCGCCGGCGCCAGCCCGACCACCGTGACCAGCGCCACCGCCGCGACCACCGCCGCCGCGGCCGCGCCCAGGACCAGCAGGTTGACCGTGCGCGCCCCGCCCAGATGGGTGAACTTGGCGCGCACCAGCCGCACCAGCGGGTTCTCGCGGCGGTCCTGGGGGCGGCCGAAGATGCGCGCGACCTCGACGGCGCTGCGCTTGACCGGCAGGCGACCCTCGACGTGGCGGGCGAGCCGGCCGCGCAGGCGCGCCGCCGGCGACGACCACCACCAGTGCGGCAGGACGACCGTCACCAGCAGCCCGAGGACGGCGCCGATCACGGTGAGGGCGACGAAACCCGCGTTCATGTCCCCGGCCCCGTCAACAGCGCCATCAACTCTTGCCCGACCCCGAAGTAGTTGGCGCGGTCGTAGAACACCGGCCGCACGTGTCCCGACACGAAGCGGCCGCGCACGTCCGCGGTGAACTCGCCGGCGTCGTATTCGAACTTGAACAGGTCCTGGGTGATGATGACATCACCTTCCATGCCGACGACCTCGGTGAGGTTGAGGATGCGGCGACTGCCGTCGCGCAGACGCGAGACCTGGATGACGAGGTTCACCGCGCTCACGATCTGACCGCGGATGGCGCGCTGCGGCAGGTTCGGATTGCCGGAGAGCACCATGTTCTCGAGGCGCGCGAGGGCGTCGCGCGGGGAGTTGGCGTGCAGCGTGGTCATCGAGCCGTCGTGGCCGGTGTTCATCGCCTGCAGCACGTCGAAGGCCTCGGCCCCGCGGGTCTCGCCGAGGATGATGCGGTCGGGCCGCATCCGCAGCGCGTTCTTGACGAGATCGCGCTGGGTGATCTCGCCGCCGCCCTCGATGCTGGGTGGGCGCGTCTCGAGGCGCACGACGTGGGGCTGTTGAAGCTGGAGCTCGGCGGCGTCCTCGATGGTGACGATGCGCTCGCCGGCGTCGATCATCTGCGAGAGCGCGTTCAACAGCGTCGTCTTGCCGGAGCCGGTGCCGCCGGAGATGACGATGTTGAGCCGGCAGCGCGAGGCGATCTCGAGCACGCGCGCCATCGCCGGCGAGACGCTGCCGCCCTCGACCATGCGCTGGAAGCCGACCTTGTTCTTGGCGAACTTGCGGATCGAGATGCTGGCGCCGTCGATCGCCAAGGGCGGTAGCACGATGTTGACGCGGCTGCCGTCGGCGAGCCGGGCGTCGCACAACGGGCTCATCTCGTCGACGCGGCGGCCGACCGAGGCGGCGATGCGCTGGGCGACGTTCACCAGGTGATCGTTGTCGCGAAAGGCGATGTCGGTGCACTGGAGCTTGCCGCCGCGCTCGACGTAGATCTGGCCGGGGCCGTTGATCAGGATGTCGCTGATGCTGGCGTCGTCGAGCAGCGGCTCGATCGGGCCGAGCCCGAACATGTCGTTCAGGATCAGGGTGCAGGTGCGCTCCTGCTCGGCCGCGGTCATCCGCAGGCGCTCGCGGCTGGCGATCTCGCCGACGGTCTGCAGGACCTCCTTGTGGACCGCCTCGCGGCCGGCGGAGACGGCGGCGGAGACGTCCATCAGCTCGAACAGCCGATCGCGCACGAGCATGAAGTTGCGGTGGAAGGTGGCGCCGTCGCCGGCGCCGGCGGCACGGGACGGCGGCGTCGCCGCCGGTGCCGGGGCCGTCTTGGCCTCCGCCGCCGGCTCGGGCGCGGGCGCCGGCGCCGCCTCGGGCAGGACCTCGGGCGGGGCCTCGGGGGTGCGCTCGGAGGCGACCGTGGTCTTGCGTCCGAACCCCATCTCAGCCCAGCCCCAGCTTGGCGCGCCAGCCGCGCTTGCGGTTCACCCGTTGACCGGAGAAGTCGGCGGCGAGCTCCCGGACCGCCGCCGCAAAGGGCTGGCGGCCGTCGGCCAAAGGCTCGCCCAGGTTGTCGCCGCGCTCGGGCGCCGATTTGTCGAACGGCACGACCAGATCGAAGCTCCGGCCGATCGACGACTCGACGGTCTCGCGATCGAGCGCCGAGGCCTTGAGCGGCTGGTGCTCGTTCAGCACCAGCACGGTGCGGCGCCCCAACCCCTCCAGCAGCGGCAACAGCCGCACGGTGTTGTGCAGCGACGGCAGGGTGCGGTCGGCCAGCACCACCTGGATCGCCGCGCGCTGCAGGGTGAAGCGCAGGGCCGGGCCGGCGCGACGCGGCAGGTCGACCACGACGTAGTGGAACTGCTGCTCCAGCGCGGTGAAGAGCCGCTCCAGCGCCTCGACCTCGAGCGCGACCTCCTTGGTCAGATCCTCCTCGGCGCTCAGGCAGTGCAGGCGCTGGCCGTGCTTGACCATGGTGCGGTCGAGGAACAGCGCGTCGAGGTTCTCGGCGTGGGCGACCGCCTCGCCGAGCCCGCCCACCTCGACGTCCAGCAGCATCGGCCCGCCGCCGCCGTGGGGGTCGAGATCGACGAAGGCGACGCGCCGGTTCATCCGGTTGGCGACGAGCCAGGCCAGGCTGGTGGCGAGCGTGGTGGTGCCGACGCCGCCGCGGGTGCCGGCGAAGGCGACCAGCTTGCCGGTGCGAAGCCCGCCCCGCACGCCCGCCGGCTTGAGATCGCCGCCGAGGGTCTGAGCCAGCAGCTCGGCGGTGATCGGCTTGACCAGATAGTCGGCGACGCCGAGCCCGAGCAGCTGGCGAAACAGCCCGACGTCCTGTTGATCGCCGACCACCACGACGGTGACCCCGGGCTCGCAGGCGTCGGCGAGGGCGTCGATCTCGGGCAGCGGCATGTCCGCGCCGGAGACGTCGACGACGATGAACTTGGGCGAGCGGTCCTGCTTCTCGACGAAGCTCACCGCCTGGCGCACCCCACCGCGCTGGACGTGGGCGGCGCCGACCAGCTGGCGGCCGACGAACTGCCGGAACACCTCGACGGTGTCGCGGTCGCCCAGAAACGCCGCGAACTCGTAGGCCGCGGCGGTGGTGGCGGCGGGGGCCGCGGGCGCGCTCATCGGCTGCCCGCCAGGGTCGAGATCGGCGGCGGCGATTTGACCTCGCCCGCGCCGTAGCGGTCGACCGCGGCGGCGGCGGTGGCGGCGCGCGCCGGCCCGGTCTCGCCGCCGGCGAGATCGGCGGGTTCGGCGACCATGACGCGCAGCGCGCGGTCGGTGCTGCAGCCGAGCGGGGTCGTGTGCGACGGCAACGCCGGTCGGCGCAGCACGCTCCAGGGGGTTTCGACCCGCGCGGCGCGGAAGTCGGGACACGCGATCGGCGCGCCGGCGAGGTCGACCGAGCCGCCGCGCGGCGGATAGGACGGGGCGCAGCCGGCGAGCGCCACGAGCGCGAGCGCGACGGCGGCGCGGCGGGAAGCGGGGTGGATCGACACCACGGGCCTCCTCAGTAGATGAACCCGGCCGCGCCGTGCAGGCGGCGGGCGCGGCTGGCGGGATCGCCCTCGCGCTCGAGGATGAGCGCTTCGAGCGTGGTCGCGGGCGCCTGGCGGCCGAGCGGCGAATCGAAGGCCTGGGGCCGGTCGGCGCGCACGATGTAGGGCGTGACCAGGACGATCAGCTCGCTCTGCTCGTTCTGGTACTCGGTCGAGGTGAACAGCGTGCCCAGCACCGGGACGTCGCCGAGACCGGGGAACTTCTGCACCAGATCGCGGGTCTGCTCCTGCAGCAGGCCGCCGATCGCCAGGCTCTGGCCGCTGCCGAGCTCGACGCTGGTCTCGACCCGCCGCACCGTCAGCGCCGGGATGGTGAGCCCGTCGCGGGTGGTGATCGCGCCGTTGTCGCTCAGCCGGCTGACCTCGGGGCGAACCAGGAGGTTGATGCGGTCGCGGCCGAGCACCGTCGGGGTGAAGGCGAGGCTGATCCCGAAGGCCCGGAACTCGATGGTGATGGTGTCCTCGTCCTGGGCGACCGGCACCGGGAACTCGCCGCCGGCGAGGAAGGTCGCGGTCTCGCCGGAGAGTGCGGTCAGGTTCGGCTCGGCCAGGGTGCGGGCCAGGCCCTGCTCGTCGAGCGCGTCGATGATCGCGCTGACGCGGTAGTCGACCCGCTCCGGGATGGCCGCCTGCAGGAGATTGCTGGCGATCTCGAAGGTGACGTCACCGACGCTGAACAGCGAGGAGAAGTCGATGTCGAAGGTGCGGTCGATGCTGCGCGACACCTCGACCACCCGCACGCGCAGGTTGACCTGGGTCGGCATGTCGACCTTGAGGCGGTCGATCAGCTCCTCGCCCTCGGCGAGGGTGCCGCGGACGGTGGCGCGGATGGCGGCGGCGTCCTCGGGGGTGCGGGCGCTGCCCTCGATCATCAGGCTGCGCGGCGCCGAGGTGATGCGGACGTCGTTGCCGGGAAAGCGCTCGCGGATCACCGACTGCAGCTCGCCGACGTTGTGCTGGACCCGGATCTGCCGGCTGGTCAGGGTCGCGCCGGTCTCGTCGAGCGCGAACAGCCGGGTCGAGCCGGTGGCGACGCCGAACACGATGATGGTGGTGGGACCGGACACCTGCACGTCGGCGACCTCGGGGTCGGCCACGAAGACCGCGTCCGCCGGGCGCTCGAGACGCAGGAGCTCGGCCTCGCCGACGTCGACCAGGAGGCGCTCCTGGGCGGCGGCGCCCGCCGCGGTCACCAGCACGGCGATCACGGCCAAGATGCGCAGGACGGGGTTCATCGCCCACCTCCACCACCGCTACCGCGCAGCACGCGGATCTCGTGCGGCGCCGACTGCGGCTCCTCCGGCTCGGGCTCGGCGACGGGGCGAAGCGCGCGCGAGACCTCGACGGCGTAAGTCGTGCGGTCCCCGGAACCGGCGCTCTCGCCGCCGCGCTCGTCGACCAGGAGCGAGCGCAGGCTGAAGGAGAGCCGGCCCAAGCGGCTCGCCACCGCGATGCGTTCGACCTCGGGCGGCGTCACCTCCAGGGTGAAGGTGCGCGGCACCTTCGCGCTCTGACGCGCGGTCAGATCCTCTTCGAGGTTCTGGTCGACGGCGATGACGCGGACCGATTCGAGGATGGTCTCGCTGACCCAGCCGCTGTCGCCGCGGCGGCTGTCGGCCGCGACCTCCTGGGTGAGGATCAGGTCGACCTTGTCGCCGGGGAAGATGTGGCCGGCGTTGCCGGAGACGGCGTCGACGGCGACCGAGACCGCGCGCATGCCGGGGCTCAGCACCGCGGCCAGAAAGCCGTCCTGGCCGGGCATCAAGAGGGCGTCGCGGGTGAGCGGGGTCCCGGCGGCGACCGGCTCGATCACCACCGCGCCGAGGATGTCGTCCTCGCGGGCGACGGCCGGGGTGATCCAGCCCTCCTCCAGCTCGGCGTCGGGCCAATCCTGGAAAGGGGCCTCGACCGCGTCGAGGAAGGTGCCGACGGGCAGGTCCGCCGACGCCACCCGGACGGGCGTGGTGGGCTCGACCGCCACGCTCTCGGCGTCGGCGGCGAGGAACCAGCGCTGGCCG
>JAAAPF010000328.1 GCA_009908425.1 Alphaproteobacteria bacterium
GAAGCTCCTGGCGCACCACGTCGGCGTTGCCGCCGTGGCGACGAAACCGCTCGGCCAGCCACGCCTCCAGGCCGTCCAGCCGCTTCGTCCGCGCCGGCGACGACGGCGGCCGCCAGCCGCCCGCTCGCAGCCACCGCTTCACCGTGTTGCGCGAACAGCCGAGCTCCGACGCGATCCGCTTCGTGCCCCAGCCCAGCGCCGTCAGCCGCACCATCGTCGACACCTCGTCCGGCGTCCGCATCTCTTCCCCCCGCAAGCCTCCCGCCCGCGGGTATCCCTGCTCGATCACGTCGTTCATGCCGACCTCCTGCACGACCGAAAGGGGGTCAGTTCCTCCTGTCGTCAGGGGGTCAGTCTGCCGTGTCGCCTGACACGCCGTGCCAGCCGTCGAGCGCGACGTCGAGGCGGATGCGCGAAAGCGGGCGCTCGGCGATCGCCGCCAGCAGCGCGTCGATCTCGTCGAGCCGCAGCCAGGTGGCGTCGAAATCCCTGGTGACCTCGGGAATGTGATGAACGATCCCGTCGATGTCGGCGTCGACGAGCGGGTGACGGACCTGCCGCAACGCGTCCGGGCCTACGCGCCCTCGCCGCGGCGCAGCTTCGCCAGGCGCGCGCGGGCGCCGCGGGTCACCTCGGCGAGTTCGCCGACCGGCGACCACTGGTCCGCCGGCAGCGCCGAGCGTCGCTCCACCTCGGCCGCGAACCGCTCGGCGTCGCGCGCCCGGCCGACTTTGGCGCGCACCAGCTCGCCCGACACCGCCGCGCTGATCGTCGGGTATTCGCCGGCGTCGACGAGCGCCCGGGCGTAGTCGAAGGCGGCGTCGCTGAAGCTGATGGATTGCTTGCGTGCCCGCATGGCAGGCTCGCGGGAAATGCTACTCGGCTTTTTCGAACGCCGTCACGGGCTCAGCGGCGCATCGGAAACGCGTTGGGTGTTCGGGGTCCGTCTCTCTGCGCGCCTCCACCTCGACCCGCGGGCGGCGCGGGGTCGCACGAGGGTCGAGGCCGAGCCCGCCTCGGGGCTCCGCGCGTCGTGCCCTCATCGTCGCGAGCGCCCGCGACGGCGGCGTGAGGGGCGGCGTCGGCGCTCATCGCGGCTCCGGTGCGAGCAAGGCCAGCAACGCCAGCAGGCACGGCACGGCGTAGATCGCGCCGCCCAGCTGGCCCTCGATTCCGTTGGCGCCCTGCCAGCTCAAGAACCAGTCGCCGGCGATCACCATGAAGCCGATGCCCCAGACCAGGACGGCCGCGAGGCAGCCCAGCATGCCCCAGACCTTGGCCTCGTCGAAAGCCGCGGGCGCTGCCCGGAAGCGCTGAACGAGGCGCACGATGCCGACGGTGGCGAGAAGACCGGCGACGGTCTCCGCGGCGGTGATCAGCACGAGCGCGACCGGTGCGGCCCACGGCGCGGTGATCGCGCGCCAAGTCTGCGCCGGATTGCCGTAGGTGTCCGTCATCGCGAGCAGCGGCGCGACGGCCAATTCGGCGGTGCCGGCGAAGCCGGAGACGTTGTTGAGCAGGCCCAGCCAGCCCCACAGGGCCGGAAAGAGCAGGAGAACGATCTGCGTCGATCGACGCGCGCTCGCGAAGGTCATCGCCGGCTCCTGGTGCCTGGGTGCGCGATCCACGCCGCGGGCGTCGGGGTGAACCGGTCGGTCAGCTGCCCCCGCGCGGCCGGCACCGACCAACTCGGTACCAGCCCGGCGGCGCGCGGCGGGGCGATAGCCCGCGCCCCGCTCGCCCGCAAGCCCGCTTGGAGCGGCGGGTGGGCGTCTCAGTCGGCCTCCACCGCTTCGGCGCGGCGCTCGCGCTCTTCCGCCGCCCATTCCCGCAACAGCGCATAGGCGACGGCGAGAACCACCGGGCCGAGGAAGAGACCGACCACGCCGGCGTAGATCGCCCCGCCGATCAGACCCAACAGCACCAGCACGAACGGCAGGCGGCTGGAGCGGCGCACGAACAGCGGCCGCACGAAGTTGTCGACGATGCCGACCGGCGCGATCCCCCAGACGAAGACGAAGATCGCCGCGGCGTAGTCGCCCTCGCTCGCCAGCCACAACGCCGAGGGCCACACCACCAGGCCCACGCCCCAGGGGATCGGGGCCGCGATCGCCGCCAGCACGCCCAAAAGGAACGGCGCCGGCATCCCGGCGATCCAGAAGCCGACGGCGGCGAGCGCGCCCTGGATGAGGGCGGTGCCGATGATGCCGTAGAGCACGCCGGTCATGGTGCCGTGAGCTTCGCGCAGCAGCCGCTCGGCGCGCGAGCCGGCGACGCGCCCGAACAGGCGGCGCACCTGCTCGGCGACGAAATCGCCGTCGCGATAGAGAAAGAACACGATCAACAGGCTGAGCCCGAGCTGGAACAAGCCGTTGCCGATGCCGGTGGCGACGCCGAGCAAGAACGACGAGATCCGACCGGCATAGGGTTCGAGCGACCGGCCGAGGGCGAAGTCGTCGCTGGCGACCTCCTGCCAGGCGCTGCCGATGGTGGCGTCGACGACCGGGGTGGTGAGGATCCATGCCGGCGGCTCGGGGGGGTCGGTGAGCAGCGCGCGGCCCTGCTCGACGACCGTCGGCACGCTGCGCGAGAGCCCGACCCCGGCGAAGGCGAGCGGCAGGACGAGGCCGAGGGCGAGGGCGACGAGCATGAGCCCCGCGGTGATCGTGCGCCGCCCGCCGGTGAAGGCCAGCGCGCGCTCGAAGGCCGGCCACGACGCCAGGGCGATGACGAAGGCCCAGAGGATGGGCACGACGAACGGGCGCAGGACCGCGAAGACGGCGCCCGCCAGCAGCGCCACCCCGGTGAGCGCCGCGATCTGTTCGGCCCGCCGCTCCGGGATCGCCACCGGCGTCTTCCCGGCGCTCGGGTTAGAGGATGAACTTCGAGAGATCGCCGGCGTCGACCAGGTCGGCGAGCCGCTCGCGCACGTAGCCGCCGTCGATGTTGACGGTCTCGCCGGTGCGGTCGGACGCGGTGTAGCTGATCTCGTCGACCACCCGCTCCATCACCGTCATCAGCCGGCGCGCCCCGATGTTCTCGACCTGGCTGTTGACCTCGTGGGCGAGCCGGGCGAGTTCCTCGACGCCGTCGCCAGTGAAGACGAGATCGACCCCCTCGGTCGCCAGCAGCGCCTGGTACTGCTGGACCAGGCTCGCCTCGGGCTCGACCAGGATCCGCTTGAGGTCGGCCTGGCCGAGGCCGGTGAGCTCGACCCGGATCGGCAGGCGACCCTGGAGCTCGGGCAGCATGTCGGCGGGTTTGGCGAGGTGGAAGGCGCCCGAGGCGATGAACAGCATGTGGTCGGTCTTGACAACGCCGTGCTTGGTCGAGACCTGCGTGCCCTCGATCAAGGGCAGCAGATCGCGCTGTACGCCCTCGCGGCTGACGTCGCCCGAGCGGCCTTCGCGCGCGGTGATCTTGTCGATCTCGTCGACGAAGACGATGCCGTTGTTCTCGGCCACGCGCAGGCCTTCCTTGGTCACGGTCTCCTGGTCGAGCAGCTTGTCGCTCTCCTCGGCCAAGAGCACGCCGTAGCTCTCGCCCACGGTCATGCGCTTGCGCTTGGTGCGCTGTCCGAAGGCCTTGCCGAAGATGTCGCCCAGGTTGACCATGCCCATCTGCGCCCCCGGCATGCCGGGGATCTCGAAAGCGGGCATGCCCTCGCTGCCGGCCTGGACGTCGAGGTCGATCTCCTTGTCGGCGAGCTCGCCGTCGCGCAGCATGCGGCGGAACTTCTCGCGGGTGTCGCGCCCGGCGTTGTCGCCCACGAGCGCGGAGATCACCCGTTCCTCGGCGTTGAGCTCGGCCTGGGCGCGGACCTCCTCGCGCATGCGCTCGCGCGTCATCGTGATCGAGACCTCGACCAGGTCGCGCACGATGCTCTCGACGTCACGACCGACATAGCCGACCTCGGTGAACTTGGTGGCCTCCACTTTGAGAAAGGGGGCCTGCGCCAGGCGCGCCAGCCGGCGCGCGATCTCGGTCTTGCCGCAGCCGGTGGGGCCGATCATCAAGATGTTCTTGGGCTGGACCTCCTCGCGCAGGCTCTCTTCCAGCTGCTGGCGGCGCCAGCGGTTGCGGAGCGCGATCGCCACCGCGCGTTTCGCGTCGCCTTGGCCGACGATGAAGCGGTCGAGCTCGGAGACGATCTCGCGGGGCGTGAGCGCGCTCATGAGAGATCCAGCTTTTCGAGGACGACATTGGGGTTGGTGTAGATGCAGATGTCGGCGGCGATCGCCATGGCGCGCCGGGCGATCGCCTCGGCGTCCATCGCCTCGACGTCGTGGAGCGCGCGCGCCGCGGCGAGCGCGTAGGCGCCGCCGGAGCCGATGCCGGCGATGCCGTCCTCGGGCTCGAGGACGTCGCCGACGCCGGTGAGCAAGAGCGTCTCGTCCTGGTCGCAGACCACCATCATCGCCTCCAACCGGCGCAGAAAGCGGTCCGTTCGCCAGTCCTTGGCGAGCTCCACGCAGGCGCGCTTGAGCTGGCTCGGATGGCGCTCGAGCTTTTCCTCGAGGCGCTCCATCAGCGTGAAGGCGTCGGCGGTGGCGCCGGCAAAACCGCAGAGGATGTCGGCGCGGAGCCGGCGCACCTTGTTGGCGCCGGCCTTGATGACGGTGTTGCCGAAGCTGACCTGACCGTCACCGGCGACGACCACTTGGCGGCCCTTGCGGACGGTGACGATGGTCGTGCCGTGGAAGGCGTCCGCCGGGGCGGACGAGGGGGCGACGAGGCTCAACGGCGGACTCCGGGCGCGGCGTGATCAACGCCGCATTTGGGCCCGGTTCAGAGCACCGTCAAGCGAGGCTCACGCCGTGTCGCGAGCGCGCTCGAAGCGGTCGACGGCGTCGACGAGGGTCCTGAGTGCCAAGAGCAGCCCGTCCATGTCCTTCATGCGGAAGGCGGTCGCCGTGATCATCGCGGCGGTCACCAGCCCGTTCTCGGGGTCGGGATCGGCCCGTTCGGGCGCGATGTCGACGAACGGGGCGGCGTCCAAGAGGTCCAGATCGCGCATGCCGTGCATCCTCTCGCCGGTGCAACGACGGGCCCCCCGGGGAAAAAGGGCCCCCGCGGGCCGGAGGCCGCGCGGCGGAGCCTGGGAGGGAGGCACCGTCTGGCTTACGACTTCCCTGCTAATACAACCCGAGCGCGATATCAAGAACAAAACTAACGAATCTCAAGTCTAAAATCCCGACTATTCGGATAATCCTGTCCTCCTTTCACCCAAATTTTAACCTTCTTGCCAGAGGATTCGATTCTTCGCTCCGCTTTCGAGAGAATTTTAAGAAAACGGCGAACCTCCAACAACAAAGGCCCGCCGCGAAGACGGGCCTTGTGGGGCGGCACCCACCGGTGGTGCGGCCGCTCAGGCGGCGAGCGCGCGCCGCAGACCGTGATCCACCGCGTCGAGGAACTGGGTGGTGGTCAACCACGGCTGCTCCGGGCCGATGAGGAGCGCCAGATCCTTGGTCATCCGGCCACTCTCGACGGTATCGACGCAGACCTTTTCGAGCACCTCGGCGAAGTGGGCGAGCTGCGGGGTGTCGTCGATCTTGGCGCGGTACTGCAGCCCGCGGGTCCAAGCGAAGATCGACGCGATCGGGTTGGTCGAGGTCTCCTTGCCCGCCTGATGCTGGCGGTAGTGCCGGGTGACCGTGCCGTGCGCCGCCTCGGCCTCGACGGTGCCGCCGTCGGGTGTCATCAACACCGAGGTCATCAAGCCGAGCGAGCCGAATCCCTGCGCCACCGTGTCGGACTGCACGTCGCCGTCGTAGTTCTTGCAGGCCCAGACGAACCCACCCGACCACTTCATCGCACATGCCACCATGTCGTCGATCAGGCGGTGCTCGTAGGTCAGGCCCTGCGCTGCGAACGCGTCGGCGAATTCACTGTCGAAAACTTCCTCGAACAAATCCCGAAAGCGGCCGTCGTACTTTTTGAGGATGGTGTTCTTGGTCGACATGTACACCGGATAGCCGCGCATCAGCCCGTAGTTGAAGCTGGCGCGGGCGAAATCGCGGATGCTCTCGTCGAGATTGTACATGCCCATGGCGACGCCGCCGCCCGGGAACTTGAACACCTCGAACTCCATCGGTGCCGAGCCGTCCTCGGGCTTGAAGGTCATCGTGAGCGTGCCCGGGCCCGGCACGACGAAATCGGTGGCTCGGTACTGATCGCCGAAGGCGTGGCGGCCGATGATCATCGGCTGCGTCCAGCCCGGCACCAGCCGTGGCACGTTGGAGCAGATGATCGGCTCGCGGAAGACGGTGCCGCCCAAGATGTTGCGGATGGTGCCGTTGGGCGAGCGCCACATCTGCTTGAGGCCGAACTCCTCGACGCGCGCCTCGTCCGGCGTGATGGTGGCGCACTTCACCCCGACGTGGTGGGCCTTGATGGCGTTGGCGGCGTCGACCGTGACCTGATCATCGGTGGCGTCACGATTCTGAATCGACAAGTCGTAGTACAACAGCTCGATGTCGAGGTACGGCAAAATCAGCTTGTTCTTGATGAAATCCCAGATGATCCGGGTCATCTCGTCGCCGTCGAGCTCGACGACGGGATTTTTCACGCTGATCTTGGCCATGGGTGCCTCCGGGCTGCTGTGAGGGCGCGCCAGTCGCTGGCGCCGAACCGCCGCGCCGAGCGGCCTGGGGGTTGGGTAGCGAAGGCCGCGGCCCGCGCAAACGCGACGAGAGTCGCGCCCACCGCCGTCGCCTCAGCCGTCGTCGAGGCGCGTCCACACCGGGTCGGTGAGCCGCGCGACGAAGGCGCGATGCGCCGCCGCCTCGGCCGCGCTCGGGGCGTGCGGCCGGGGCGGGCGCGGCGCCCGCTCGGACTTGGCGGCGACGGCGCCGCCGCGCCCGACCGCGGCGGCGAAGGCGAAGCCGGGCTGGCGGCCACCCAGCAGGTGCAGATAGACCTCGGCCAGGAGCTCGCAGTCCAGCAGCGCGCCGTGGAGCACGCGCGCCGACGCGTCGACCTCGAAGCGCTTGCAGAGGGCGTCGAGGCTCGCCGGCGCGCCCGGAAAGCGCTTGCGGGCGAGGGCCAGGGTGTCGGTGGCGCGCGCCGGGCCGAGGGAGGGACGGCCGACCCTGGCGAGTTCGGCGTCGAGGAATTTGAGGTCGAACTCGGCGTTGTGGATCACCAGACCGGCGTCGCCGACGAATCCGGAGAAGGCCTCGACCACTTCGGCGAAGCGGGGCTTGTCGGCCAAGAAGTCGTCGCCCAGCCCGTGGACCGCGAACGCCTCCGCCGACATGGCACGCTCGGGGTTGAGGTACTGGTGATAGCTTCGCCCGGTCGGGACGTGGTTGATCAGCTCGAGGCAGGCGAGCTCGACGATGCGGTCCCCGCTGGCCGGATCGAGGCCGGTGGTCTCGGTGTCGAGCACGATTTCGCGGATCAAGCCGCCCGCTCCCCTCGCTGTTCGGCCCGCGCGACGACGCGGCGGACGTCGCCGAGCGCCACCGCCCGGCCGAGCCCGGTGCGCACCACGAAATCGGCGCGGCGCCGCTTATCGCGATCGGACATCTGCTTGGCCAGGATGGTGTCGAGCTTGGCACGCGTCATCCCCGCGCGCCCCAGCGCCCGCACGGCTTGCAAGTGGGAGGACGCGCTCGCCACGACGGTGAGGTCGCAGCGCTTCCAGCCGCCACCCTCGAACAACAGCGGGATGTCCAAGAGCGCCGCGCGCTCGCCACGGCGGCAGGCATGGGCGAGGAAGCGCTTTTCGGCGCGGCGCACGCTGGGGTGAAGGATACGCTCGAGGCGTTTCAACGCGGCCGAATCGCCGAAGACGGCCGCGCCCAGCTCGCCGCGGTCGATGCCCGTCGCGACGCTACCGACCCCGGGGAAGGCGTCGAGCACCGCCGCCACCGCTTCGCCGCCCGGGGCCATCAGGTCGTGGACGGCGAGGTCGGCGTCGAAGACCGGCCAGCCGAAGGCGCGGAACATGCCCGCCGTCGTCGACTTGCCCATGGCGATCGATCCGGTGAGGCCGACCACCACCATCTCAGCCGTCCCACAGAACGCCCTGGGTGCGAAGCGCCGCCAGCACCGGCAACAGCGGCAGGCCCTCGACCGCGTGGGCGTCGCCGCGGATGTTGGCGAGCAGGTGCGCACCCAGCCCCTCGATCTGATAACCCCCGACGCAGCCCAGGGCCTCGTCGCCGGCAAGGGCGACGTAGCGGGCGACGAAATCGTCGGAGAGGGCGCGCAGCGTCACCTTCGGGCTGGCGACGTGATGCCACACCCGGCTGCCGCCACGGAACACCACGGCGGCGGTGTGCAGCGTGTGGGTCGTGCCGGCGAGCCGCAGGAGCTGGCGCTCGAGCGACGCCTTGTCCTCGGGCTTGTCGGGCCAGAGACCGTCGGCGGTCTCCAGCAGCTGATCGCCGGCGAGCACGATCTCGTCGCGTCCCGCCGCCATCGCCACCCGCTCGCCCTTGAGCGAGGCCAGCGCCACCGCCGCCTCGTCGCCCGCGACGCCGTCGGCTTTGAGGCCGTCGCGGACGAGGACCTCGTCGACCGGGATCGTGCGCACCTCGAAGACCAGGCCGGCGGCTTCCAACAGTCGCCGGCGCGCCGGGCTGGCCGACGCCAGGACCAGACGGAGCTCGGGGCGTTGCAGCTCGATCATGGGCGTGTTCCCGACCGGCGCGCGCGCCGGACCGCACTTGCGGCGACGGCTCGGCGCGACCAATTCAACCTTGTGACCGATGCGCCCGGACGCCTCGAAGGGCCGGGCGCGGAACCCAAAGCCTCGTGCGCCGTTGTCGGGCCGAGGTATCGGAGGTGCCATGCAGACCGATCCCCGCAATGTCCAGGCTACCCACACCGACGACCGCCTGTTCGTGTGGCCGGCCGCCGACGCCTACGTCAAGCCGGTCGACCAGGAAGGCAAGCGGGTCTATGCGATCCACCAGGCCGACGGCCAGCAGGTGGCCGTGGCAGAGACCCGTGAGATGGCCTTCGCCTTCCTCGGCCAGCAGAACGTCGAAGGTGCCGACGCCCACTGACGCCGGCGTGACCGGCGGCTCCGCCGCCCGCGGCCAGCGGCTCACCGGGCGAGTTCGGGGGCGAACCGCCGCAGATACCACCGCACCGTGATCGCCTGATCGCGGCGATTTAATGGCAGCGTACGCAGGCCGCCCGCCCACACCACCTCACGGCCGCTGACGGCGACGGGCGGGAGGGTGGCGACCCGCCACTCGAACACGGTGTCGGTTTCGTCGACGCGACGAAAGCCCCGGCGAACCCGACCGAGCTCGCGGAGCGACCGCGGCGGCGGCGCCAAGCCGATCTCCTCGCGGACCTCGCGCACGGCGGCGTCGCGCGGGCTCTCGCCGGGCTCGATCCCTCCGCCCACGAAGTCCAATCGCGGCCGATAGCTGTGGCGCACGACCAGCACGTCGTCCGCTGCGCGGATCGCGACGAAGGCGCCGCCGAGCTTGCGCCCGCGCCACACCCGCCAACGCCGATAAACCGGAAACACCGCCGTCAGCACCACCCGCCAGACGACCGGTGGGACGCGACGATCGCGAGCGGTCGTCGACGTCACCGCTCGAGACGGGTGTACTTTGCCCCTTCGACGCTCGCGCCCGCCAGCAGGCCGTTCTGACCGAAGACGACGGCGATGACCGGACGGTTGGTGACGTTGGTGCTGGCACCGATGTCGAACCCCTGCTGCAGCACCGTCACCTCCGTTCCGGCGCCGGCCTTCCAGCCCTTGGCGGCACGGAAGGCCGCGAGCGCCTCGGGTGTCATGAACAACAGCGCCTGGCTGAAGGTCTCGACGCCGGCTTGCAGGCCGAGCGAACCGGCCGCGAGGCTGTAATAGGCCACCTTCTCACCGTCGACGATCAACGCGCCCTCACCGTACTGGCCGGCAACGACGAAGCCGCCTTTGGTGATCCGCGGCATCACCAGGACACCCGCCGCTTCCTCCAACAGCTGCGGCATGCCGGGAGCGAGCTGGCGCAGATCCACCAGCGCGGCCTCGACCCGCGCGTCGATGACCGCCTTGTCCGCCGCCTCGGCGCGGCCTTCCACCAGCAACGCCGCCAGAGCGAACGCGAGCACGACCGCTAAGCGTTGGATGCGGGTCATCGTCTCCTCCTTGCCGACCGGCGATCCCCCGCCCGCCGCCGCGCTCCGGTCGCGGCGGCCACCCGAGATGA
The DNA here is from genome assembly GCA_009908425.1 of Alphaproteobacteria bacterium. Classification (GTDB taxonomy): domain Bacteria; phylum Pseudomonadota; class Alphaproteobacteria; order Geminicoccales; family Geminicoccaceae; genus JAAAPF01. The sequence continues at coordinate 10,182 of JAAAPF010000328.1, forward strand.
GGCGTGCCGGCGAGCGGGCCCGCGCCGGGGCGGTCCGGTGGCCGCCTCAGCTGTTCATCGATTCCCAGAAATCGGCGTTGTTCTTGGAGCCCTTCATCTTGTCGAGCAGGAACTCCATGGCGTCGACCACCCCCATCGGGCTGAGGATCCGCCTGAGCACCCACATCCGCGACAGCGTCGCCCGGTCGACCAGCAGCTCCTCCTTGCGGGTGCCGGACTTGTTGATGTCGATCGACGGGTAGGTGCGCTTGTCGGCGAGGCGGCGGTCGAGAACGATCTCGGAGTTACCGGTGCCCTTGAACTCCTCGAAGATGACCTCGTCCATGCGCGAGCCGGTGTCGATCAGGGCGGTGGCGACGATGGTCAAGGAGCCGCCGTCCTCGATGTTGCGGGCGGCGCCGAAGAAGCGCTTGGGCCGCTGCAGCGCGTTGGCGTCGACACCACCGGTGAGCACCTTGCCCGAGCTCGGCACGACCGTGTTGTAGGCGCGCGCCAGCCGAGTCACCGAATCCAGCAGGATGACCACGTCCTTGCCGTGCTCGACCAGGCGCTTGGCCTTCTCGCTCACCATCTCGGCGACCTGAACGTGCCGGGTCGCGGGCTCGTCGAAGGTCGAGGACACGACCTCGCCGTCGACCGTGCGCTGCATGTCGGTCACCTCCT
>JAAAPF010000301.1 GCA_009908425.1 Alphaproteobacteria bacterium
GACCTTGCGGGCGTCGAGCGCGAGCGGCGCCAGACCGTCGAGCGGCACCTTGAGCTCGCCGGAATAGGCCGGGCTGTAGGGGGTGGCGTAGGTCTGCGGGTGGAGCTCGGGCGGGGCCTGTACGATGCAGTCGACCAGAGTGCCGGGGACGACGACCTGGCGCGGGCTCAGCGAGTCGGCGGCGGCGAGGCGCTCGACCTGGACCACGACGATGCCGTGGGAGTTCTTCGCCGCCATCGCCATCGCCAGCGCGTCCAGCGTCAGCGCCTCGCGCTCCATGGTGATGTTGCCGGCGGTGTCGGCGGTGGTGCCGCGCAGCAGCGCCACCTTGATCGGCAGGGCGCGGTAGAACAGGTACGGCGCGCCGTCGAGGGTGATGCGCTCGACAAGGTCGTCGGTGCTGACCGCGTTGACCTTGCCGCCTTCGCGCGTCGGGTCGACGAAGGTATCGAGGCCGACCTTGGAGATGGTGCCGGGCTTGCCGGCGGCGATGTCGCGGTAGAGGTGCGACACGCAGCCCTGCGGGAGGTTGTAGGCCTCGATGCGGTTTTCGAGCGCGAGGCGGGCGACCCGCGGTGCCAGGCCGAAATGGCCGCCGACGACCCGGCGCAGGAGGCCGTCGTGGCCGAGCCGGTTGAGGCCCTGCTCGGCGCCGTCACCTTGCCCGGCGGCGAAGAAGAGGGTGAGATCGCGCGGATGGCCCTCGGCCAAGTAGCGCTCCTCGAGCGCGGCGAGCAGCGCGTCGGGCGTGCCGATGCCGATGAAGCCCGAGGTCGCGATGACGTCCTCGTCCTGGATGAGCGCCGCCGCCTCTTCGGCGGTCACGGTCTTGTCGCGCATGGTCTCACCACCCCGATCCTGTTGTCGCCGCCGAGCGGCGCCCCCTCTGTAGCCGTCATCGGCGCGAATGACAGCGGCCGCGCGCCGTCGTGCTCACCGCTCGTCGATCGTCAGCGGCACCAGCACCACCGGCAGCGGGCTCGAGCTGACGACGTGCTGGGCGACCGAGCCCAGCATGACGCGGGTGAGCCGGCTGTGGCGCTGCAGGCCGAGCACGACCATCGCCGCCTCCAAGCGGGCGGCGGCGTCGAGGATGGCGTTGGCGGGGCGGCCGCGCTCGACGTGGCGAGCGGCGACGACCTCCTCCGGGGTGGCGTCGGGCAGGTGGTGCGCGACGAAGCGGGCGATCCGCGTGCGCAGGAGTTCTTCCTGGGCGATGGCGACGGCTTCGGTCTGGCGCTTGAACTCGTCCTCGCCGAGCACGTTGGTCAGCATGGCGCGACCGGTCTGGTTGAGCGGTTCGACGGCGTGGACCACGTGCAGCGGCGCGCCCAGCCCGCGGGCGAGGGCGGCGGCGTGGGCCAGCACCGGCTCACTGGTCGCGGTGAGGTCGACGGCGCAGAGGATCGGCGACAGGGTCGGCAGCATCGGTGCACCTCTCCCGCTGGCGGCGGCGTCTCACGACGGCGCCAGCGCCAGGTTGGGTAGCCACAGCACGAGGTCCCGCCAGTAGAACACGATCACCGCCGCCACCGCCTGGACGACGATGAACGGCACCACCCCGCGATAGATGTGCAAGAGGGTGATGGGCGGGGGCGCCACCCCTTTGACGTAGAACAGGGCGTAGCCGACCGGCGGGGTCAGAAACGACGTCTGCAGCACGATCGCGAAGAGCACGGTGAACCAGGTCAACGCCTCCGACGGCGAGTCGAAGCCGAGCTCCGGCCACATCCCCGCCGAGGGCTGCGACGGATTGCCGATCAGGCCGCCGGCCAGCGGCAGGATGATCAACACGATCTGGATCCAGTCGAGGACGAAACCCAGCACGAACACGATCGCGAGCACCAGGACCACGGTCCCGGCGGGGCCGAGCTCCAGGCCGAGGATCCAGTTCTCGATCATCAGGTCGCCTTCGAGCCCCCTCAGGACGTGGGCGAAGGCGATGGCGCCGAGCACGATGGCGAGGATGAAGGCGCTGGTCCGGGTGGTGGCCTCGGAGACCTCCTTGAGGGTCTTGACGTCGAGCCGGCGGTTGGCGAGCGCGAGTAGGGTCGCGCCGAGCGCGCCGACCCCGGAGGCCTCCGTCGGCGTCGCGACGCCGAAAAAGATCGAGCCCAGCACCGCCAGGATCAGCAGTACCGGTGGCACCACGGCGAGCACCAGCTTGACCACCGCCAGCAAGCTCACCGCCTCGCCCACGGGCGGGGCCGGCGCCAGGCGCGGCCGGAAGATGCCGATGGCGACGATGTAGGTGATGTAGAGCCCGCCCAGCATGACGCCCGGAAACAGCGCCCCCAAAAACAGATTGCCGGGCGAGATCGCCAGCTTGTCGGCCATCAACACCAGCATGATCGAGGGCGGGATCAGGATGCCGAGGGTGCCGACCGCGGTGACGGTGCCGACCGCGAGCTCCGGCTGATAGCGGTTGTTGAGCATCACCGGCAGGCCGAGCAGAGCCAACAGCACCACCGAGGCGCCGACCACGCCGGTGGAGGCGGCCAGCAGCACGCCGATCAGCACGACGGTCACGGCGAAGCCGCCGCGCAGGCGGCCGAAGACCTGCGCGAAGCTGCTCATCAGCACTTCGGCGATGCCGGAGCGGTCCAGCATGTAGCCCATGAAGATGAACATGGGCAGCGCCACCAGGACCTCGTTGGCCATCGCCTGGTCCCAGATGTTGCGGACGATGGCGGAGACGTAGGCCCAGTCGAGGTCGAGCCAGGTGTCCGGGAAGGTGGCGTAGAGCCAATCCTGCATCCAGGTGTCGACGAAGATGGCGACGGCGGCGACCAGCAGCGAGAGGCCGCCCAGGAGCCAGGCGATGGGAAAGCCGCTGAACAGGAGGAGGATGAAGCCGACGAACAGCCCCACCGCCAGGATCTCGTTGAACTCCACCTCAGGCCTCCGGCGCGGTGGCGAGCGGGCGCGGAAACCCGAACAGATAGGCGGTCAGGCGCGACAGCCGCGACACGAACGCCGCCAGCAACAGGCCGAAGCCGACGACCAGCGCGCCCTTGATGAGGAAGCGGTGGGGCAGGCCGCTCGGCTGGTTGGAGCGCTCACCGCTTTCGTAGGCGGTGAGCACGAAGGGCACGCCGTAGCGCAGCACCAGGAGGACGAAGGGCAGGGCGAAGACGACGATGCCGATCAGGTCGATCCAGGCCTGCGTCCGCAGCGAGCGGCCGCCGTAGACCAGGTCGACCCGGACGTGCTGGTCGAAGACCACGGCGTAGGACAGCCCGATCAAGAAGGCCACGGCGTAGAGGTGCCACTGCAGCTCCTCCAGCTGGCCGAAGTTGTTCTGAAGGGCGTAGCGGTAGACGACGTTGACGACGATGGCGGCGATGATCGCCAGCCACAGCCAGGAGGCGAGCGATCCGATGCGTTGCAGCGCCCCGTCGACCGCGGCCGACAAGCGCGTGTGCGGCAGCGTCGGCGCCGCGGCACGATCGCTCGCCGACGGGGTGGTCTGAGACATGCGGCGTACTCGCTGGCCGGAGGCGCGGTCGAACGCGGTGCGCGCCGTCGGGACCGGAGGCCGCGGCCCCCGACCCGGCGACGCCGCGGCTCAGAAGTCCCGCGGCAGGTAGCCCAACTCCTGCCAGGGCTGATAGGTCGCGGAAAACGCCTGCTGGCTCTCGTAGACCCGGGCGAAGTCCTCGTCCGCGGCCGCCTGCTGCTCCAGCACCTGCACCGTCGCCTCCTGCAGCTCGCGCAGCACCGGCTCGGGCAGCTGGGTGGCGGTCACCCCCTTGTCCTCGAAGCCCATGATGACGTCGCCCTGCAGCGCCTCCGAGGCGGCCAGGTTGTTCATCACGCCGGCCTCGCAGGCCATCTCGATCAGCGCCTGGTCCGCCGCGCCGAGCCCGTTCCACTCGTCGAGATTGACGATCAGGTGGAAGGCGGTGAACGTCTGATGCCAGCCCGGGAAAGTAGTTGTAGGGCGCGACCTGGTCGAAGCCGAGGCGCTGGTCCACCACCGGCAGCGAGAATTCGCTGGCGTCGATCACCCCACGCTCGAGCGACTGGTAGATCTCGCCGCCGGGAATGAGCGAGACCGAGGCGCCGAGCGATTCCAGGACCTGGCCGCCGAGGCCGGCGAAGCGGATCTTGAGCCCGTCGAGGTCGGCGACGCCCTCGATCGGCTGCTTGAACCAACCCGCGGTCTCCGGCCCGGTGAGGCCGCAGAGGATCGGCTTGACGTTGATCTCGCCGTAGATGTCCTCGGCGAGCTCGCGGCCCTCGTCCTTGTACCACCAGGCGGCGTACTCCCACGGCACCATGCCGAAGGGCACCGCCGAGAACAGGGGCGAGCTCGGGATGCGGCCCTGATCGTAGCCGAGCCAGTTGTAGCCGGCGTCGATCTGGCCCTGACCGACGGCCTCGGAGAGCTCCAGCGCCGGCACCATCTCACCGGGCTCGATCACCCGCATCTGGATACGGCCGTCGCTGGCGTCGCCGAGCTTCTCGGCCACCCACGGCATGTTGTCGCCGAGTGCCGGCAGCGTCGACGGAAAGGCGATCGGGACGCGCCAGCGCACGCGCTCTTGCGCGTCGGCGGTCGGCACCACCAGCGCGGCGGCGATCAGGCCGAGCAGGCCCGCCCCGAGGCGCGGTCCGAGGAGGGTGAAAGGCGACGGCGCAGCGGTCATGACGGGGCCTCCCTTGCGGCGCTGTGTCGGCGGCACAAGAGCCCTGGTGTCGGGGGCGAGACAAGACTTTTCTCGGCCGATACGCCCGCCCGAGCGCCGTCCCGGCGCGGCCGACGCGCGGCGCCTCGATCCGACCCGCGCGCGGGCTGCGCGGCACCGTCCGCGACGATCGCGGAACGGCATCGGGCGGCGCGATCACATCGACGTGGGGGCCGCCCGCGCGGGCGTCGGCACCCTCGACGCGGGGCGTGCACGAGCGGATGCTGACGCCTCGGTTGGAGGGGAGGCCGGCCATGTCCCGGCGCACGGTTGCCGACGCGGGGTCCGCCAGCGACCGCGACGAGCCGCTCTGGACCCTGCGCATCCATTCGGGCGACGTCGTCGACGCGCTGCGCCTGGGCTGGCGCGACTTCGCCGCCGCGCCGGTGCCGGGCGTGCTCCTCGCGGCGGTCGTCGCCGCGCTCGGGCTGGTGGTGGTGGTCGCCGCGGCGCGCCACGCCCTGGTGCCGTTGATCGTGCCGCTCGTCGGCGGCTTCGCGCTGATCGGCCCCTTCGCCGCGGTCGGCCACTACCGCTTGAGCCGCCGGCGCGAGCGCGGCCTCGCCACGCCCTGGTGGCGGACGCCGGCGCTGCTGTTGGGCCCGCGCTCGGCGGCGGTGTTCGGGCTCGGGCTGGTGGTGGTGACCCTGACCTTCGCCTGGCTCGGCGTGGCCGCGGTGCTGGTCCGGTTGATGCTGCCGCCGGCGACCGACGCGGTGGCGATGGCGCAGGTGCTGGTCGCCACCCCCGCCGGCCACCGGTTGATGCTGGTGGGGGCGGCGGTGGGTGCGCTCTTCGCCTTTCCCGTCTTCGCCCTGTCGGTGGTGGCCTTCGCGATCCTGGTCGACCGCGACGTCGACGTCGTCACCGCGGCGCTGACCTCCTGCGCCGCCGTCGCCCAGAACCCGTGCGCGATGGGGCTGTGGGCGGTGATCGTCGTCGCCGGGCTGGTGCTCGGCGCGCTGCCCGCGCTGCTCGGCCTGCTGGTGGTGGTGCCGGTGCTGGGCCACGGCACCTGGCACCTCTACCGCAAGCTGGTGATCGCCTGACCGCAGCGGTGGTGTCGCCGAGCGACCCTCCGCGGCGCCCTCACACCCGCGCGGGCAGGCCCAGGGACGCCGGCGTGCGGCTCGGCGGGGCGAAGGCGTCGCGATAGGCCAACAGCATCGCCGTGGCCACGGTCTCGCGCGCGATGGTGCCGAAATAGCCGCATTCGTGGAAGGCGTCGGCGGCGTGGAGCATGGCGCTCAACCGCCGCGGGGCGTGACCGTGGGCGACGTCGCGCCCGCCCGGCTCGGCGCCGTGGTCGACCACGTGCCAGGGGCCGTAGCCGTCGTGGACGGCTTCCAGCGAGACGTCGAACGCGCGACAGGTGAAGCGCAGGCGAAAGCAGCCCGAGGTCACGGCGACGGCGTGCCAGCCGTCGTGGACGCAGGCGAGGGGCTCCAGCGGACAGTCACTGCACGCACAAGCCGGCAGACGTTCGGGTTCGGCCAAGGGCTGTCCCATCCCGTGTGCGAGGCCGCGACCGCTGTGCGACCTTGCGTCACTGTGAACCATACGAACCGCGTTGTCACGCGAACTGCGGTCGCGGGGCCTTTGGTGCCATGGCCCATCGCCGCGGCCGGCGGCGCGGTTTGCGGTTGCGCCCGGGCGCCATTCTGCCGATAAACGCGGTGTCAAACGCCCAGCGATCCGTCACCGTCCGTCCCTCGACGTCGGAAGTCGGCGCGTCGAGGTCGACGACACCCGCCGCGCACGGGTCGCCGGCGGGAACCCAGAGAAGGAAGACGGTGATGGCCACCGGTACGGTCAAATGGTTCAACCCCACCAAGGGCTACGGTTTCATCCAGCCCGACGGCGGCGGCAACGACGTGTTCGTGCACATCTCGGCGGTGGAGCGCGCCGGTCTCGGCACGCTCGCCGACGGCCAGAAGGTCCGCTTCGAGGAGCGCCGCGATCCCAAGCGCGGCAAGACCTCCGCGGAGGACCTCCAGGCGATGTGATCGCCTAAAGCGCCCGAGCGCTTCACGTTCAGCGGCCGGCGTCGGACCCCGACGCCGGCCGTTGGCGTTTCAGGGGGCGAAAAGGTGTCGGCGCGGCCGGCCGTTTTTCGATAAGCCCGTGGCGCGAAAGACGAAAAACGGCCTACCGGTTCGTTTCGTCGTCGGGGTTTCCCGGCCCCGCGCTTCCCCGAAAGAACGCGCGACGGCCATCGTCCGGAGGGGCGATGTCCGAGCGATCCACGGTGAGAACGAGCGCGGCAATAGGATACGAATCCTCGCGTGCGCCGTCCAGTTCGCGGCGGCTGGGGACGTGGGGTAGACGAGGGCCACGGCCTCGGGGAGGCGTCATGCGCGCGACGCGTTTTCTCGGCGAGTTGCGGGCGAGGATCGCTCGCCGGCTGCCCCGCTCGCTGTGGGATCGGCTGAATCTACGGGGCGGCGCCGAAGTGTTCGTCACGAGCGCCGACGGCCCGCCCGCCTGGATGCGGACCGAACGGCGCGTTCATGCTCTCGACGATCGGCGTGGCCAGGTGCGCCGGCAGACGCGGCGCAGGATGTCGACCGTACCTGGTCGAACGTGCCGCGTGGGGGGGGGTGAGGTGCTCTGGTCGGGGCGCGCGGCGTCGCCGTCTCGCCCAGCGGCGTCGGCACGCGCACCACCGGCGTCGTCCGCCCCGATCAACCGCGCGTCGCCGACCTCGTCGCCCGCGGCGGCACGAAGCGCGAACGCCTATCCGACGAGATCACCGCCGAGGTGGTGGCCCGGCTCGCGACGATGCTCGGCTGAGGGTGTCGGTCACTGCGGGTCGAGCCAGTTCACGGTGACGACTTCGTTGACCAAGCGAAACTCGCGTAGGTTGTCGGTCACAACCGTGCAGCCGAGGGCGTAAGCGTGCGCCGCGATAAGGAGGTCGTTAGCGCCAATGAGCCGGCCGTAGTTTTCGAGGCTGACGCGCAGTTCCGCGTAGCAAAAGTCAACTGAAGGCTCAAAAGGCAAGACATTAAGGGCTTTAAGTACTGCGCCCACTTGTGACATCAGCTTCGGGGACCGCTTTTTGAGTGCGCCAAATGTGAGTTCGGCGGCGACGATGATGCTGGTGCAGACATTTTCTTCGCCGACCTCGGTGATGCGCGCGGCAACGCGCCCGCGCGGATGGCGCACCAGATCGGAGATGATGTTGGTGTCGAGGAGATAGCCGGTCACAGGTCGACGGGTTCGGGCGGCCGATCCTCGATCTCCGGGAAGTCCTCGTCGAGGTCGTCGAGCGTGGCGAGCACGTCGAGGAGGGACGGCTTGGGCGCCGGCTCGAGGATGAGACGGTCGCCGTCCTTGCGGATGACGGCGTCCTCGCCGGGCAGCTCGAACTCGCGCGGGATGCGCACGGCCTGATTGCGGCCGTTGCGGAACAGCTTGACGTGGCGCTCGGGCAGCGTGGGTGTCTCGCTCGACATAGGCCTGAGCATAGGCTCGAACGCGCCGCGGCTCAATGGAAGTTCCGCCCCTTCGGCATCGCGTCCTTGGCGCGCTCCTCCTCGTCCTTCGCCCGCCGCTCGCTGCGGGCGTCGGGGGTGGGTTTCTTGACGGCGTCGGCGCGGGCGGCGGCCTGCTCGAACGTGCGGACGAGACGCTGGTCGGCGAGCGCCTTGCCGGCGCGCTGGTCGGTGGTGGGGCGCTTGACCTCGTCGGCCGGGGTCATCGCGCCGTCGACGGCGGCGTAGGCCGCGTCCGCGTCGCGGGTGAGGGCGGCGAGGCGGTCGGTGAGGTCGATCAGCTCGTGAGCGACCAGGTGGATGACCTGGCCCTGGCGCTGGACCTGGCCGCGGCAGCCGAGGAGCCGCGCCGCCATGACGACCGGGCGGTAGCGCTCCAGGAGCTTCGGCCAGATGACGAGGTTCACGATGCCGCTCTCGTCCTCGAGCGTGGAGAAGACGACGCCCTTGGCCGAGCCCGGCCGCTGGCGGATGAGGACGAGCCCCGCGGTGGCGAAGGATGCGCGGTCGCGCGCGGCCTGGATCTCGCCGCAGCGTGACCAGGCGGATGCGGTGAGCTCGGGGCGCAGGATCGCGCACGGGTGCGCCTTCAAGGACAGGCGCAGCCAAGAATAGTCCTCCACCACCTCTTCGCCGATGGGCATCGGTGCCAGCTCGACCTGCGGCTCGGGGTGCAACGGCGGGTGGTTCGAGCCGGGCCCGGCGGCGTTCTCGGCGTGGTCGAAGAGCGGCAGCGTGGTGTCCTGCAGCCGCTTCACCGCCCACAGCGCCCGGCGGCGCGGCAGATTGAGCGAGCCGAAGGCGTCGGCCTCGGCGAGGCGCTCCATCGTCGCCACGTCGAGCGCGGCGCGGCGCTGGATCTCCTCGACCGCGGTGAAGGGGCCGCATGCCGTGCGGGCGTCGACCAGGCGCTGCAGCTTCACGGGTGCGAGGCCCTTCACCTGGCGAAAGCCGAGGCGCAGCGCGTGGCGCGGGCCGCTGCGGCTGCTCGGGCGCTCTTCGAGCGTGTTGTCCCAAGCGGAGGCGTTCACGTCGACCGGGCGGACCTCGACGCCGTGCTCACGGGCGTCGCGGACGATCTGGGCGGGGCCGTAGAAGCCCATCGGCTGCGCGTTGAGCAAAGCGCAGGCGAAGACGTCGGGGTGGTGGCATTTGAGCCAGGCCGAGACGTAGACCAGATGGGCGAAGCTGGCGGCGTGGCTCTCCGGAAAGCCGTAATAGCCGAAGCCCTCGATCTGCTGAAAGCAGCGCTCGGCGAAGTCGCGGTCGTAGCCGCGCGCCACCATGCCGTCGACGAGCTTCTGGTGGAACTGCTCGAGCTTGCCGTTCTTCTTGAACGACGCCATCGAGCGGCGGAGCTCGTCGGCCTCGGCGGGGGTGAAGCCGGCGGCGACGATGGCGATCTTCATCGCCTGTTCCTGGAAGATCGGCACGCCGAGGGTCTTGCCGAGCACCGACTTCAGGTCGTCGGAGGGAAAGGTGATCGGCTCCTCGCCGCTGCGGCGCTTGAGGTACGGGTGCACCATGTCGCCCTGGATCGGGCCGGGGCGCACGATCGCCACCTCGATGACGAGATCGTAGAAGGTGCGCGGGCGCAGGCGCGGCAGCATCTGCATCTGCGCGCGGCTCTCGATCTGGAAGACGCCGAGCGTGTCGGCGTTCGAGATCATCGCGTAGGTGAGGGGGTCCTCGGGCGGGATCGAAGCGAGATCGTGCCGCACACCCTTGTGGGCGGCCAAGAGGTCGAAGGCGCGGCGGATGCAGGAGAGCATGCCCAGTGCGAGGACGTCGATCTTGAGCATCCCCAGCGCGTCGAGGTCGTCCTTGTCCCACTCGACGACGGTTCTGTCCGCCATCGCCGCGTTCTCGATCGGCACCAGCGCGTCGAGCCGGGACTTGGCGATGACGAAGCCGCCGACGTGCTGGGAGAGGTGGCGCGGAAAGCCGATGAGCTCGCGGGCGAGGTCGATCGCCCGGCGGATCACCGGATCGTCCATGTCGAGGCCGGAATCCTCGAGCTTGGCCGGCTCGAGGCCGTCGCTCGACCAGCCCCAGACGGTGCGGGCGAGGGCGTCGACGGCGTCGAGCGACAAGCCCATCGCCTTGCCGACCTCGCGGATGGCCGAGCGGGCGCGGTAGCGGATGACGGTGGCGGCGAGCCCGGCGTGCTCGCGGCCGTAGGTCTCGTAGACGTGCTGGACGACCTCCTCGCGGCGCTCGTGCTCGAAATCGACGTCGATGTCGGGCGGCTCGTTGCGCGCCGCCGAGACGAAGCGCTCGAACAGGAGGTCCATGCGCGCGGGGTCGACCGCGGTGACGCCGAGGCAGTAGCAGACCGCCGAGTTCGCCGCCGAGCCGCGGCCCTGGCAGAGGATGTCGCGCTCGCGGGCGAAGCGGACGATGTCGTCGACGGTGAGGAAGTAGGCGGCGTAGTCGAGCTCGCCGATGAGCTCGAGCTCGTAGGCGAGCTGGGCGCGGACCTTGTCGCTCAC
>JAAAPF010000260.1 GCA_009908425.1 Alphaproteobacteria bacterium
GCCGCGGCCCGCTCCGGCGCCGGGCGCTGGCGGCGGGCGCGCGGGCTCGGCGTCTCCAGCTCGAACGTGGCCCCGCACGCCGGGCACACGATCGGCGAACGGTTGAAATCGTAAAACTTGGCGCCGCAGGATTGGCAGATCCGCTTGGTGCCCCACTCCGGCTTGACCACGTCGTCCCTCGTCGCTGCCATCGGAACGCGCGGCGATTGCCACGTCCGTCGGCGACTGTCAAAACAAAGGCGGGTCGCGCCCCGCCCACCCGCCGCGTACCGTCGATGGACCTCAGCTCGCAGCCTTCCCATCCCCTCGCCGGCACGGCGGTGCTCCCCGGCGACAAATCGATCTCGCACCGCGCCCTCATCCTGGGCGCCCTCGCCTGCGGCACCAGCCGCATCTGCGGCCTGTTGGCGAGCGCGGACGTGCGCGCCACCCGACGCGCACTGGAGGCCCTCGGCGTCGCCGTCGACGACGCCGCCGGCGCCACGGTGATCGCCGGGCTCGGCGTCGGCGGCCTGCACGCCCCCGCCGCGGTCCTCGACCTCGGCAATTCCGGCACCGGTGCGCGGCTCCTGATGGGGCTGCTCGCGGGCCACGACTTCACCGCCTTTGTCGCCGGCGACGCCTCGCTCCAGCGCCGACCGATGCGGCGGGTGATCGCCCCGCTGGAGGCGATGGGCGCGCGCGTGACGGCCACCGCCGGCGCCCGCCTGCCGCTCGCCGTCACCGGCCCGCCCCGCCTGCAGCCGATCCATTGGGAGAGCGCCGTCGCCTCGGCGCAGGTCAAGTCGGCGATTCTGTTGGCCGGGCTGCACGCGCCCGGCCGCACCGCCGTGACGGAGCCGGCACCGTCGCGCGACCACACCGAGAACATGCTGGAGGCGATGGGCGCGACGCTGGCGCGCGAGACCGTCGCCGACGGCCGCCGGCGGGTGGTCGTCGACGGCGAGCCGGAGCTGCACCCGCTGGAGCTCACCGTGCCCGCGGACCCGTCGTCGGCGGCCTTTCCGCTGATCGCCGCGCTGCTGGTGCCGGGCTCGACGATCCGCCTCGCCGGCGTCGGCCTCAACCCGACGCGCAGCGGCCTCTTCGACGTGCTGGCGGGCATGGGCGCGGCCATCACCGTCGAGAACCGCCGCCGGCTCGGCGGCGAGCCGGTGGGCGACCTGGTGGTGCGCGGCGGCCCGCTCGCCGCGGTCGAGGTGCCGGCCGACCACGCCCCGGCGATGATCGACGAGTACCCGATCCTGGCGGTGGCCGCGGCGCTCGCCCGGGGGCGCACGGTGATGCGCGGCATCGGCGAACTGCGGGTCAAGGAGACCGACCGGCTGGCGGCGGTCGCCGCCGGGCTGCGGGCGGCGGGCGTCGAGGTCGAGGTCGGCGACGACTGGCTCGCGGTCACCGGCACGGCCGGGGTACCACCTGTCGGCGGCGCGGTGGTCGACGCCGACCACGACCACCGCATCGCGATGAGCTTCGCCGTGCTCGGCCTGGTCGCGCGCGACGGCATGCGCGTTCGCGGCGCCGAGACCATCGACACCAGCTTTCCCGGCTTCGTCGAGCTCATGACCGGTCTGGGCGCGCGGTTGGAGACGGCATGACGGCCTCCGGCCCGTCGCCGCTGCCGCCCGAGCGGCCCTGCCCCATCGCCATCGACGGCCCGGTGAGCTCGGGCAAGAGCTCGCTCGGCGCGCGCCTTGCCGGCGATCTGGGCGTGCCGTTCCTCGACACCGGCCTGTTGTACCGCGCCGTCGGGCTGGCGCTGCCGCCGGCGGCGGCGGACGATCCGGGCCTGGCGGCCGACCTGGCGCGCGCGCTCGACCTCGCCGTGCTCGACGATCCCCGGCTCGGCGGCGAGGAGGCCGGCGAGCGGGCGTCCAAGGTGGCGGCGATGCCGGCGGTGCGGGCGGCGCTGCTGGACCTGCAGCGGGCGTTCGGCGCGCGTCCCGGCGGGGCGGTGCTCGCCGGCCGCGACATCGGCAGCGCCGTCTTTCCCGACGCGCCGATCAAGCTCTTCGTCACCGCGAGTGCGGAGGTCCGCGCGCGGCGCCGCTTCGAGCAGTTGCGGGAACAGGGCGTGGAGGTTATAGAAGCCGACGTTTTGGCGGAGCTCCGCCGCCGGGACGAGCGCGACAGGACGCGGGCGACGGCGCCGCTGGTGGTGCCGACGGACGCGTTTCTTCTCGACACCTCCGAGCTCGGGTTCGAGGACGCGGTCGCCGCTGCACGGAGCTTCATCGAGGACATCGCCGCGCGGCCCCGGCGCTGAGCCGGGGCCGCGCCGTGGCACAACCGAGAACCCGCGGATCGCCGAGGTCCGCACGCCCGGAGACCGTATGACCGATACCACCCCTGCCATGGAGGCCCCCGCGGTCGAAGACTTCGCCGCCATGCTGGACGAACAGCTCTCCGGCAAGAAGAAGCTGGAGGGCACGGTCGTGAAGGGAACCGTCGTCGGCCTCGAGAACGACGACGCCATCGTCGACGTCGGCCTCAAGGCGGAAGGCCGGGTCGCGCTCAAGGAGTTCGCCGCACCGGGCCAAGCGCCGGAGGTGAATGTCGGCGACGAGGTCGAGGTCTACGTCGAGCGCTTGGAGAACCGCAGCGGCGAGGCGGTGCTGTCGCGCGACAAGGCGCGGCGCGAGGAGAGCTGGAACCGGCTCGAGAAGGCGTTCAACGCCCAGGACAAGGTCACCGGTCACATCTTCGGTCGGGTCAAGGGCGGCTTCGCCGTCGATCTCGGCGGGGCGGTGGCGTTCCTGCCGGGCAGCCAGGTCGACATCCGCCCCGTCCGCGACGTCTCCTACCTGTTGAACAAGCCCGAGCCGTTCTTGATCCTCAAAATGGATCGCCGGCGCGGCAACATCGTCGTCTCGCGGCGCTCGGTGCTCGAGGAGAGCCGCAAGGAGCAGCGCGACGAGCTGTTGCAGACCCTGAAGGAGGGCCAGGTCCTCGACGGCGTGGTCAAGAACATCACCGACTACGGCGCCTTCGTCGATCTCGGCGGGCTCGACGGCCTGTTGCACGTCACCGACATCTCCTGGCGCCGGGTGGCGCACCCGACCGACGTGCTCGGCGTCGGCCAGCAGGTCCGGGTCCAGGTGATCCGCTTCAACCGCGAGACCCAGCGCATCTCGCTCGGCATGAAGCAGCTCGAGGCCGACCCCTGGGAGGGCGTCTCCGCCAAGTACCCGGTGGGCACCAAGTGGACCGGCCGGGTCACCAACATCACCGACTACGGCGCCTTCGTGGAGCTCGAGCCGGGCGTCGAGGGCCTGGTCCACGTCTCCGAGATGAGCTGGACCAAGAAGAACGTGCATCCGGGCAAGATCGTCTCGACCAGTCAGGAGGTCGAGGTCATGGTGCTCGAGGTCGACGAGGAGAAGCGCCGCATCTCCTTGGGCCTCAAGCAGGTCCAGGCCAACCCCTGGGAGGAGTTCCTGGAGCGCCACCCGATCGGCTCGACGCTGGAGGGCACGGTCAAGAACATCACCGAGTTCGGCCTGTTCGTCGGGCTGGACGCCGATGTCGACGGCCTCGTCCATCTCTCGGACATCGCCTGGGAGGAGAGCGGCGAGGAAGCCATCCAGCGCTACAGCGAGGGCGATCAGGTCACCGTCATGGTGCTGGACGTCGACGTCGAGAAGGAACGCATCTCGCTCGGCATCAAGCAGCTGAGCGAGGATCCCTTCAAGGAGGCGACCGCCGGCATCAAGCGCGGCGCGCGCGTCACCTGCACGGTGACCGCGGTGACCCCGGGCGGGCTCGAGATCGAGACCAACGGCGCGCCGGGCTTCATCCGCAAGAGCGAGCTCGCCCGCGACCGCTCCGAGCAGCGCCCCGAGCGCTTCGCCGTCGGCGAGAAGCTCGACGCCATGGTGACCTCGCTGGACCAGAACACCCGCCGCGTGGTCCTGTCGATCAAGGCGATGGAGCTCGAGGACGAGAAGAAGGCGATGGCCGACTTCGGCTCCGCCGACAGCGGGGCGTCGCTCGGCGACATCCTCGGCGCCGCCCTGCGCCAGAAGCAGAAAGAGGAAGGCAGCGACGGCTGAGGCCGATCGCGGGCTCGGCGAACGGACGACCCGGTCACCGCGCGGTGACCGGGTCGTCGGCCGTCGCGGCCGAGTGGGCGAGACCGCGCTCCGTTGACGGTCGCGCGCGGGTGTGGCAACGGCGTGCGAACCGCGATGGGCGGTGCGGTCGTTCACAGTGTCGGGTCGTGACGTGACGAAATCGGATCTCATCAAGCGCCTCGCCGAGGCCAACCCGCATCTGCTGCAAAAAGACGTCGAGCGCATCGTCGCCACCGTCTTCGACGAGATCGCCGAGGCCCTCGCCCGCGGCGACCGGGTGGAGCTGCGGGGCTTCGGCGCCTTCTCGGTGCGCCATCGCGCCGCGCGCACCGGCCGCAACCCGCGCACCGGCGAGGAGGTCGACGTGCCCGACAAGGCGGTGCCCCATTTCAAAACCGGCAAGGATCTGCGCGAGCTCTTGAACGCCGACTGACCCCAAACGCCCGGCGGCGCCGCGGGGGCGGTGCGAGGGCCCGGGCCACCGGAGGACCACCGAACGATGCTCCGCCTCATCCGTCTGCTGATCGCGGCCGTCGCCGCGGCCTATCTGATCGTCTTCGCGGTGCAGAACCGAACGGCCGTCGAGGTCGTGCTGTGGCCGGGTGTGGTGCCGATCGCGGCCCCGCTCTGGGGCGTCGCGCTCGCCGCGGTGGTCGTCGGCGTGGTTCTGGGTGGGGTCTCGATCTGGCTCGCCGGCATGCGGTGGCGCGCCCGCGCCGCCGCCGCCCTGCGCCGGGTCCGCGCCCAGGAGGAGCGCCAGGCCGCCACCGAGCGCCGCGAGGAGCAGGCCGCGGCGATGCGCGCCGCCGAGCGTCGCAAGGAGGCCGAGCGGGAGGACAGGGCGAAGCCGGTGGGGCCCGCGCTCTCCGCACCGGCGAGCGGCACCAAGCCGCTTGCGATCTCGTCGAGCTGAGCACCGCCGACGCGACCACGATGACCAGCTCCGGCCGGCCGAAACGCCCCCGACCGCAACGTCCGCGGGCCGACGGCCAACGACTGCGGCCGTCGACGGCGGCGCGACGGGGCGCCGGACGCGACCGTGTCGCCGTGGCGCCGCCACGCGCCCTGCGCTAGGGTTCGGCGTCGCCGAGTGACGAGGACGGCCGATTGATGGCGCCCATCCAACTCTATTGCGCGATCGACCGGGGCGACGCGAGCGAGGCGCGGGCACTCGTCACCGCCGTCGGCTCGGCGGTGGACGGGGTCAAGCTCGGCCTCGAGTTCTTCGTCGCCAACGGCCCGGCGGGGGTGCGCCTGTTGAAGCGCAGCGGCCGACCGCTCTTTTTGGACCTCAAGCTCTGCGACATCCCCAATACCGTCGCCGGTGCCATCCGTGCCGCCGGTCGCCTGCAACCGCGCTTCGTGACGCTGCACGCCGGCGGCGGCCGGGCGATGATGCGGGCCGCGGTCGACGCGGTCGCCGCCGACGAGATGCCGATGCGACTGCTCGCGGTGACCGTGCTCACCAGCCTCGACGCCGCCGACCTTCACGGGCTCGGCGTGCACCGCCAGCCCGGCGATCAGGTCCGCGCCCTCGCCGAGCTGGCCCTCGAGGCGGGCTGCGACGGGCTGGTGTGTTCGCCGGCGGAGGTGGCGCTCTTGCGCGACACCTTCGGGCCGCAGCCGCTGCTCGCGGTGCCCGGCATCCGTCCCGTGGACGCGCCGGCGGGCGATCAAAAGCGCACGCTGACGCCCAGGCAAGCCCGCGACGCCGGCGCCGACGTGCTGGTCGTCGGACGGCCCATCACCGACGCCGAGCAGCCGGGCGACGCCGCGGCCGCGATCCGCGCCGAGCTCACGGACGGCCGGGCGTGACGGCGGAGGTCAAGATCTGCGGCCTCACCCGCGTGCAGGACGTCGTCGTCGCGGTCGAGGCCGGCGCCGAGCTCGTGGGCGCGGTGCTCTACCCGCCTTCGCGACGCGCGGTCGCCCCGGTGTGTCTCGCCGAGCTCTTCGCCCCCGCCCGCGGCCGCGCCCTGCGGGTCGCGGTGACGGTCGACCCCGACGACGCGCTGCTGGCGGCGCTCGCGGCGGCGGGTACTCTTGACCTCGTCCAGCTCCACGGGCACGAGAGCGCGGCTCGGGTCGCCGAGGTGCGGGCGCGGACGGGGCTGGGCGTGGTCAAGGCGATCGCGGTGGCGGACGCCGACGACCTCGAGCGCGCCGCCGGCTACGCCACGGTGGCCGACCGCCTGCTCCTGGACGCCAAGGCACCGGCGGGGGCCGTGCCGGGCGGCAACGGCATCGCCTTCGATTGGACGCTGCTGCGCGCGGCCCCGACCGGCCGCTGGGGTCTCGCCGGCGGGCTCGACCCGGCGAACGTGGCGAGCGCGGTGGCGCTCACCGGGGCCACCTGGGTCGACGTCGCGTCGGGGGTGGAGGCGGCGCGGGGCATCAAGGATCACGCGGCGGTGCGGGCGTTCGTCGAAGGCGCCCACGGCGTGCAGGTCGAGGGTGGAGCATGACGACGCTCAATTCGCTGCGCAACGGGCCGGACGAGCGCGGCCATTTCGGCGTCTTCGGCGGCCGCTACGTCGCCGAGACGCTGATGCCCAACATCCTCGAGCTCGAGCGCGCCTACGACGACGCCAAGCGCGACCCCGGCTTTCGGGCCGAGCTCGACCTCTGGCTGCGCGACTATGTCGGCCGGCCGAGCCCGCTCTACTTCGCCCACCGGCTGACCGAGGCGCTCGGCGGCGCCAAGGTCTACTTCAAGCGCGACGAGCTGAACCACACCGGCGCGCACAAGATCAACAACTGCGTCGGCCAGATCATGCTGGCCAAGCGCATGGGCAAGCGCCGCATCATCGCCGAGACCGGCGCCGGCCAGCACGGCGTGGCGACGGCGACGGTGGCGGCGTGGATGGGCCTGGAGTGCATCGTCTATATGGGCGAGCGCGACATCGAGCGCCAGCAACCCAACGTCTTCCGCATGAAGCTCCTAGGCGCGGACGTCCGGCCCGTGACCTCGGGCTCGCGCACCCTCAAGGACGCCATGAACGAGGCGCTGCGCGACTGGGTCACCCACGTCGAGGAGACCTTCTACATCATCGGCAGCGTCGCCGGCCCACACCCCTATCCGGCGATGGTCCGCGACTTCCAGTCGGTCATCGGCAAGGAGGTGAGGACGCAGATCACCGAGCGCGAGGGGCGGCTGCCCGACATGCTGGTGGCGGCGATCGGCGGCGGCTCCAACGCCATGGGCCTGTTCCACCCGTTCCTCGACGACACCGAGACGCGGCTCATGGGCGTCGAGGCGGCCGGCGACGGCATCGCGACCGGCCATCACGCCGCCGCGTTGAACGCCGGCACACCCGGCGTTCTGCACGGCGCCAAGTCGTTCCTGTTGCAGGACGACGACGGGCAGGTGATCGAGCCGCACTCGATCTCCGCCGGCCTGGATTATCCGGGCGTCGGCCCCGAGCACGCCTGGCTCAAGGACATCGGCCGGCTCGAGCTCGCGGCGATCACCGACCGCGAGGCGCTGGACGCCTTCGAGCGCTGCTCGCGGCTGGAGGGCATCATTCCGGCGCTGGAGCCGGCGCACGCCCTGGCGCAGGTCATCAAGATCGCCCCGGCGATGGACCGCGAGAAGATCATCGTCATGAACATGTGCGGCCGCGGCGACAAGGACATCTTCACCGCCGCGAAGGCGATGGGGGTCGAGCTGTGAGCACCCGCATCGACCGCCGCTTCGCCGACCTGAAGGAACGGGGCAAGGCGGGCTTCGTCACCTTCCTGACTGCGGGCGATCCCGACCTCGAGACCTCGGCGCGTCTCTTGGAGGGACTACCGGCCGCCGGCGCCGACGTCATCGAGCTCGGCATGCCCTTCACCGACCCGATGGCCGACGGGCCGGCGATCCAGGCGGCGAGCCTGCGCGCCCTCGAGGCCGGCATGACGCTGGCCGAGACGCTCGAGCTCGTGCGGCGCTTTCGCGCCAAGGACGCCGACACGCCGCTCGTCCTGATGGGGTACTTCAACCCGATCTTCCACTACGGCGCCGAGCGCTTCCTCGACGACGCCGTCACGGCCGGGGTCGACGGGCTCATCGTCGTGGACCTCCCGGCGGAGGAGGACGAAGAGCTCTGCCTGCCGGCGCGCGCCAAGGGGCTCAACTTCATCCGTCTCGCCACGCCCACGACCGACGCCAAACGGCTGCCGGCGGTGCTCGCCAACAGCTCGGGCTTTCTCTACTACGTCTCGATCACCGGCATCACCGGCGCCGCCGCTCCCGTCGCGGACGTCGTCGGCGAAGCGGTGAGCCGGATCCGGGCCCAGACGACCCTGCCGATCGCCGTCGGCTTCGGCATCCGCGAGCCCGAGGCGGCGGCCGCCATCGCCCGCGCGGCGGACGGTGTCGTCGTCGGCAGCGCCCTGGTCGACCTCGTGGCCCAAAACCGCGAGGCGGGCGGGGACGCGGTCGTCGACGCCGTGCTCGCCAAGACCCGCGCGCTGGCCGAGGCGGTCCACGCCGCCCGCGACTGAACGGATCGGCCATGAACTGGCTCACGAACTACGTCCGCCCGCGCATCCGCGCCCTCGTCCATCGCGAGCCCTCGCGGGTGCCCGAGAACCTGTGGTCGCAATGCCCGGGCTGCGAGCGCATGATCTTTCACCGCGACCTCGCGGCGAACCACTATGTCTGCCCGTTGTGCGGCCACCATCTGCGGGTGAGCCCGGAGTTCCGCTTCCACGACCTCTTCGACGCAGCCAGCTGGGAAGCCATCGAGCTGCCGAAGGTGCCGGCCGACCCGCTCAAGTTCCGCGACAAGAAGCGCTACGACGAGCGCCTGAAGGAGGCGCAAACCAAGTCGGGCAAGAGCGACGCCGTCTCGGTCGCCCATGGCCGCATCGACGGCCACCCGGCGGTGCTGGCCGTGCTCGACTTCAACTTCATGGGCGGCTCGATGGGCACCGCGGTGGGCGAGGCGCTGGTCGCCGCCGCCGAGTTGGCCCGGCTGCAGGAGGCCACCCTCGTCGTCGTCACCGCCTCGGGCGGCGCCCGCATGCAGGAAGGCACGCTTTCCTTGATGCAGATGGCGCGCACGACCGCCGCCATCAGCCAGCTCAAGGAAGCGGGTCTGCCCTACCTCACGGTGCTGGCGGATCCCACCACCGGCGGCGTCACCGCGTCCTTCGCGATGCTGGGCGACATCGCCATCGCCGAGCCCGGCGCGATCATCGGCTTCGCCGGGGCGCGGGTCATCGAGCAGACCATCCGCGAGACCCTGCCCGAGGGCTTTCAGCGTGCCGAATACCTGCGCGACCACGGCATGATCGACATGGTCGTCCACCGCTTCGAGCTGAAGGTGACGCTGGGGCGGGTCATCGGCCTGTTGCGCGGCGAGCCGCCCGCGGTGCCGGAACGCGCCCCGGCGAACGACGGCGTCGCGCCCACCCCCGCCATCACGGACGCCGACGGTGCCTGACCCTATTCTCGACCGGCTGAACCGGCTGCACCCGAAGGCGATCGACCTCTCGCTCGGCCGGGTCCGGCGCCTGCTGGCGGCGCTCGGCCACCCGGAGCGCGCGCTGCCGCCGGTGGTCCACATCGCCGGGACCAACGGCAAGGGCTCCACGCTCGCGATGCTGGACGCGATGCTGCAGGCCCAGGGCCTGACCACGCATCGCTACATCTCGCCCCATCTCGTCCGTTTTCACGAGCGCATCCTGCTCGGCGGCGCGCCGATCGACGACGACGCGCTGGAGGCGGTGTTGCTGGAGGCGGAGCGGGCGAACGGCGACGCCCCGATCACCTTCTTCGAGATCACCACCGCCGCGGCGATGCTCGCCTTCTCGCGCACGCCGGCGGACGTGCTCTTGCTGGAGACCGGGCTCGGCGGCCGGCTCGACGCCACCAACGTCGTGCCGCGCCCGCTGATGACGCTGATCTCGCCGATCTCCTTCGACCACGAGGCCTATCTCGGCCGGACCTTGAGCGCGATCGCGCGCGAGAAGTGCGGCATCCTGCGCCCCGGCGTGCCGGCGATCGTCGGCCCGCAGCAGCCGGCCGCGGCGACGGCCATCCGCCAGGCCTGCGCCCGCCTCGGCGCCCCGCTCACACTCGCCCGCGAGGACTTCGCCGTGGCGGCCGACGGCGCGGGGATGCGTTTCGCCGACGGCGACGGCGAACTTTCGCTGCCCGCGCCGATCCTGCCGGGCGCGCACCAGCTCCAGAACGCCGCCCTCGCCGTCGCCGCCGCCCGCCGGCTCGGTCCGCTCGCCCCCGCGCGCGACGCCATCGCGGCGGGACTGCGCTCGACCCGCTGGCCGGCACGGCTGCAGCGGCTCGACCGCGGGCGGCTGTTGAGCGCGATCCGCCGCGAGGACGAGCTCTGGGTCGACGGCGGCCACAACCCCGAGGCCGGCCAGGCCGTGGCGTCGTTCTTCGGCTCGCTCGAGCGCCGGCCGCTGCGCGTCGTGCTGGGCATGCTGACCACCAAGGACGCCACCGGCTACCTCGCCCCGCTGGCCCCGCAGGTGGACCGGCTGGTGGCCGTCGACGTCACCGACAGCGACGCCGCCCAACCGCC
>JAAAPF010000073.1 GCA_009908425.1 Alphaproteobacteria bacterium
TGGCCGTGGGCGAGCCCGCGATCAACCCCGTGCCGCGGCAGATGATCCGCGAAGCGCTCGCCGAGGTGCTGGCCGAGACGGGAGCACGCGCCGGCTTCGAGGTCACCGTCGCGATCGAGAACGGCGCCGAACTGGCGGCCAAGACGCTGAACCCGCGGCTCGGCATCGCGGGCGGGCTCTCGGTGCTGGGGACCACCGGCGTCGTCGTGCCCTTCTCCTGCGCCGCCTGGATCCACTCGATCCACCGCGGCATCGACGTCGCCCGCGCCGCCGGTCTCGCGCATGTCGCCGCCGCGACGGGCTCCACCAGCGAGCGCGCCATCCGCACCCGCCACGGCCTCGACGAGACGGCGCTGATCGAGATGGGCGACTTCGCCGGGGCCACGCTCAAATACCTCCGCCGCCATCCGCTGCCGCGCCTCAGCCTCGCCGGCGGCTTCGCCAAGCTCGCCAAGTTCGCCCTCGGTGCGCGCGACCTCCACTCCAGCCGCTCGCGCCTCGACATGGCGCAGCTCGCCGAGCTCGGCCGCGCGGGCGGGTTGGGAGAGGCCGCCGCCGCGGCGGTGGCCGAGGCCGCCACCGGCGGCGAGGCGCTCGCCGCGCTGGAGGGCGAGGTGGCGCTCTTGACCCGCGCGGTGGCGGTCCAGGCGCGCGACGTCGCCGTCGACGCGCTCGACGGCAAGATCGCGGTCGAGGTCGTCCTCTACGACCGGGCGGGGAACGAGCTCGCCGCCGCCGATGGCTGGTGAGGCGCGCGTCCTGCTCCTGGGCGGCACGGCGGAGGCGGCCGAATTGGCGGAGCGCCTGGCCGGGCGGGACGACCTGCGGCTGACGACGACGCTCGCCGGCGTCACGACGGCCCCGCGCCGGCTGCCGGGCGAGGTCGTCGTCGGCGGCTTCGGTGGCGCGGCACGGCTGAAGCGTCACCTCGTGGCCGAGGGCGTGGCCGCGCTCGTCGACGCGACGCACCCCTTCGCCGTCCGCATGGCCCGCAACGCCGACCGTGCCGCCCTCGCCGCCGGCGTCCCGCGGCTCAAGCTGTGGCGGCCGGCCTGGGAGCCCGCGCCCGGCGACCGCTGGCTGGAGGCGGCGGATGTCGCCGCCGCGTCTCGGCTCGCGGCGGAACACGGCCGGCGGCCGCTGGTGAGCCTCGGCGGCCGCGGGCTCGGCGGCTTCGACTTCGCTCCGTTCGCGCGCGCTCTCGTGCGCGCCATCGAGGCGCCGCCGGAGCTGCCGGCGAACGCCGAGTGGGTCGAGGCCCGGGGGCCGTTCGCCGTCGCGGACGAACGGCGCCTCCTCACCGAGCGGGGCATCGACGTCGTCGTCACCAAGAACGCCGGCGGTGAGGGTGCCCGCGCGAAGCTCACGGCCGCGCGCGATCTGGGGCTACCCGTCGTCCTCATCCGCCGGCCGCCGCCGCCCGCCGGCCCGCTCGCGGCGAGCGTCGACGCGGCGCTCGGCTGGCTCGATCAGGTCTTGGCCTCGCGGCAGACGTGATGGTGGTCGGCGGCGTAGAGCCGGCTGTCCTCGAAGGCGTGCGCGCCCAGCACGCGGCCGACCAGGATCAGCGCCGTGCGGGTGATGCCGCTCGTCTTCACCTTGTCGCGGATGTCGCCGAGGGTGCCCTCGATGTAGCGCGCGTCCGGCCAGCCCACCCGGTAGGCCACGACCACCGGCACGTCGGCACCGTAATAGGGCTCGAGCTCGCGCACGACCTTGGTGAGATTGTTGATCGAGAGGTGGATCGCCAGCGTGGCACCGGTGCGGGCGAAGTTCTCCAGCGTCTCGCCGTCGGGCATCGAGGAGGCGCGCACGGCGGTGCGGGTGAGGATCACCGACTGGCCGATACCCGGCAGCGTCAGCTCGCGCTTGAGATCCGCCGCCGCGGCGGCGTAGGCCGGCACGCCCGGCACGATGTCGTAGGGGATCGAAAGCGCATCGAGCCTTCGCATCTGCTCGGCGATGGCGCCGTAGAGCGAGGGGTCGCCCGAATGCACCCGCGCGACGTCGCGGCCGGCGCGGTGCGCCTCTTCGATCCGCGGG
Source organism: Alphaproteobacteria bacterium (assembly GCA_009908425.1). GTDB lineage: Bacteria > Pseudomonadota > Alphaproteobacteria > Geminicoccales > Geminicoccaceae > JAAAPF01. The sequence continues at coordinate 2,044 of JAAAPF010000073.1, forward strand.
ACGATCTCGTCGAGATGCATCGAGGCCGTGTCGGCGATCTCGGCGTCGGGCCGGGCTTCGTCGAGGAGCTCGCGCGGCACCAACGAGCCGGCGTAGAGGATGACCGGGCAGGACTGGATCAACTTGAGCCCGCGCACGGTGACGAGGTCGGGCGCGCCGGGGCCGGCGCCGATGAAGTGAACGGTCATGCCTCTCCGTAACCGCGTGGGGTGAACACCTGCGCGCGCCCGTAGGCCGTCCGCCACGCACGGCTCTTGGCGCTGCCGACGATGACCAGCGTGAGCATGTCGATCTCGACCGTGCCCAGCTCCGCGAGCGTGGTGACGCCGACGCGCTCGTCCGCACGGCCGAGCTGGCGGGCGACGATGCAGGGCGTGGACGCGGGGCGCTTGGCGGCGAAGATCGCCCGCGCCCGCTCGAAGCCCGCGCGCCGCGCCTGCGAGACGGGGTTGTAGAGGGCGGTGACGAAGTCGCCGGCGGCGGCCGCCTCCAGGCGCTGCTCGATGACGGCCCAGGGCGTGAGCAAATCGGACAGCGAGACGGCGCAGAAGTCGTGGCCGAGGGGCGCGCCCGCCCGCGCGGCCGCCATGTGCATGGCACTGACGCCGGGCAGCGCCGCGATGGGCACACCCTGCCAGGCGGGCTCGTCGGCGGCGAGCTCGTGGACCAGGGCCGCCATCGCGTAGATGCCGACGTCGCCCGAGCCGACGAGGCCGACCTCGCGCCCCTCGCGCGCCAGCTCGAGGGCGAAGCGGCAGCGCTCGACCTCGCCGCCCAGGGGAAAGCCGTGGCGCGCGGCGCGGATCTCGGGCTCCAGCGGCTCGAGATAGCCCGTGTAGCCCACCAGGTCGTCGACCCGCCTGAGCGCGGCGTCGACGGCGCGGGTGCGCTGGGCGCGGTCGCCGGGGCCGAGGCTCACGAGCCACAATCGCCCGCCCGGCCGGCCGAGGCGCTGCGCGTCCAACGGTGCGGGCGCTTCGGCGACGGCGACGGTGGCCCGCTCGCCCTTCGCCTTCGGCACCAGCAGACGGCCTTCCGCCCCCACAGCGGCGAGGGCGGCGCCTTCGGCGACACCGTGGCAGCCGACCTCGCGGAAGACGGCCGCGGACGGCGTGGCGAGGCGCGGCGTCTCGGCCTCCAGCGCGGCGGCGTCGAAGAAGCGGGCCTCGACCCCGAGCCGGTCCGCCAGCGCGCGCACGGCGGGCTCGCCCGCCTTGAGGTCGAGCGAGACGACGACGCCGACCGCGGCCGGATCGAGGTCGTGGGCGGCGAGCGTGTCGTCCACGAGTGCCGCCAGGTCCTCGGTCGGCAGCCCGCGCTCGCAGCCCACGCCGAGCGCGAGCCGCTGCGGGATCAGCGTCGCCGGGGCCGTGCGCGTGCGGCGGATCGAGACGGCGACGTCGACCGGGCCATCCTCGTGGCGCAACTCGGCGAGCCAGTCGGCGGGGCAGTCGGCGTCGTCGACGCGGACGCGGCCGCCGTCGCGCAGGCGGGCCAGGAGCGGCTTGACGTCGCTCTCCGGTGCCAGGCTCCAGCCCGGCGGCGGCGCGTCGAGGCTCACGCCGGTCGCCACCTCGCTCAGCGTCGTGACCGCGGCGTGGCCGCCGAGCGCGTCCGCGAGCGAGGCGGCGAGCGCGTTGGCGCCGCGATGGCCACCCAGGAGCGGCACGACGCTGGCGCCGTCGGCCGAAACGGCGAGGACGGGCGGCTCGGCGTGCTTGTCGTCGAGCACCGGGGCGAGGGCGCGCACCAGGATGCCGGCCGCGCAGACGCCGACGATCGGCCGGCCCGCGGCGAAGAGCTCGCGCAGGTGCGGCGCCACCTCGCCGATCGGGGCGTCCGCCTCGCCGACGCTCGCGGGCGCGTGCACCTCGCCGCCGGTGGCCGCGGCGATGCGCCGGGCGGTCGGCAGGCCCGCTCGCGCGAGGACGACGACGGCGGCGTCAGCCGTCATCGCGCGGCCCCAGACCTCGGGTGAGCACGAGCGAGAAATAGGGCGCGCGGGGCTCGCGCCAGGCGGCGAGGGGGAGGCGGCGCTCGTCGGAGCCGCCGAGCTCGACGACGAGGCGGGCACCGTCGAGCAGGCCGAGCTCGTCGAGCAGGCGGCGGACCTCGGCCACGCGCGCGCCGAGCTTGAGGATCGCCGCCGAGCGCGCCACCGCGAGGGCGGCGTGGAGGCGGGCCGGGCCCATCGTCGCCGGCAGCACGGCGACGCCCTCGCCCCCGACGGCGAGCGGCCAGCGCTCGGCGGCGGCGGCGGCGAGGGCCGAGGGGATGCCGGGGACGACCTCGACCGGGGCGTCGTCGCCCAGGCGGTCGAGCAGATGTACGAACGTGCCGAACAGGAGGGGATCGCCCTCGCACAGGACGGCGACGACCGCACCCGCCGCCAGCTCGTCGCCGACCGCCACGGCCAGACGGTCGTAGGCGGCGTCGACGGCGGTGCGGTCGGGCCCCATCGCGAGCGGCACGTGGAGCTCGCGGGCCTGCACGGTCAGATGGGCGGCGGCGACGGCGCGGGCGCGTGACGGGCGACCGGCGGCGGCCAGCGTGACGACGACGTCGGCCTCGCCGAGCCGGCGCACGGCCTTGAGGGTCAAGAGCTCGGGATCCCCCGGACCCACCCCGATGCCGACGAGGCGACCGCTCACGGTTTGCGGGCTTCCAGCTGCAGCACCGCCAGGCTGGGGCGCCAGGTCGACTTCTCGCCGAGCGCTTCGCGGGTCTCGCGATGGAAGCGGGTGAGCGCACCGCCGTGGCGGTCGGCGAACTCGCTCAGCACGGTCTGGCCCTCGCAGGTCACCGCCTGCGCCACCAGCCGGCCGCCGGCGGTCAGGCGCTCCCAGGCGCCGTCGAGCACCGCCGGGTCGTGGCAGCCGCCGCCGACGAAGACGACGTCGGGGTCGTCGAGCTCGTCGTAGACGTCGGGGGCGTCGGCGATGCAGACCTGCACCTCCGGCGTGCCGAGCCGGTCGGCGTTCTTCTGCAGCATCGCCGCGCGCTCGTAGTCGGTCTCGATCGCGGTCACCTGGCCCTCGCCGGCGGCGCGCAGCCAGGTGATCGACACCCCGCCGGCGCCGGCGCCGACGTCCCAGAGGTGCTGGCCGGGCAGCGGGTTGAGCGCGAAGACGGCGTGCATGCGCGCCTGCGCCTTGGAGAGCTTGCCGTCGTGCTGGAAGGCGTCGTCGTCGAGGGCGAAGCCGACCAGCGGCGGGTGCGCCGGGTCCGGCACACAGGCGACGGCGACGGTGTCGAGCTCGGTGATGGTGGGATCGCTCCACTCCGCGGCGATCCCCTCGGCGAAGATCTCGTCGGGGGCGCCGAGGCGCGACAGCCGCCAGATCCGGCTCGGACTCCAGCCGGTCTCGCGCAGCGCGGCGGCGATGGCCGAGGCCGAGGTGTTGGCGTCGGTGAGCAGCAGTAGCCGCCGTCCCGGCACCAGCTCGCGCTTGAGCCGGGCGACGGGGCGGGCGTGCAGGCTCAAGCAGGTGACCTCGTCACGCGACCACCCCAGCCGGGCGCAGGCCAGGGCGAAGGCGCTGGGGTGGGGGTGGACGGCGACGCGGTCGCGGCCGAAATGCTCGATCAGCCGGCGGGCGACGCCGTGGTCGAGCGGGTCGCCCGAGGACAGCACCACGACGCGGCGGTCGAGATGCGGCTCGAGGTCGGCGAAGGTGGCCTCCAGCGGCCGCCGCCAGGGGATCTTGAGCGCCGGGTGGTCGGCGACGAAGCCGAGATGTCGCTCGCCCCCGAGGATGACCTCGGCGGCGGCGAGCCGCGCGTGCACCTCGGGCCGGAGCCCGCTGGTGCCGTCGGCGCCGATGCCGATGACGTCGACGCTCACCGCGGCCCCGCCAATGTCGCCAGCGCGTTGACCGCGGCCGCCGCCATGGCGCTGCCGCCGCGGCGGCCGTGCAGGGTGAGGAAGGCGAAGGGCGCGTCGTCGCCGAGCGCGGCCTTGCTCTCCGCCGCGCCGACGAAGCCGACCGGCATCGCCACCACGGCCGCCGGCGTCACCCGCCCGGCGCGCGCGAGTTCGGTGAGCCGGAAGAGCGCGGTGGGGGCGTTGCCGACGGCGACGACGGCGCCGTCGAGCGCCGGGCCGAGGGCGTCGATGGCGGCCGCCGCCCGCGTCGTGCCGGGCGGCGCGACGGCGACGCGGTCGAGCGCGCACACCACGGCGTTCTGCGCCGGCAGCAGCCCGTGCACGATGCCGTGGGTGACCATGCGGACGTCGCCGATCACCGGCGCGCCGGCGGCGAGCGCCGCGCTCGCCCGGGCGGCGAAATCCGGCGACCAGGCGAGGTCGTGGACGACGTCGGTCATCCCGCAGGCGTGGATGATGCGGCGCACCACCGGACGCAAGGCGTCGGGGACGCCGGTCCAATCGGTCTCGGCGTCGATGATGGCGAACGAGCGGGCGTAGATCGCCGCGGGCTCGTTCGCATGGCCGTGTTCGCGCGGCGCCGGGGCGGTCGGGATGTCGCCGTCGGGCCGTTGCGCGCTCGCCTCCACGGGCATGCGCTTCGTCGCCTTTCGCTGCTGATCGCATGGCCGTACCAACGCCGGCGCGCCGCGGCAAGCCCGCCGCGGCGCGACCGCCCGAGGTGGGACCATGTTGCTCGCGCCCGTCGACGCCGTGCTCGCGGCGGCGCTCGCCGCGCTCGTCCTCGACGCGCTCGCGGGCGAACCCGCCGCGCTCTACCGCCGGGTGCCCCATCCGGTCGTCGCCCTCGGCCGCCTCGTCGCCGGCTTGGAGCGGCGGCTGTGGCGCGAGGACGCGGGAGCCGTGGCGCAGGGTCGCGCCGGGCGGTGGCTGGTGGCGGCGACGCTCGTCGTCGCCGGCGCGATCGGGCTCGCCGCGACGCCGCTGTTGTGGCTCGGCCCGGCGGGCTGGCTGGTCGCCGGCGTGCTCGCGAGCACCCTCGTCGCCCACCGCAGCCTCGTCCAGCACGTCGGCGCCGTCGCCGGCGGCCTCGACCGCGGCCTCGATGCCGGCCGCGCCGCGGTGAGCCGCATCGTCGGCCGCGACCCGACGGCGCTCGACGCGTCCGGGGTCGCGCGCGCGGCGGTCGAATCCGCCGCCGAGAACGTCTCCGACGGGGTCACGGCGCCGCTGTTCTGGTGGCTGGTGCTCGGGCCCGTCGGCCTCGTCGGCTACAAGGCGATCAACACCCTCGACAGCATGGTGGGCTACCGCTCGCCGCGTTACCGCGACTTCGGGCGGGCGGCGGCGCGGCTGGACGACGCCGTGAACTGGGCGCCGGCGCGGCTCACCGGCGCGCTCTTGCTGGTCGTCGGCGGCCGCCCCGGCCGGCTGCCGCGCTTGGCGGGCGAGGCCGCCAAGCACCGCTCGCCCAACGCCGGCTGGCCGGAGGCGGCGGTGGCGCTCACCCTCGACCTCGCGCTCGCGGGCCCGCGGGTCTACCCGACGGAGGTGGTCGCGGACGACTGGGTCCATCCCGCCGGCCGGCGCGACCTCGGCCCGAAGGACGTCCGCGCGGCGCTCGCCCTCTTGGGGCGGCTGTGGGCGACCGTCACCGCCCTGGTGGCGGCCGCCCTCCTGGTCGTCGCGACCTGAGCCGCCGGAGGCTCAGTCGAGCCCGGTGCAGTTGGCGTAGTAGGTGACCGTGGCCGGCCAGTCGGAGAAGACGCCGATGACCCCGACCTCGCGCGCCAGCACGTCGAGCACCGGCATCATGTCGCCGTCGCCGGACACCGCCTCGTCGATCGACTGGTAGTACCAGCCGCCGTCGGTGGCGAGCGGGGCCGAGCGCTCGAAGGTCCAGGTGATGAGGTCGAGCCCGGCCGCCGTCGCCGCCTCGGCGTAGGGCGAGGGCACGATCTCGCCGGCCTCGTCGACGGTCAGCAGCATCCACATCGGCGGTGCGATGATGTTGACGCCCATCTCCGCGAGCGCCTCCATCGAGGGCTCGTAGGTCGCCGGGTCCATCGGATCGAAGCCTTCGACGTCGTAGCGGCCGTCGAGATAGACCGCCTGCGCGCCGAACTCCGGCTCGTTCTCGATCCAATAGCGCACGTCGTCCAGGTTGAACGACTGCAGGTAGACGTCCGCGGGCGGGATCCCCGCCGCCTTGTAGTCGTCGACGAGCTGTTGGGCGTAGTCCTCCTGGCTGTACTCGCCGTCGTACGGCATCTCGACGCTCGGGCTCTTCAGCTCCGGGGTGAACTTGAGGCCCAAGGCCGCGGTCATCTCGACGTACGCGGCGTGGGTGAGGAGTTCGCCCTGCGAGGCGTAGAGCTCGGTGCGCCAGGGCGCGGTGCCGCCGAGATAGTCCTCGACGGTCGTCGCCGTCGGGTCGGAGGCGTCCATCTTGCCGGTGAGCTGCTCGAACTCGGCCAGCGTGACGTCGCTGGTGCAGCACGTCGCCGACGCTTCGGCGTCCGCGCTGGCGGGCGTGAAGGGCTCGGTGCACTTCGCCGCCAGCTCGGGGATCGCCAGGATGTCGGTGGTGGTGTGCAGGTCGCACTGGGAGTGGCGGCAGACCAGCTCGCGGTCGGCGGTGAAGGTGACGTCGCATTCCTGGACGCCGGCGCCCATCACCGCCGCGGCCATGTAGGATTGCCGGGTGTGCTCGGGGAACATCAGCGGCGCGCCGCGGTGCGCGATCGAGAAGTCGCTGCGCGCGAACGGGCCGCCGGCGCAGGCGAGCAGCTCGTCCTTGAGCGGCCCGTCGGCCATCTCGTGGACCAGAAACAGCGGGCGCGGGCCGACCTGAACGGCGGGCTCGGCGGCGGCGACGGGGGCGGCCAGCGGGGCGGTCGCGCCCACGACCAGCGCGGCGGCGAGGTAGCGAGAGAGCGTCGGATGCACGGTTGTCCTCCCGAGGTTTGCACGATCGCGGCAGTTTGCCGGCGAACTGAGGCAGAAGCGTGACCGCGGCTCAGCGGGCGAGGGCGAGCAGCGCGTCGGCGTCGAGATGGGCATCCAGATGGGCGGCCAGGTCGTCGAGCGTGCGCTCGACCCGCTGATCGAAGGCGAGCGCGCTCGCCCGCGCGCCCCAGCCCTCCAACAGCCAGCGCCGAAAGGCGTCCTCGGTGAACAGGCCGTGCAGATAGGTCCCGACGACGCGGCCGTCGGGGGACACCGCGCCCTCGCCGCGGCCCTCCACCGCGAAGGCCGGGCGCGCCCGGTCGGGGCCGTCGGTGCGGCCGACGTGCATCTCGTAGCCGTGGGCGGCGGGGCCGTCGGGCCAGGCGCGGGCGGTGACGCGCTCCAGCGTCTTGGCCCCGCCCAACACGGTCTCGACGTCCAACAGGCCCAGCCCGTCGTCGGCGCCGGCCGGCCCCTCGACGCCGCCCGGATCGGCGAGGCGCGTCCCCAGCATCTGGTAGCCGCCGCACAGGCCCAGCACCCGGCCGCCGCGGCGGGCATGGGCGCGGAGATCGACGTCCCAGCCCTCCCGCTTCAAGGCGTCCAGGTCGCTGCGGGTCGCCTTCGAGCCCGCCAGCAGGACGAGATCGGCGTCGCCCGGCAAGGGCCGCCCCGGCGCCACGAGCTCGACCTCGACGCCGGGCTCGGCGGCCAACGGGTCGAGGTCGTCGAAATTGGCGATCCGCGGCGTGCGCGGCACCGCGATCTTGAAGCCGCCGCCGCTATCGACGCCGCCACCGCGCTCGAGGTCGAGCACGTCCTCCGCCGGCAGCCGCCAGGCGTCGTCGAACCACGGCACGACGCCGAGATTGGCGAGCCCGGTGCGTGCCGCGAGGATCGGATGGGCGTCGTCGAACAGGCGCGGATCGCCGCGGAAGCGGTTGACGATGTAGCCGCGGGTGAGGGCGCGCTCGGCCTCCTCCAACAGCTCCCAGGTGCCGACGAGGGCGGCGATGACGCCGCCGCGCTCGATGTCGCCCACGAGCACCACCGGCACGTCGGCCGCCAGCGCGAAGCCCATGTTGGCGAGATCGCCCCGGCGGAGGTTCACCTCCGCGGGCGAGCCCGCGCCCTCGACGAGGACGAGATCGGCCGACGCCTTCAAGCGCGCGAAGCTCTCGACCACCGGCGCCATCAGCTCGGGCTTGAGCCGGTGGTAGGCGCGGGCGTCGAAGCTGCCGCGCATGCGGCCCTGGACGACGACCTGCGCGCCGCGGTCGGTTTCGGGTTTCAACAGCACGGGGTTCATGTCGGTGTGGGGCTCGACGCCGGCGGCGCGCGCCTGCAGCGCCTGGGCGCGGCCGATCTCGCCGCCGTCGACGGTCACCGCCGCGTTGTTCGACATGTTCTGCGGCTTGAAGGGGGGCACGCGCAGACCCCGGCGGGCGAACAGCCGGCACAGCCCCGCCGCCAGCATCGACTTGCCGACGTTGGAGCCGGTGCCCTGCAGCATCAGCGCCCGGCTCACGGGCCGCTCGACCGCGGTGGCGAGCCCGCCGTCATCGCCGGCCCGAGCCGGCAGCCGGCCGCTCAATCTTCGCGCAAGTCACTGACGGCAAAGCAGAAATCGTCGATCTGGGTTCGTTTCGCCAACGCCCGGGCGGCCGAACGGTCGCCGCACCCGCCGTCGCACCGGCGC
>JAAAPF010000285.1 GCA_009908425.1 Alphaproteobacteria bacterium
GTGGCCGACGGCTTCCATGCGCTCGTCCTCGCCAATCTCGGCGGCGGCGAGATCGAGGTCGAGCTGGTCGCCGAGATGGATCTCGACGCCGCCCTCGCCGCCCACGGCCTGATGCCGCTGCCGCCCTATATCAAACGGGGCGAGGCCGGCGATCCCGCCGACCGCCACGACTACCAGACCATCTTCGCCACCAAGCCGGGCGCGGTGGCGGCGCCGACGGCGTCGCTGCATCTGACCGACGCGCTGATGGCCGAGATCGCCGCCCGCGGCGCCGCGGTGGTGCGCCTCACGCTGCACGTCGGCGCCGGCACCTTCCTGCCGGTGAAGGTCGCCGACACCGGCGCGCACCGGATGCACGCCGAACGCTTCGAGGTCGGCGCAGCCGCGGCCGAGGCGCTCAGCGCCCACCGCGCCGGCGGCGGGCGCGTCTTCGCCTGCGGGACGACGGTGCTGCGCACCCTCGAGACGGTGTTCGACGGCGCGCGCTACGGCGCGGCGAGCGGGCGCACCGAGCTGTTCATCCAGCCGGGCGTGCCGGTGCGCGCGATCGACCGGCTGTTGACCAACTTCCACCTGCCGCAGTCGACGCTGGTGATGCTGGTGGCGGCGATCGCCGGGCTCGGGCGCACGAAGCGCGCCTACGCCCACGCGGTGCGCGCCGGCTACCGCTTCTTCTCCTACGGCGACGCCTGTCTGATCGAGCGCGGCGCGCGGTGAGCGGCTTCGCCTTCGAACTACAGACCGCCGACGGCGCCGCGCGCGCCGGCACGCTCACCACGGCCCATGGCACGGTCGAGACGCCGACTTTCATGCCGGTCGGCACCCAAGCCACGGTTAAAGCGCTCACCCCCGAGATGGTGGCGGCCACCGGCGCCGGCATCGTGCTCGCCAACACCTATCACCTGATGCTGCGACCCGGCGCCGAGCGCATCGCGCGCCTGGGCGGCCTCCACCGGTTCATGCAGTGGCCGGGCCCGATCCTCACCGACAGCGGCGGCTTTCAGGTGATGTCGCTCGCCAAGCTGCGCCAGCTCGACGAGGACGGCGTCACCTTCGCCTCGCACCTCGACGGCAGCCGGCACCGGCTCACGCCGGAGCGGGCCACGCAAATCCAGCACCTGCTCGACGCCACGATCTCGATGCAGCTCGACGAGTGTCCGCCCTGGCCGATCACGGAGGACGCCTCGCGGCGCGCGATGGCGCTGTCGCTGCGCTGGGCCGAGCGTTCGCGCCGCGCCTTCGTCGCCCGGCCCGGATATGGCCAGTTCGGCATCGTCCAGGGCAGCACCTTCGCCGAGCAGCGCCTGGCGTCGGCGTGCGGGCTCGTCGACCTCGGCTTCGAGGGCTACGCCGTCGGTGGCCTCGCCGTGGGCGAGCCGCAGGCGCAGATGTTCGAGGTGCTGGAGACCACCTGTCCGGCGCTGCCGGCGGAGCGGCCGCGCTACCTGATGGGTGTCGGCAAGCCGGCCGACATCGTCGGGGCGGTGCTGCGCGGGGTCGACATGTTCGACTGCGTGCTCCCGACCCGCTCGGGGCGGACCGGCCAGGCGTTCACCCGCCGCGGGCCGGTGAACCTCAAAAACGCCCGCCACAAGGACGACCCGCGCCCCCTGGACGCGGCGAGCGACTGCCCGGCGGCGCGGGACTACAGCCGCGCCTACCTGCACCATCTGGTCCGCTGCGACGAAATCCTGGCGAGCGTTTTGCTCAGCTGGAACAATCTCTGGTTCTTCGAGGACCTCGTGCGCGGGCTGCGCCGGGCCGTCGTCGCGGGTCGGGCGGCGGCGCACGCCGGCGACGTTCTCGCGACTTACGAACGAGGTGATCTGCCGCCGCTTTGAGTTCGGCGCATCTGACGCCGGCTGCGGGACATGCGGTGGTCGCGTCGCACGACCTTTCGCCCGTAGAGACGCGGTGCCAGCCGTGTTGATGGTGTCGGTGCAGCGCACAGACGGGAGCCGATATTGGTGGACGGCGGACAGATCCTCCTCAGACGGCGCGAGACGGGGGACGGTTTCGACGTCATGTACCGGTCCGCGCCCGTGGGCGCCCTCCTGGTGGGGCGCGACCTCGACGATGCCGAGAGCTTCGTGGGCCGGGCTCACGACCTGGAGCCGGTGGCGCACCGGGTCGCCTTCGCGCGGGCGTGGACCGGCGGCGAGGCCAGCCCGGCGCGTCGCGCCGCCTGGGCGATGCGGCTGCTGGCGGAGCGCGCGCGCAACGAGGCGAGCCGCGCCGCGCGGCATTTCGGCCGCGGTGACGGCGACGCCGCGTTGGTGCTGCCGGTACAGCAGGCCGAGCGCGCGCTGGCGCGGGCGCTGGGGACCGACGTCTCGGCGCGGGGCGCGCTCGCGCCCGACCGCGCCGCCGTCGACGCGGCCAGCGCCCAGCTAATCGACGCCTTCGCGCGGCTCGTCGACACGCTGCGGGTCGCCCGGCCGCCGCGGAGCGGGCTCGGTCGCACGGCCGACGAGGTCGTCGGCGCCGCCCGCGAAGCGCCCGCGGCGTTGCTGATGGAGCTGGACGAGCAGTTGCCGGCGTTGAGCGCACAGCTCGCCGACGAGCCGCCGCTGCGCGCGGTGGCCGAGGGCGGCGGCACCGGCAGCGCGGTCACCGTCGCCGGCCGGGTGACCTACGGCCTGCGCCTGGCGGCGGGCTACGTCACCGCCGCCGGCTGCTCCACCCCCGCCGAGCGGCTGTTCCAGCCCGGCGGGGTCGCCGCCGAGCTCTTCGCCCGGCTGTCGGGAGACGCTCGCGCCCTGGCGCTGGTGGTGGCGGCGCTCGACCCGAGCGTGAGCTGGACCGTGGCGGGAGCCGCCGCCGACGCCTGAACCCCGGTCGGGCACGACCCCGCGCCACGGCGCGAGCCCGCGGTGCGGGAGAGGCGTGCGCCGTCCCGACCGGCGGTGGGCCGCCGCGTCGGGTCGAGCCCCACGGCCGCGACCGCCGCTCGCCGAGCGCGGCGCCGGTCGAAATCGCCGAGGCCGATCGTTCGACCTCCGACCGCGCCGACGGCGACGTCGTCGGCCGCGGCGAGCGGAGCGGTCGCCGTCAGGCCGCGCGACGGTCGCGTCGCGGCCGCCGTCCGTTGCGGTCGGCGGGCTTGCGGCCGGCGCGCGGCGGCGCGCCCGCGCCGAGATCGAGCCCGGTCAGCCGCTCGATGTCGCGCAGCTGGGGACGCTCCTCCGGCGCGCAAAACGACACCGCGACGCCGTCGCGCCCGGCGCGGGCGGTGCGGCCGATGCGGTGGACGTAGGTTTCCGCGTCCTGGGGTAGATCGAAGTTGACGACGTGGCTGACGTCGGGGACGTCGATGCCCCGGGCGGCGACGTCGGTCGCCACCAGCACCCGCGTCGCGCCGCCGCGAAAACCGGCCAGCGCACGGTCGCGCGCCTTCTGGGTCTTGTCGCCGTGGATGGCGTCGGCGGCGACGTCGGCGCGGCTCAGGTGCTTGGCGAGACGCTCGGCGCCGTGCTTGGTGCGGGTGAAGAGGATGACCCGGCTGAGCTCCGGATCCGCCAGCAGGTCGAGGACGAAGTCGCGCTTGGCCGGCTGCTCGACGAAATGCACGCGCTGGGCGATGCGCTCGACGGCGACGGTGGCGGCCTTCACCTCGACCCGGACGGGGTCGGCCAGCAACTCGCGCGCGAGCGTCTCGATCGCCGGCGCCATGGTGGCGGAGAACATCGCGGTGCGGCGCCGGGGCGCGACCAACCCGGCGATCCGCCGGATCGGCTGGCGAAAGCCGAGATCCAGCATGCGGTCGGCCTCGTCGAGGACGAGCGTGTCGAACTGCGCGAGATCGACCCGGCCCTGGTCGACCAGGTCCAACAGCCGGCCCGGCGTGGCGACGAGGACGTCGACGCCGCGGGCGAGGGCCTTCACCTGCGGGCCCTGCGGCACCCCACCGACGACGACGCCGCGGCCGAGCCGCGTGCCCCGGGCGTAGAGGTCGAACGCGGCGGCGACCTGCGAGGCGAGTTCCCGTGTCGGCGTCACGATCAGCGCGCGGGCGCCGCCGCGACCGGGTCGATCGCCGGCGGCGAGCCGCGCCGCCAGGATCGGCAGCAAGAAGGCCGCGGTCTTGCCGGTGCCGGTCTGTGCGATCCCGAGCAGGTCACGGCCGGCGAGGAGAGAAGGGACGGCCTCGACCTGAACCGGCGTCGGCGTGTGATGGCCGACGGCGTCGAGGGTCGTGCACAAGCGCTCGGGCAGGCCGAGCGCGGCGAAGGAGGGGAGTGTCACGTGAGGGCAGATCCGAACGCGTGCTCCGCCCGATGGGGGCGACACGCGGATCGCCGCGTCCCGCGTGGATCGCAGCGGCGATGGGGGGGAAAGGGGAAGGCGGCGACGATCGAGGCGCCGGAGCGCGTGGTTACGCGGTCACCGCACGATCGCCCTTGTCGCCGAATTCCACCGGCGCGTCAACGTTGCCGTCACTCGCGCCAGAAGGCGAGGTCGAGACCGAACCAGCGGCCGCGCCAGCGGGCGAGGAAATCGCGCTTGACCGCCGCCGGGTCGTAGACCTCTCGGACCCAGTCGCGAAAGGCCCGCGGGGCGGCGGCGTCGTCGCGGACGTAACGCTCGAAGACGTAGTCGAGCACCCCGGTCTTGGCCTGGCGGATGTGGCCGTAGCGCTTGGAGAGCTGGCGGGTGGCCTCGGCGACCGGGCGGTCCTCCACCAGCAGGAGATAGAGCGTGCCCGCGATGCCGGTGCGGTCGGCGCCGGACTTGCAGTGCATCAGCACCGGTCGCTCGACCTCGGCGAAGAGTCGCTCCAGCGTCCAGATCAGCTCCTTGGTGGGCACGTCGCGCGAGCGCACCCGGACGTTGACGAGCTCGACGCCGAGCTCGGCGCAGGTCTCCTCCTCCAGCACGAAGGCGCCGCAGTTGCGCTCGGCCCTGAGGTTCAAGACCGTCTTGATGCCATGGCGCTCGACCGCGCGGCGGAGCTGATGCGGCAGCGGCTGCGCCGAGCGGAACACGCCCGGCGCCACCTCGGCCCAATTGGGGTGAACCGCCCGCACCAGCCCGTGGTCGACGACCAGCATGTCGAGCCACGCCAAGAAGCGGTGCCACCGCGTCGCCAAGCTGCGGGTGATGACCACCCGGTCGACCTTCTCGGGGCTGCCGCGGCCGGTCCAGACCTCGACGACGCGGCGGTCGCGCCGACGGGTCTTCGGCGTCGCCACCGCGTGCCTCACGCCCGCTCGCGCGTCGCGCTGAAGCGCAGCTCGGGCCATTCCTCCTGCGTCCGGTTCAGATCGAACGCGTTGCGGGCGAGGAACACCGGCGCGCCGTCGCGGTCCTCGGCGAGCACCGCCTTCTTGGCGTCGACGAAGCGCTCGAGCTCGCGCTTCTCGCCGTCGACCCAGCGGGCGGTGACGTAGGGCGCCGGCTCGAAGCCGATCTTGATGCCGTATTCGGCGTCGATGCGGGTGGCCAGCACGTCGAGCTGGAGCTGACCGACCACGCCCACGACCCACTGCGCCCCGATCATGGGCTTGAAGACCTGGGTGACGCCCTCCTCGGCGAGATCCTCGAGCGCCCGGCGCAGGTGCTTTTGCTTCATCGGGTCGTCGAGGCGCACGCGCTGGAGGATCTCCGGCGCGAAGTTCGGGATGCCGGTGAAGCGGATGTCCTCGCCCTCGCTCAGCGTGTCGCCGACCCGCAGCACCCCGTGGTTGGGCACGCCCACGATGTCCCCGGGCCAGGCCTCGTCGACGACGTCGCGGTCGTCGGCGAAGAAGAAGATCGGCGCCGACATCGTCATCGGCTTGCCGGTGCGCGGCTGCTTCAGGCGCATGCCGCGCTTGAAGCGGCCCGACACCACCCGCATGAAGGCGACGCGGTCGCGATGCTTGGGGTCCATGTTCGCCTGGACCTTGAAGACGAAGCCCGAGACCTTGCTCTCGCCGGGCTCCACCGTGCGCGACGTGCTCGGCTGGGGGCGCGGCGAGGGTGCCACCGCTGCCAGCCCCTCCAGGAGTTCGCGCACGCCGAAGTTCCGCAGCGCCGAGCCGAAATAGACCGGGGTCAGATGGCCCTCGCGGTAGCTCTGGAGCTCGAAGGGCGGACAGGCCCCGGCGACCAGCTCCATGCCGTCCACGGCGTGCTCGGCCTGCTCGCTGCCGGCGAGCTCGGCGAGGGCGGCAGGATCGGGCAGCGGGTTGGCCTGCAGGTGGAAGCGCTCGTCGGGATGGTCGACGTGGATCAACGCCTCGTTGGCGAAGTGCCAGCACCCCTTGAAGTTGCGGCCCATGCCGACCGGCCACATCATCGGCGTGGTGTCGAGGGCGAGTTCGGAGGATATCTCGTCCATGATCTCGAGCGGGTCGCGGGCCTCGCGGTCCATCTTGTTGACGAAGGTCACGATGGGCACGTCGCGCAGGCGGCAGACCTCGAAGAGCTTCCGGGTCTGGGCCTCGATCCCCTTGGCGGCGTCGATGACCATGATCGCCGAATCGACCGCGGTCAGCGTGCGGTAGGTGTCCTCCGAGAAGTCCTCGTGGCCGGGGGTGTCCAACAGGTTGAAGGTGCAGCCGGCGAAGTCGAAGGTCATGACCGAGGTCGAGACCGAGATGCCGCGCTGCTGCTCGATCTTCATCCAGTCCGAGCGGGCACGGCGGCGCTCGCCCTTGGCGCGGACCTCGCCGGCGAGGTGGATCGCCCGGCCGGCCAACAGCAGCTTTTCGGTCAGCGTGGTCTTGCCGGCGTCGGGATGCGAGATGATGGCGAACGTGCGCCGGCGCGCCGCCTGCTCCGCGGCCGTGGTGGGGACGCTTGCGTCGTCCAACGCTTCCTCCGAAAATCGAGCGATCGCGGCTCGGGCCCGTCGCCGCGACACCGCCGGCCCCGCGCCGCGGCGGGCGAAGGGATGAGATGAGCGACGTCGACACGGACAGGGTACGCGCCGACCTTACGGCCAAGCGAGCCGAGATATGCGCGCTGCTGGAGGAAACGCAAGAGGACGCCGCCCCGGTGGCGCTCGATCAGACCCAGCAGGGACGGCTGTCGCGCATGGACGCGATGCAGCGCCAGGAAATGGCGCAGGCGGCGCGGCGCCGCCGTAAGCTCGAGCTCGAGCGGATCGACGCGGCGATCGCGCGCATCGACGCGGGCACCTTCGGCGAGTGCGTGCGTTGTGGCGAGGAGATCTCGCCAGCGCGTCTCGGGCTCGATCCCACCACGCCGCTGTGCCGCGACTGCGCCGGCGGCTGAGGCGGACAATGCCCGCTTTGCGCTTGTGGATCGCGCGCACGCCCCGCTAGAAGCGAGCCATGTCGGCGGACCATTCAGCCTCCGAGACCTTGTCGCCCCATCGTCTCGCCGACCTGGTCGAGCGGGTCGCGACCGAGCGCGACCGCGGCGCCTTTCTGGAGCTGTTCGATCACTACGCGCCCAAGCTCAAGGGTTTCTACCGTCGCCGGGGGCTCGGCGAGGCCCAGGCCGAGGATCTGGTCCAGGACGTGATGGTCTCGCTCTGGCAGCGCGCGGCGCAGTACGATCGTGCCCAGGCCGGGGTCAGCACCTGGGTCTTCACCATCGCCCGCAACCGCCAGATCGACATCCTGCGCCGCGAGCGGCGCCCGGAGCTCGACGCCGACGAGCCGGCGCTGGCCCCGAGCGAGGGACCCCAGCCCGACAGCGCCTTCGAGAACGAGCAGTCCGCCGCGCGGGTGCGCGCCGCGCTCGCCGAGCTTCCCGAGGAACAGGCCGAGCTGATCCGGATCTCGTTCTACGAGGAGGCGTCGCACAGCGCCATCGCCGAGCGCATGGATCTGCCGCTGGGCACGGTCAAATCGCGTCTGCGCCTGGCGCTTCAAAAACTGCGTTCGGCGTTGCACGAGGACGCCGACCTCGACGGGTGAGAACCTTCAGACGACCATGTCGAGGTGGCGGCCGCGCTCGCCGTCCGCCGGCGCGGCGCCGCGGCGATCGCCGGCGGCGGGCGCGCGACGCATCGGCGGGCGGGGGGTGCGCCGTGGCGGCGGCTCGTGGACGCGGCGGTAGGGCATCACCCGACCGTCCGGCAGCCAGAGCTCGTCCCCTCCTCGCATCAGCGCCTCCTCGCCACGCCGCGCGGCCGACCCGGAGAGGAGGTTAGCGGACCTTTACGATCGCGCCAGCGACGAGCGTGGTTAACGCCTCGAAAGCTATGGCCGCGTGCAGCCGGGTACGGTTGGCGGCGGCCGTTCACGTTCACGCCCCCGCGCGCCCGTCGGCGGGCGGGGCGCAGCCCGGGAGACCCGCATGACCGATACGGCGCCGCGCCTCGAGGTGCGGCGGGCGACGCTCGCCGACATCCCCGCCGTCCGCGCCCTCTGCACCAAGGTGTACCGCGACGAGCCGCCCTACTCGACCGCCCAGCTCAAGGGCCAGATGCAGAATTTCCCGCAGGGCCAGCTCGTCGCGGTCTTCGACGGCCGGATCATCGGCTACTGCTCGACCTTCCGCGTGCGCGAGCCGCTGGCGCTCGGCAAGCACAACTGGAGCGAGATCACCGGCGGCGGCTATATCTCGCGCCACGTCCCCGACGGCGACTGGCTCTACGGCGCCGAGGTCTTCGTCGACCCGGACCACCGCGGCTCGCGCATCGGCCAGCGGCTCTACGAGGCGCGCAAGGAGCTGTGCGTGCGGCTGGGGTGCAAGGGCATCGTCTTCGGCGGGCGGTTGCCCGGCCTCCATCGCCGCCTCAAGATCTACGGCTCGCCGCAGGCCTATGTCGACGCCGTGGTGGAGAAACGCGCGCGCGACCCCGTCCTGTCGTTTCAGCTTCGCAACGGTTTCGAAGTGCTCGGCGTTCTCGAGAACTACCTACCGAGCGACCGCGAAAGCCTGGGCCACGCCGCCCACCTGGTCTGGCGCAACCCGCACCACGTCGAAAGCGGCTCCTATTCCTCCTCGCTGTTGAAGGACAAGGTGCGTCTGGCGATCGTGCAGTATCAGCAGCGGCGGGTGCGCTCGTTCGAGGAGTTCGGTCAGAACGTCGAGTATTTCGTCGACGTCGTCGCCGACTACAAGGCCGATTTCGTGGTGTTTCCGGAGCTGTTCACGCTGCAGCTGTTGTCGATCGAGAACGCGCGCATTCCGGCGCCGGAGGCGATCGCGCGGCTCGACGAGTACACCGAGCCGTTGAAGCAGCTGCTGTCGCGGCTCGCCGTCGACTACAACATCAACGTCGTCGGGGGCTCGCACCCGACCCGCATGGCCGACGGCGCCATCCACAACATCTGCTACGTCTGCCTGCGCGACGGCTCGATCCACGAGCAGGCCAAGATCCACCCGACGCCGAACGAGCGCTACTGGTGGAACATCGAGGGGGCCGACCGGCTCGAGACCGTCATGACCGACTGCGGCCCGATCGGTGTCCTGATCTGCTACGATGCCGAGTTTCCAGAACTGCCGCGCCACCTCGTTGATCAAGGGGCGCGACTGTTGTTCGTGCCCTTCTGCACCGACGAGCGCCAGAGCTATTTGCGGGTGCGCTACTGCTGTCAGGCGCGGGCGGTGGAGAACCAGATCTACGTCGCCCTCGCCGGCAATTGCGGTAACCTGCCGGGCGTGGAGAACATGGACATCCAGTACGCCCAGAGCTGCATCGTCACCCCTTGCGACTTTCCCTTCGCGCGCGACGGCGTCGCCGCCGACACCAGCCCGAACGTCGAGGCGGTGGCCTTCGCCGACGTCCGCCTCTCCGATCTGGAGCAGGCGCGGGCCGACGGCACCGTGCAGAACCTCAACGACCGCCGCTTCGACCTCTACCGGGTGGACTGGCGGCCGCGACGGTGACCGCTCCGTCGCCGGAGCGGGCGAGGGGAACGGACCGCCGGCTGGTTGAGACGACCCCTCTGCGGCGCGGCATCAGAACGCCCGCTTGGCGATCCGGCCGTCCTTCATGATCAGCCGCAGGGTCGTCGCCGGATCGGCCAGCGCGGAGAGATCGGTCTCGAGCTCGCCGTCGACGACGAGCAGGTCGGCCAGGGCGCCGGGGGCGACGACGCCGAGCGGACCGTCGTACGGCGCGCGCTCGCCGGAGAGCGCGAGCAACTCGCCGGCGTCGCCCGTCGCCGTCTTGAGGGCGGCGAGCGGGTCCATGAAGCGGGCGAGCTTGGCGAGCTGGCGGCCCTGCGCCGCCGGGCCCTTCGGGTTCAACAGGATGTCGGTGCCGAAGGCCGTCCGCACGCCGTGCTTTTGCGCCCACTCGTAGGCCTGCGGCGTGCCCGCGGCGATGCGCTCCTGCTGGGCGCGCTGCGCGGGGTCCGGCTTCGGGTTGGCGTCCTCGTCGGCGAGGAAGGGCTGCAGGCTCCACCACACCCCCTCGCCCGCCATCATCCGCACCGTCTCCTCGTCGGTGAGCTGGCCGTGCTCGATGCAGCGCACCCCGGCCCGGATCGCGCGCCGCATACCGCCGGGAACGTAGACGTGGACGCAGACATAGGTGCCCCAGTCGGCCGCCGCCCGCACGCCGGCGACGAGCTCCTCCTCGAGGTACTGGATCGAGTCGATCGGGTCGAACAACGACGACACGCCGCCGCCGGCCATCATCTTGATCTGGCTCGCG
>JAAAPF010000335.1 GCA_009908425.1 Alphaproteobacteria bacterium
ACGGCGACCAGCAGCGCCGGCTTCAACAGCGGCAGGGTGACCCGGAAGAACACGGTGACCGGGTGAACCCCGTCGATCTTGGCGTTCTCGTAGCAGTCCTGCGGCAGCATCTGGAGCCCGGCGAGGATCAAGAGCGCCATGAAGGGCGTCGTCTTCCAGACATCGACGGCGATGACCGCCGCCATCGAGAGCTGCGGGTCGGCGAGCCAGGCCCAGGGCTCGCTGGCGAGGCCGACGGCCAGCATGACCTCGTTCACGACGCCGTAGACGTCGTTGAACATCCAGCGCCACATCTGCGCCGAGACGACCGTCGGGATCGCCCACGGGATCAGGATCGCCGCCCGCAGCCAGCCGCGGCCCCGGAAATGCGCGTTGAGCGCGAGCGCGATCAACAGGCCGAGAATCGTCTCCAGCGACACCGACACGACGGTGAAGAAGACGGTGTTCCAGACCGAGCGCCACCAGTCCGGGTCGGTCAACAGGAACGAGTAGTTCAAGAAACCGACGAAGTTCTGCCGGCTCAGATCGGCGAGGTTGGCGTCGGTGAAGCTCAAGGCGATCGTACGGGCCAACGGCCAGCCCGCGACCGCCAGGAGCACGACGATCATCGGCGTGAGGAAGAGCCACGCGCTGCGGATGCGCTGGCGCGTTAGCTCCGACTGGTGGGCCTGTGCCACGGCCGGGCTCCGGCGACGGCTCAGCGCCAGGTGCGCGACAGCCGCTCGAGCTTACGCTCGAGCTGCGAGAGCGCGCGGTCCGCGCTCATCGAGCCGTTGAGCGTGTTGTGGGTGGCGTTCCAGAACTCGGTCGAGACTTGGTTGTAGCGCGCGCCGGTGACGTCGGAGGGCCGCGCCACGGCGTTGACGAAGGTGTCGAAGAGCTCTCCGAAGAACGGGTTGGCCTCGAGGACCTCTGCATCCTCGTAGAGCGCGGCGATCGTCGGGTTGTAGGCGCCTTCGATGGCGCGCCGCTTCTGCTCCTCGTAGGAGGCGAGGAAGGCGACGAGGTCCATGGCCTCCTCGCGCATGTCGGAATAGCGCGACACCGCCAGGTTCCAGCCGCCGAGGGTGCCCGTGCGCGCGCCGTCCTCGGCGCCCTTGGGCAGCGCGCTCACCCCGACCTTGCCCTTGATCGGGCTGTCCTCGGCGTTGGCGAGCGCCCAGGCGTAGGGCCAGTTGCGCATGAAGACGGCGTGGCCGGCCTGGAAGACGCCGCGCGCCTCCTCCTCCTGGTAGGCCAACACACCCTGGGGCGTGATCTCGCCGACCCACGACGCGGCCTCTTCGAGCGCGGCCACGGCGTCCGGGTTGTCGACCGTCACCTCGCCGGCGTCGTTCACGATCCGGCCGCCGCCGTGGGAGTGGATCCACTCCAGGGCGTTGCAGGTGAGGCCCTCGTAGGCGTTGCCCTGGAAGACGTAGCCCGTCATCCGCTCGTTGCCGGCGGCGCGCTCGGCGGCCTGCACCTCGGCGGCGACGGTGGCCATCTCTTCCCAGGTCGTGGGCGGCTCGTGGCCGTGCGCCTCCAAGAGGTCGCGGCGGTAGTAGAGCACGCCGGCGTCGGTGAACCACGGGATCGCCTTGAGCTCGCCGTCGACGGTGTTGTTCTCGATGATGGTCCGGAAGTGGCCGTCGAGCGTCGCCGGCTCGAACGCCGGCGCGAGATCGACGAAATGGGCGCCGAGGATACCCGGCCAGATCACGTCGATCTGGTAGACGTCGATGTCGGCGGAGCCGGAGGCGAGCATCTGCTGGTAGAGGGCGAGGCGCTCGCTGGTGGAGTTGGGCGTGGAGACGACGTCGACGGCGACGCCGGTCTCGGCCGACCAGGCGGCGACGCCGTCGCGGCAGAGTTTCAGCTCCTGGCCGACGGCGCCGCACGAGATCGCCAGTTGCTGGGCCGCGGCGGGCGTCGCCGCAAGCACCGCGGCGCCGACCAGGGCTCCCACCGCCAGCGACGTGGTCGTTGCCATCTCGGCCCCCCTTCGCGTCTGTGCCCTCGGTCGCGAACGTAGAGGCGCCCGGCGGCGCGGCACAACCACCGCCGCGGGGCCGTGTTCGCCGCCCGCGCCGGCGCGCTCAGTCGCGCAGGTCGTCCCAGAGCTCCTTCATCTTCGCGAAGAAGCCGGTGCTGGCGGGATGGTGGGTCGAACCGCCGTCGCTGGCGGCGCCTTCGAACTCGCGCAGGAGTTCCTGCTGGCGCTTGGTGAGGTGGACCGGGGTCTCGACCGTGACCTCGACGAACATATCGCCGCGGCGCTTGCCCTGGAGTTCGACCATGCCCTTGTCGCGCACGCGGAACTGGCGGCCGGTCTGGGTACCGGCGGGGATCGAGAGCTTCAAGCGCTTACCCTCGATGGTCGGCACGTCGATCTCGCCGCCGAGCGCCGCGGTGGCGAAGGTGATCGGCACCTCGCAATAAAGGTCCTGGCCCTGGCGCTGGAACATCCGGTGCGGCTGCACCGAGATGAAGATGTAGAGATCGCCCGGCGGCGCGCCGCGCAGGCCGGCCTCGCCCTCGCCGGCGAGACGGATGCGGGTGCCGTCCTCGACGCCGGCCGGGATGTTGACGGCGAGCGACTTCTCCTCCTGCTGGCGGCCCGAGCCCTGGCACTTCTGGCAGGGATCCTTGATCACCGAGCCGGCGCCCTGGCAGTTGGGGCAGGTGCGCTCCAGGGTGAAGAAGCCCTGCTGGGCGCGCACCCGGCCCATGCCGCGGCAGGTCGGACAGGCCACCGGCGCGGCACCGCCCTCGCTGCCGGTGCCGCTGCAGGCGTCGCAGGCGACCGACGTCGGCACCCGCAGCTGTGCCTTCTTGCCGTTGAAGGCGTCCTCGAGCGTGATCGTCAGGTTGTAGCGCAGATCGGCGCCGCGGTTGTTGGCGCCGCGCCGGCGGGCGCCGCCGGCGAGATCGCCGAACAGGTCGTCGAAGACGTCGGCGAAGCTGCCGAAGTCGAAGCCGCCGGGGCGGCCGCCGCCGCCTGCCCCCTGCTCGAACGCGGCGTGGCCGAACTGGTCGTAGGCCGCGCGCTTCTGGTCGTCTTTCAGGACCTCGTAGGCCTCGTTGATCTCCTTGAAGCGGTGCTCCGCCGCCTCGTCGCCCGGATTGCGGTCCGGGTGATACTGCATGGCGAGCTTGCGGTAGGCGCCCTTGATGTCCTGGGCCGACGCCCCCCGCTGGAGCCCCAGCGTCTCGTAGTAGTCGCGCTTCGCCATGCTCCGCCGTTCCCTTGGCCCATCATCTCGACACGACGAAGGGACCGGAGCGCGCTCCGGTCCCTCCGCAATCTAAACGGATCGTCCGCTCAGGCGGACTTCTTCTTGTCGTCGTCGACCTCCTCGAAGTCGGCGTCGACGACGTCCTCCTGGCTCCCGCCGGCTTCGCCGCCGCCGGTGCCGCCGCCCTCGTCACCGCCGGACGACTGGTACATCGCCTCGCCCAGCTTCATCGAGACCGACGCCAGCTCTTGGGTCTTGGCCTGGATCTGCTCCAGATCCTCGGCCTCGACCGCGCTCTTGAGCTCGGCCACGACGCCTTCGATCGTGCTCTTCTCGCCGGCCTCGATCTTCTCGCCGTGCTCGGCGAGCGCCTTCTCCGTCGAGTAGATCAGGCTGTCCGCCTGGTTCTTGGCGTCGATGAGCTCCTTGCGCTTCTTGTCCTCTTCGGCGTGGGCCTCGGCGTCCTTGACCATCTGCTCGATGTCTTCCTCGGAGAGACCGCCCGAGGCCTGGATGCGGATCTGCTGCTCCTTGCCGGTCGCCTTGTCCTTGGCGGAGACGTTGACGATGCCGTTGGCGTCGATGTCGAAGGTGACCTCGATCTGCGGCACGCCGCGCGGCGCCGGCGGGATGCCGACCAGGTCGAACTGGCCCAACAGCTTGTTCTGCGCCGCCAGCTCGCGCTCGCCCTGGTAGACCTTGATGGTGACCGCGTTCTGGTTGTCCTCGGCGGTCGAGAAGGTCTGGGCCTTCTTGGTCGGGATGGTCGTGTTGCGATCGATGATGCGGGTGAACACGCCGCCCAGGGTCTCGATGCCCAGCGACAGCGGCGTCACGTCCAACAGCAGCACGTCCTTGACGTCGCCGCCGAGCACGCCGGCCTGCACCGCCGCACCGATGGCCACCACCTCGTCGGGGTTGACGCCCTGGTGCGGGTCCTTGCCGAAGAAGCGCTTCACGTTCTCCAGCACCTTCGGCATCCGGGTCATGCCGCCGACCAGCACGACGTCCTGGATGTCGCCCGCCGACAGCCCCGCGTCCTTGAGGGCCTTCTTGCACGGCTCGATCGTGCGCTGGATCAGATCGTCGACCAGCATCTCGAACTTGGCCCGGGTGATCTTCATCGTCAGGTGCTTCGGGCCGGCCTGGTCGGCGGTGATGAACGGCAGGTTCACCTCGGTCTGCGTCGTCGACGACAGCTCGATCTTGGCCTTCTCCGCCGCCTCCTTCAGGCGCTGCAGCGCCAGCTTGTCGCCACGGAGGTCGATCCCGTTCTCTTTCTTGAACTCGTCGGCCATGTAGTCGATGAGGCGCTTGTCGAAGTCCTCACCGCCGAGGAAGGTGTCGCCGTTGGTCGACTTCACCTCGAAGACGCCGTCGCCGATCTCCAGGATCGAGATGTCGAAGGTGCCGCCGCCCAGGTCGTAGACGGCGATGGTCTGCGAACCCTTCTTGTCGAGGCCGTAGGCGAGCGACGCCGCGGTGGGCTCGTTGATGATGCGCAGCACCTCCAGCCCGGCGATCTTACCGGCATCCTTGGTGGCCTGGCGCTGGCTGTCGTTGAAGTAGGCGGGGACCGTGATGACCGCCTGCTCGACCGTCTCGCCGAGGTGACGCTCGGCGGTCTCCTTCATCTTCTTGAGGACCTGCGCCGAGATCTGCGCCGGCGCCATCTTCTCGCCGCGGCTCTCGACCCAAGCGTCGCCGTTGTCGGCCTTGACGATCTGGTAAGGCACCATGTCCTTGTCTTTGCCGACGATCGAATCCTCGTAACGCCGACCGATCAGCCGCTTGACGGCGAAAAAGGTGTTCTCGGGATTGGTGACCGCCTGTCGCTTCGCCGGCATGCCGATGAGCGTCTCACCGTCCTCGGTGAACGCGACCATCGACGGCGTGGTCCGCATCCCCTCCTCGTTCTCGATCACCTTGGCGCTCTGACCGTCCATGATCGCGACGCAGGAGTTGGTCGTCCCCAAGTCGATGCCGATGATCTTCGCCATGGAATTCCTCTCGCTCGCGTGTGGCGCACAGATGTGTGTTCGACGATCGAGCGCAACCCCGGTGTCGGCGTCGAGGAACGGCTTGCGCCCCAGATGGGCCAGCGACGCGCTCGCTTGATGGCGATGTAGGTAGCCCGCCGAACCCCTGCAACCGGCGTCGTTGTGCGCGGTTCAGGCGCGGCCGTGGCGGCTCACTCGGCGGCGAGCGGCGGTCGCTCGCGCAGAAGGCGAAGCGACTTCGACCACCAGCCGGTGATGTCGTGGTGACGGACCTGCTGGATCATGCGCTGATGCCGGTCCTTGCGCTCGTCCAGCGGCATGGTGAGGCCGGCGTCCATGGCGCGGGCGACCTGGTAGATGTCGTAGGGGTTCACGATCAGCGCGCCGTCGAGCTCGCCCGCCGCACCGGCGAAGCGCGACAGCACCAGCACGCCGGGATCCTCGGCATCCTGTGCCGCGACGTACTCCTTGGCGACCAGGTTCATCCCGTCGCGCAGGGGCGTGACCAGCCCCACCCGCGACAGCTGGAACATCCCCGACAGCGCGGTGCGCGAGAAGCTGCGGTTGAGGTAGCGCAGCGGTACCCAGTCGGCGTCGCTGAAGCGGCCGTTGATGTGCCCGGAAAGCGTTTCGACCTCGACGCGTAGGCGCTGATACTCGGGCACCTCCGAGCGCGACGGTGCGGAGATCTGAACGAACGACACGCCGTGGTCGCTCGGCTCCATGCTCTCCAGCAGCGCCTCGAACGCCTTGAGGCGTTCGGGAATGCCCTTGGTGTAGTCGAGCCGGTCGACGCCGATGATCAGCTTGCGCCCGCCCAGGCTGTCCTCCAGCCGCTGGCGTTGGCGCTGCGCTTCGGGCGTTTCGACCATGCGGGCGAATTCGTCCGGATCGATGCCGATCGGGATCGCCGCCACCCGAAAGCGGCGGTTCTCCACCCGGCTCCAGCCGGCGTGCGTGACCTGGCCGCCGAGTTCGAGGTCGACATAGGCGAGGAACTGCCGGACGTCGGTCTCGGTCTGAAAGCCGACGATGTCGTAGTTGCAGAGATCGAGCGCGAGCTCCCGCTGCCAGGGCAGCGTCGCGAACATCTCCGGGGCCGGGAAGGGGATGTGCAAAAAGAACGCCAGACGGTTCTCCACGCCGAGGCGGCGCAACTCGCTCGCCAACGGGATCAGGTGGTAGTCGTGGATCCACACGACGTCGTCGGGACCCAACAGCGGCTGCAGCCGCTCGGCGAACAAGCGGTTGACCCGGCGGTAGGCGGCGTACCAGCGGTGGTTGTAGGTGGCGAGGTCGATCCGGTAGTGGAACAGCGGCCACAGCGTCCGGTTGGCGAAGTTGCTGTAGTAGTCCTCGAAATCGTCGACGGTGAGGTCGGTCAGGGCGTACTGGATCGGCCCGCTGCGCTGCCGCCGCACCGGGCCGGGGGGCTCCAGCGTGGTCTCGCCGCTCCAGCCGAACCAGATGCCCCCGACCTCGCGCAGGGCGGCCAGGAGGCCGACGGCGAGGCCGCCGGCCTGGTTCGCCTTCTTCGGGCTCGCCACCGTCACGCGGTTGGAGACGACGACGAGTTGGCCGTCGCCGAGCCATTCAGACGACATGATTTCCGGTCCGCTCCGTTGGCCGGGCGCGCTCACCCGCCGGGGCCGTGGCCCACGGGGTAGGGCGAGCGCGGCGTCCCCTCTTGCCGTGCGCCGCCGTGAACATGCCCGCCGCGGCGCGGGACCTCAACGGTTAAGCCAGTCTTCCAACCACGCTTCGAGGTCGCTCGCGTCCGCGAGGGCCGATGTCCCGGCGGGTGTCTCGCCCGTCGGGGCGACGACGACGCCGGTGCCGCCGCGCGCCGCGGCGGCGCGCACCCCCGCCATCGCCTCCTCGCCACCGACGAAGACGGGGCGACGGCCTCGAAACGGCGGCTCGGCGGCGAGCGCGGCGAGCGCCGTGGCCTCGTCGTGACCGGCGGGGAGCAGCTCGACCACGCCGTCGGCGGCGCGCAGAGCGAGCTCGCCCCCGGCGTCCACGAGCGCGCGCTCGGTCGCGGCGCGCGCCGCCGCGGCGGCCTCGCCGCCGGCGTGCAGCGCGAGCGCGACCCCCTTGTCCTCGAAGCGGACGCCGGCCCGGTCGAGGGCGAAAGCGGCGAGCGCCGCGCGCGCCGGGGCCAGCGCCGCCCCCGGCTCGACGCTCACCCGGCGACCATCGTCGAGCCGGCGGTCGAGGCCGTGCACGCCGGCGAGCGTCAGGTTCAACGGCGCGACGAGATCGTCGAGTTCGGCCACCGTGCGGCCGCTCACCAGCGCGAGCGCCCCGTCCAGTCGGTCGTGCAGACGCGCCAGCAGGTGAACGCGTTCGGGTGTCACCACCCCGGCGGCGGTACCCGGCGGCACGTCGATCAGGCTCGCGTCCAGGTCCAAGAACAGCGCGATCGTCCCCGGCGTCGGCACCGGCGGTCGTGCGGCCTCGCTCATCGCCTCGTCCTCTCGCGTCGCCACGCCCGCACCTCCCGCCACCGCATGGTTCCCGCGGGCGATCTTCTCATCCATATAGATGGGCAAGCCACCAAGGTCAGGGAGGGGGCATGCTCGGCGCGATCGCCGGCGACATCGTGGGCTCCCGTTTCGAGGGGGCGGCCGCGCCGCCCTACGGCTTCGCCCTGTTCGATCCGGCGTGTCGTTTCACCGACGACACCGTCTGCAGCCTGGCCGTCGCCGCGGCGCGGCTGGAGGGTGGCGACTACGCCGCCAGCCTGCGCGACTTCGTCCGCCGCCACCCCCACCGCGGCTACGGCGCCATGTTCCGGCACTGGGCGTTCACCGACGATGCGCCGGCCTACGGCAGCTGGGGCAACGGCGCGCCGATGCGCACCGCCGCGGTGGGCTGGCTCGCCACGAGCGAGGCCGAGGCCCGGCGCGAGGCGGCGGCGCAGGCGGCGGTGACCCACGACCATCCCGACGCCGTGGCCGCCGCCGAGGCGACGGCCCTCGCCGTCTTCCTCGCCCGCTCGGCGCGGCCCACCGCGCGCATCGCCATCAAGCTCGAGGGCGAGTTCGGCTACGAGCTGGCGCCGCGAACGGCGCTCACCACCGCCTTCGACATCTCGGCCCGGGGCACCGTGCAGCCCGCGCTCGCCGCGGCGCTCCACGCCGACAGCTGGGAAACCGCGGTGCGCACCGCGGTGAACCTGGGCGGCGACACCGACACGCTGGCCTGCATCGCCGGCGGCGTCGCCGAGGTCGTCCACGGTCTGCCCGTCGACGTCGCCGCCACCGCTCGGCGCCACCTCACCCCCGATCTCGCCGCCGTGCTCGACCGCTTCACCGCCGCGCTCGCCGAACGGTCTGCGGAAGGCCCGGAGCGCGGGGCGCGGCGAGCGTTAGGGCGGGGTTAACGCCGGCGGGTCACTCTCGGCCGGTGTGCAACGCGGCGGGGAGCGGCGGACCCCATGCTGACGCTCGTCGGCATCGTCATCGTCATGGTCATGGTGTTCGGCGGCTACGTCCTCGCCGGCGGCAAGTTCGGCGTGATCGTCAAGGCCCTGCCGTTCGAGCTGATGATGATCGGCGGCGCCGGCCTCGGCTCCTATCTGGTCGCCAACCCCGCCGGCGTCCTCAAGCGGACCGGCGGCGCCGTCATGCGCTGCTTCGTCGGCGGGAAGTGGCGCGGCGACGACTATATCGACATGCTCTGCCTACTGTTCGCGCTCATCCGCACCATCAAGGCCAAGGGGATCATCGCCCTCGAGCACCACATCGAAAGCCCGAAGCAGAGCCCGATCTTCCAGCGCTACCCCAAGATCCTCAAGGACCATTTCGCCGTCGACTTCATCTGCGACACCCTGCGGATGATGTCGATGAATCTGGACAATCCTCACCAGGTCGAGGACATGATGGAGAAGGTGCTGGACAAGCACCACGAGGAGGCGGCGGCCCCGGCCCACGCCCTCGCCACCCTCGGCGAGGCCTTCCCGGCGCTGGGGATCGTCGCCGCGGTGCTCGGCGTCATCAAGACGATGAGCGCGGTCGACCAGCCGCCGGAAATCCTCGGCAAGATGATCGCGGGCGCGCTGACCGGAACCTTTCTCGGCGTCTTCCTTTCCTACGGTATCGTTTCACCAATGGCGGCTAAGGTGAAGGCGAGCATCGACGAGGATCACCACTTCTACCTGATCATCCGCGACGTACTTGTGGCGTTCCTGCACGGCAACGCCCCGCAGGTGGCGGTGGAGATCGGCCGCGGCAGCGTGCCGAGCGTGCTGCAGCCGAACTATGCCGCGCTGGAGAGCGCGATCGACGAGGTGCCGAAGGACGCCTGAGCCGACTTCGGTGCCATAGCGTCTAGGCGCATGTTCCTATAAAGCAGGGGATGCGAACCCGGCGAGCGCAGGTGCCATGGGCGACGCCCTCCACAAGCTGATCGCGCGCACGGACGATCCCGTGGTGCTGCTGTTGATCATCGCGCTCGCCGCGGTCGGCGGGGTGTGTCTGGTGCTGTTCCGCGCTTGGTGCGCCGAGATCCGCGCCCATCGCGCCACCATTCAGGACAACATCCAATGGACCCGGCAGAACACGCTGATGATCAGCGAGGTCCGCCAAGCGACCGAGCGCTTCGCGCGGTTGATGGAGCAGGCCGGCCACAGCGGTCCCGGGAGGCCCCGGTGAGCCCGCCCTACGACCTCTTGGACGCCCAACGCGACCGCGCCGGACGTCGCCACAGCGGCCTGGTCGCGCGGCTGGTGGCCTGGCTCTCCACCGACGGCAGGGCGCTCACGGGGCTGCGCCACGAATTGGAGCGTTGCCGCATTCACCACGCTCACGAGATGGGCCGCCTGCGCACCCTGATCGACGCCGGCACGCTGCAGCGCATGGCCGACAGCGCTGCGCGCGGCCTCGCCGGCCGCGACGAGCCCGAGCGCTGAAGACGACGCCGAGCCCGCGCCGCCGCAAGCCGGCGGCGGCGGAGAACACGGCCGGCACCCCGCACGGGGCGCCGGCCGTCCGCCGTCGCCTCAGTGGCTGATCGAGATCTTGCGCGCCTCGGGCGCCGCTTCCGGCTTCTTCGGCATCGTCACCGTCAACACGCCGTCGTCGAACTTGGCGCTGATCTTGTCGGGGTCGACGCTCTCCGGCAGCCGCAGCGAACGCTGCACCTGGCCGTAGCGGCGCTCCATGATCTGGACGTCGTCCTTCTTGTCTTCGTAGCTGTGCTTCTTTTCGCCCTTGAGGGTGAGTACGCCGTGCTTGACCTCGACGTCGATGTCCTCGTCGGACATGCCGGGTAGTTCGGCGGTCAGCACCAGGCTGCCGTCGTCCTCCTTGAGGTCGATCGAGGGCATCACCAGCCCATCGGTGGTCACCCCCCAGGCCGGCATGCTCGGCATCGTCGGCATCATCCGGCGGCCGAAGAAGGTCTCCGCCAGCTTGTCCATCTCGGCGCGGAAGGCCTGGAAGGGGTCGGCGTAGGTCGGGGTCGGAACGCGGCTCTCGCTCTTGTCAGCCATGGTGCCTCCATCGGGAACGCGGATCCAACACGGTTCGGCATAGCGCGGGGATCCCACCCGCGCTGTGCGACGCCGCTCCCCCGGCGCGGCGCACTCGCTAAACCCCGCGATACGCCCGTGGTTCCGGCGGCCGCGACGGTTTTCGACGGGCGAACGAACCCGGATCGTCGGCCCGGATCCATCGCGCCGGCCCCGGCGGAGGATCACGCCCCGGGCTCGGGGCGACACCGCCGCTCACGCCTGCGTCGAGCGCGTAGAAACGGCCCGACCGTCAGGCGCGGACGTGCCGATCGGGGAGACGATAGGAGCATCGTCAGGAGTGGGAGACGACGCGGGATCCATCGCCAGGGCGGCGGTCAGGGCGCCAGCCAGGTGCCGCGCCAACGGGCGTCGGCGGTGAAGCGGGCGCGGCGGTGGCGGTCGGGGCCGAGATGGAGGGTTTCGATCTCGTCCAGCGCGCAGCCGACGACGGCGAAGCGCCGGGGATCGCTGGCGGCCGCGTGGTCTTCCGGCGCGGTGACGGGCGTGCCCGGCGCCGGCGCGCCGCCGTAGTTGGCGCGCTCGGCCTCGCTCAGCTCGGCCCAGATGGCCGCCACCGCCGCGCCGGTGTGCACCTCGGCGGTCGCGCGCAGGCGGATCTGGAGCCGGTCACGCGCGTTCCAGATCAGGAGCGCGACGCGCGGCGCGGCGCGGATCTCGGCGACCTTGGCCGCCGCGACGTCGGTGTGGAATTCGACGCGCCCCGCCGCGCGGTCGGCCCCGCGTAGCACCACCGTCCGAACCTCGCCGCCGCCGTCGCGGCCGACCGTGGCCACTGCCGGATGCCGGGCGGGGGCGTGGCGGTCCTCGATCCCTTGCGCCAGCTCGCGCCAGACCTCGTCGAACGTCGCCGCCAGCTCGGTGAACCATTCGGCCATGTTCGCTCCCTGGTAATGCATCGGCGCCGACATGGGGCCGCAGCCGCACCCCGGCCAGCGACGGCACGACCGCGGGGGCCGCGGCCGGAGAGCGCGCGATCCGTTCGCGCGGATGGTGCGTAACCGCATAGTGACCCTGTTGGACGGATGCGCCGATGGCGAAGCTGCTTCACAACCCCCATTCGCCGCTGTCGCGGCGAGCGCTCGGGCTGGTCGAGGCCGATGGTCGAGGGGTCGAGGTCATCGACGTCGTCGAGGCGGTGCCCGAGGCGGCCGAGCTCGGCGCCCTCACCGCCGTCTTGCCGGTGGAGGTGCGCGAGCTCCTGGACCATGCCGACGCGCTCTATTTCGCGCTCGGGCTCGACGACCCGTGCTGGAGCGAGACCGAGGTGATGGCGGCGGCCTTCGACAACCCGCGCCTGTTGCGCTGTCCGATCCTGATCGCCGGCGACGGTGTGCGGCTCGGGGACGACGCCGTCGCGGACCGCGCCGCGCACAACGACAACGGCGCGACCCCGGCGCTCGCCGAGTCCGGCTGACGCGGTCGCGCCCCGGCGCCGTCAGCGCACGAAGCGGCCGAGGCGAACGGCGGTGTGGCCCGGCCAGAGACGGCGGCTGGGCATCACCAGCACGCAGTCGTCGTAAGGGGTGAGCACGGGGTCGTCGTCGTCGGTGGCGATCGCCGTACCGCGCTTCGGGACGACCTCGAGGCCCCGATAGTCCGCCGTGAACGCGAAACGCCGGCCGCGTACGGTCACCGCCTCGGTGACCTCGATCCGCGCCGGTGGTGAAGGATGCGCGGTATCGACGGCGTCGGCGGCCCAATCGGGTGCGATCGCACCGGTGGCGCGCAGAAAGCGCACGGCGCTCTCGATCGCCATGGCCGCGCTCGCGTGCGCCCAGTGCTGGCCGCACTCGACCAGGATCGCCGCGCGCGCGCCGTCGGCGCGGCCGAAGGCGCCGTAGTCCCGCAGCCGACGGCCCGAGAGGTGGCCGGCGTCGGTGACGATCAACGAGGGCGTGCCGGTCGCCTCCGCGAGCCGCACCCCTTTGGCGTGCAGCCCGGCCAGCGTCAGCGCGGGGCTCGCGCTCTGCATCGAGTGCAGGTCCAAGAGGAAGTCGACCCGGTCGACCCAGGGCTGGAGTGCGCGCGCCCGCTCCAACTCCACCGAACGCCGCGGCGCCGCCAGGGTGGCGCGGTCCCACAGCCGGTTGAGATCCTCCTCGACCCAGCGCGACGCCGTCGGGTCCCGCGGATCGAAGCGGTCGTAGGCCGCGACGTTGGCGAAGGCCAGGCTGAGGCGGCCACGCACCGGTCGGACTCCGCGCCGGAACAGCCAGTCGAGGGCGATGGCGCCGGCGAGCTCGTTGCCGTGGACGACGGCGGTGATCGCCACGTGCGGGCCGGGGGCGGCGGCCTCGAGGGTGGTGACCCAGGGGATCGGACCGTCGCCGCGGTAGGGTGTGATGTCGGGCGCGACGAGTTCGACCGGGGGGACGTCGTCGCTGCGGCTCGACGGCCTCACGGCGCCGCGCTCAAACCGGCCGGGTCATGGCGTCGATCAGCCGATCGACGAAGCGCTCGCACGCCGCGAGCTGGTCGACCGTGACGGATTCGTCGGGCCGGTGCGCCCGCGCGATGTCACCGGGGCCGCAGACCACGGTCGGCACCCGCAGCCACTCGGCGAAGAGCCCGGCCTCGGTGGCGAAGGCGACCTTGCCGCCGAGCGCGGTGCCCGCGAGCCGCGCGACCGTGCGCACCAAGGCGTGATCGGCGGCGATGTCGAAGCCGGGCACGCGGCTGGTGCGGGTGAAGCGCAAGCGCGCCTCGGGCGCCACCGCCCGCATCGCCGGCTCCAGCTCGTCGCGGGCGAAGGCCTCGATCTCGGCGATCAGCGGCTCCGCGGGCTGGGCGGTGAAGTGGCGGACCTCGAAGGCGAGGCGGCAGGCGTCGGGGACGATGTTGAGCGCGGTGCCGCCGTGGCAGGTGCCGACGTGGGTCGTGGCGTGCGGCACGGCGTAGGCCGGATCGAACGGTCCCTCGACCGCGAGGCGGCGACCGATGTCGGAGATCTTGGCGATCAGACGGGCGCCGAACTCCACCGCGTTGACGCCGTGGGGCGCCATCGCCGAGTGGCATTCGCGGCCGGCGATCTCGACGTCGAAGCTGTGCTTGCCCTTGTGGCCGAGCACGACCGCCATCCCGCTCGGCTCCCCGACGACGCAGCCGGCGGCGTCGAAGCCCTCGGCCTGCAGCTTTTCCAAGAGCGTCCGCACGCCGAGGCAGCCGACCTCCTCGTCGTAGGTGAGCGCGAGGTGGATCGGGCGGGCGAGATCCGCCTTCACCATCGCCGGCACCTTGGCGAGGGCGACCGCATCGAAGCCCTTCATGTCGACGGTGCCGCGGCCGATCAGCCGTCCGCCGTCCTCGCGGAGCTGGAACGGGTCGCCCGACCAGTCCTGGTCGTCCACGGGTACGGTGTCGAGGTGACCGGAGAGGATGACGCCGTCGGGCCGCTCCGGGCCGATCGTGGCGAACAGATTGGCCTTGCGACCAGTGGCGTCGTAGACCCGGCGGCTGGCGACGCCGTGGCGCTCCAGCCAGTCCTCGACCGCCTCGACGAGGCGAAGGTTGCTGCGGCGGCTGGTGGTGTCGAAGGCGACGAGCCGCTTCAGCAGTTCGCGGGTGGTCGGTTCGATCATGGGCATCCGCAACGGCGATC
Source organism: Alphaproteobacteria bacterium (assembly GCA_009908425.1). Lineage (GTDB taxonomy): Bacteria > Pseudomonadota > Alphaproteobacteria > Geminicoccales > Geminicoccaceae > JAAAPF01. Next base: position 14,356 of record JAAAPF010000335.1, read on the forward strand.
GACGACGGCGACAACACCGACCCGTCGAAGAGTGATCGTCCGAGCGCCGGCGTCAAGGCGGCGGCGTGGTGGTCGGCGCGCCCCGTCGCGGCGGTGGGGCACCGCCTGTGCCCGCCGACGGTCGCGAACTGCGGACCGCTGGTGCTCGGGGCTTGCCACGACGGTGCCGCGGGCGCCACACAGGACGGGCGCCGCCCGCCGAGCCGGCGCCTGCGAGCGGCGCCGCCGCGGCCGCCGCGGCGACAACGAGGGAGGAACCGGATGCATCACCACGCCGGGCTGGCGGTCGCCGCGACCGTCGTCGCGCTCGCGGCCGGGGGCGCACACGCCCAATCGCTGACGATCGGCGCCGCCTCGGAGCCGAGTGCGCTGGACCCGCACTTCCACAATCTCGGTCCGAACAACGCGATGCAGCGGCATCTCTTCGACAGCCTTGTGCTGCAGGACGAGAACCAGAAGCTGCAGCCCGGTCTCGCCACCGCCTGGGAGCCGACGAGCGAGACCAGCTGGACCTTCGAGCTGCGCGAGGGTGTGACCTTCCACGACGGCGCCTCGTTCGAGGCCCGCGACGTGGTCTGGACGCTGTGCCGGATCCCCAACGTCGCGGACAGCCCGTCGTCCTTCGAGATCTACACCAAGGCGATCCAGCGCGCCGAGATCCAGGGCCCGCACACCATCGTCTTCCACACCGCCGAGCCGTATCCGCTGCTGCCGGTCGAGGTCTCGACCTGGGCGGTCCTCGACGCGCCCGAGGACGCGCGTGACCTCGCCTACGACCCGGCCGGCTGCGACTATGCCGGCGAGTACCCCTCGACCCCCGCCTTCAATTCCGGGGAGGCGGCGATCGGCACCGGGCCGTTCATGTACGGCGAGTTCACCAAGGGCGAGCGCATCGTGCTCGAGCGCAATCCCGACTACTGGGGCGAGGCGCCCGACTTCGAGCAGGTGACCTTCCGCCCGATCACCTCCGACGGCCCGCGCGTCGCCGCACTTCTCGCCGGCGACGTCGACTTCATCGACAAGCCGCCCTTGCAGGACCTGCCGCGCCTGGAGGACGACCCCGACCTGGAGGTGGCGCAAGGACTCTCCAACCGCGTCATCTACCTGCACATGGACCAGTACATGGACGACACGCCCGGCGTTTCCGGCGTGCCGGCCAACCCGTTCAAGGACGTGCGGGTGCGCGAGGCGCTGAGCCGGGCGATCGACCGCGAGGCCATCGTCGACCGCATCATGGGCGGCGTCGCCGAACCCGCGGGCGAGCTCCTGCCGCCGTCGATGTTCGGGGCCAACCCCGACGCCGCGCCCACCGAGTTCGACCCCGACCGCGCCCGCGCGTTGTTGGCCGAGGCCGGCTACGGCGACGGTTTCGAGCTGGTGCTGGGTACGCCCAACGACCGCTACATCAACGACGAGCTCATCGCGCAGGCGGTGGCGCAGATGTTCGCGCGCGTGGGCGTCGACACCACCGTCGACGCGACCACCAAGAGCGTCTTCTTCTCGCGCCGCAACGACTACGAGTTCTCGATGTATCTGGCGGGCTGGGGCTCCGGCACCGGCGAGATGAGCTCGCCGCTGCGCGCACTGGTGGCCTGCCGCGACCCCGAGGCCGGCTACGGTGGCACCAACCGCGGGCGCTACTGCAACCCGGAGATGGACGCGGTCCTGAAGGAGGCGCTGCGCACCGTCGACGCCGAGGCGCGGCGCGAACTGCTGCAGGCGGCCAGCTCGATGGTCATGGCGGACTACGGCATCCTGCCGCTGCACTTCGAGGTGACGCCCTGGGCCTTCAAGCAGGAGCTCGGCTACACCCCGCGCACCGACCAGTACACGCTCGCCATGGACGTCTCGCTGGATCGGGAGTGAGGCGCCTTCGTCTCGTGCCCGAGCCGTCCCGCCGTCTGCCTCGCGCGAGTTCTCGGCGCCCACGGCGGGGCGGAGCGCCGTCCCGCCGTCGAGCTCGGCACCCCGTCGACGCAGTCGGACGAGCGCGGCGGCAAGTAGGATCGCGGCGGCAAGGCGGGAGCACCCCGGGTCGTCGCGGGTGGCGATCCGGCGCAGGTGGTCGCGCCTGTCGACGCCGCCCTCGACCAGCCGGCGGTCTCGGTCGAACGGGGTCGTCGGCGAGGGCGGGGCGGCGGCCGGGACGGGACGACGGCGTCGGCGCCGCCGCTGGCTCGACCCTGGGCACCCCGGCTACCATCCTTTGGTGATGCGCGACGGCGCGGTCGCGACCGTGGCGGAGATCGGGGAGGAGGGTCATGAGCCAGCTCGACGACGTCCGCGCCGCGATCCGCGCCCGCACCCTGGCGCGCGAGCCGGCGATGGTCACCGAGCTGGCCGCCGAAACCGGGCTCGACGAGCGGGCCCGGGCGCGCGTGACCGAGCGCGCCGAGGGCCTGGTCCGGCGGGTGCGGGCGACGGCGCGGCCGTGGATGATGGAGGCCTTCCTCGCGGAGTACGGGCTCTCGACGCGCGAGGGCGTGGCGCTGATGTGCCTGGCCGAGGCCATGCTGCGGGTGCCCGACGCGGCGACCATGGACGACCTCGTCTCCGACAAGATCACCCCCCACGACTGGGGGGCGCATCTGGGTGACGGCGGCTCGATCCTGGTCAACGCCTCGACCTGGGCGCTGATGCTGACCGGCCGCGTCCTGGAGGCGCACGCCGAGCCCGGCGTCGCGGCCTCGCTCCGGGGCGCGGTGCGGCGCCTCGGCGAGCCGGTCATCCGCACCGCCGTCCACCGCGCCATGCGCCAGCTCGGCGGGCAGTTCGTGCTCGGCCGGGACATCGACGCCGCGCTCGCCCGGGCCGCCAAGCTGGAGGCCAGTGGCTACCGCTATTCCTACGACATGCTCGGCGAGGCGGCGCGGACCGAGGCCGACGCCCGGCGCTATTTCGAGAACTACCGGCGCGCGATCGCACGCCTCGCCGAACGGGCGCGGCCGGCGCAGCTACACGACAACCCCGGGATCTCGATCAAGCTCTCGGCGCTGCACCCGCGCTTCGAGACGGCGAAGCAGGCCACCACCCGGCGGGTGCTGGTCGAGCGCACGCGCGAACTCGCCCGCGCCGCCAGGGCGGCCGGCGTCACCTTCAACGTCGACGCCGAGGAGATGGAGCGCCTCGACGTCACCCTCGACGTCGTCGAGGCGGTGCTGGGCGATCCCCACCTCGCGGGCTGGGACGGCTTCGGGCTCGTGGTCCAGGCCTACGGCCCGCGGGCGCGCACCGTGATCGATTGGCTCGACGCCCTCGCCGGCGAGCTCGACCGCCGCCTCACCTGCCGGCTGGTCAAGGGGGCGTATTGGGATGCCGAGATCAAGCGCGCCCAGGTCCTCGGCCTCGACGGCTTTCCGGTGTTCACCAAGAAGGCGCACACCGACGTCGCCTACCTCGCCTGCGCGCGGGCGCTGTTGGGGCGGCGGTCGCGGCTCTACCCGCAGTTCGCCACCCACAACGCCCACACCGCCGCGGCGATCCTGGAGCTCGCCGGCGACGACCGCGGCGGCTTCGAATTCCAGCGCCTGCACGGCATGGGCGAGGCGCTGCACGAACTGCTCCTCCAGGACGAGCGCCTGCCGTCGCGGATCTACGCCCCGGTGGGGGCGCACGAGGATCTGTTGGCCTATCTCGTCCGCCGCCTCCTGGAGAACGGCGCCAACAGCTCGTTCGTCCACCAACTCCTCGACGAGCACACCCCGCCCGCCGAGATCGCCAAGGATCCGATCGCGGAGGCGCTCGAAGACGGCGCCGGCCCGCACCCGAAGATCGTGCCGCCGCCCGCGCTCTACGGCCCCGCGCGCCGCAACTCCCGCGGCTTCGATCACGGCGATCCGGCCACGCTCGAGGCCATCGCGGCCGGTCGCGCGCCGTTCCTGGCACCCCATCGCTGGCGGGCCGAGCCGCTGCTCGCCGACGGCGCCGGCGCCGGCGGTCTCACCCGGCCTGTGATCAACCCGGCGGACCCCGACGACGTCGTCGGCGACGTCGTCGAGGCGACCCCCATCTTGGTGGCCGCGGCGGTCGCGACCGCCGAGCGGGCGCATCCGGCCTGGGCGGCGCGACCCGTCGGCGAGCGGGCGGCGTGCCTGGAGCGCGCCGCCGACCTCTACGAACGCCACGCCTTCGAGCTGTTCGCCCTGTTGGGGCGCGAGGCCGGCAAGACGCTCGGCGACGCGATCGCCGAGCTGCGCGAGGCGGTGGACTTCCTGCGCTACTACGCCGCCGGTGCCGCGGCGGCGGAGGCGGGCGGCGAGCCACGCGGCACCATCGCCTGCATCTCGCCCTGGAACTTCCCGCTCGCCATCTTCACCGGCCAGATCGCGGCGAGCCTGGTCACCGGCAACGCCGTGGTCGCCAAGCCCGCCGAGCAGACCCCGCTGATCGCCCATCGTGCGGTCACGCTGCTGCACGCCGCCGGGGTGCCGCGCGAGGTCCTGCAGCTGCTGCCGGGCGACGGCGAGACGGTGGGCGCCCCGCTCACCGCCGATCCCCGGCTCGCCGGCGTCGCCTTCACCGGCTCGCTCGCCGTCGCCAAGGCGATCGACCGCCAGCTCGCCGAGACCGCGCCGGCCGCGGTGCTCGTCGCCGAGACCGGCGGCATCAACGCCATGATCGTCGACTCGACGGCCCTTTTGGAGCAGGCGGTCCGCGACATCGTGGAGAGCGCCTTTCGCAGTGCCGGACAGCGCTGCTCGGCCCTGCGCGTGCTGTGCGTGCAACGGGACGTCGAGCCGCGGCTGGTGGAGATGCTGGCCGGCGCGATGGACACCCTCGCCGTCGGCGATCCGCTGGCGTTCACCACCGACGTCGGGCCGGTCATCGAGGCCGAGGCCCGCGACCGCATCGCCGCCCATGTCGACGCCGCGGCGGCACGGGGACGGCTGCTCAAGCGCGTCGACGCGCCGGCGCCGGGGCATTTCGCCGGCCCGGCGCTGGTGCGGGTCGGCGGCGTCGCCGACGTCCGCGAGGAGGTGTTCGGGCCCGTCCTCCACCTCTGCGCCTTCGAGGCCGGCGAACTCGACGCCGTCGTGGCCGCGGTCGACGCCCAGGGCTACGGGCTCACCTTCGGCATGCACTCGCGCATCGACGCGCGGGTGCAGCGGGTGGTCGAGCGGGTGCGGGCCGGCAACCTCTACGTCAACCGCAACCAGGTCGGCGCGGTCGTCGGCGTCCAGCCCTTCGGTGGCGAGGGCCTGTCCGGCACCGGCCCCAAGGCCGGCGGCCCGCACTACCTGCCCCGCTTTCGCCGCGAGCCCGGCGGCTTGGAGGCTGGGCCGGTGACGGCGCCGCTCGACGCCGAGCGGCTGCGGGCCGCCCTCGCCGAGCTGGCGGCGATGCCGGTGCCGGAGTCGGTGCTGGCGACGGTGCGCGCCACGCTCGACGGTCGCGACGGTGACGTGCTCGCCGCCGCCGCCGCGCTCGAACTCGACGCGGTGGATCTGCCGGGGCCGACCGGGGAGTCGAACCGCTACCGGCTGGTGGCGCGCGGCACCGCGCTCTGTCTCGGCCCCGACACCGCGACCGCCGGCGCCCAGGCGGTGCAGGCGCTCGCCGTCGGGGGCCGGGCGCTGGTGGTGGCGCCGGGTGCCGAGGCGGCGCTGGCCGATCTGGCGGCGGCGGGGTTGCCGGTGCGCGCGCTCGACGGCGGGGTGGAGCCGGCCGTGGGCGCGGCGCTCGCCGTCGACGTGGTGGCGTGGGCGGGCGAGCCGGCCGCCTGGCGCCGGGCGCTCGCGGCGGAAGCCGGGGCGATCCGGCCGCTCGTCACCGCCCGGCTCGCGCCGGCGGCCTACTGCCACGAGCGCGCGGTCTGCATCGACACCACCGCCGCCGGCGGCAACGCCACCCTGTTGGCGCAGACCAGCTGACCGCCGGCTCGCGCCGCGGTGCTGCCGGGCCGCCGCCGGTGATCGTTCGGGGATGATCGCCGCCTTGCGCATCCGAAATGGCCCGTGGGCGCGACGCGGCGCGAAAGTCGCGGCGGCGGGCGGCGCCCGCGTTCCCGACCAGCAAGGCTTTGATGTTCGGAAATGAACTCGTTAGCTTGCCGCCATCGACGTGGGCGGGAGCGGCTCGTGGTGCACCGGTGAAAGCGGGGTCACCGCCGGCCGGTGCGGTCGTGGCCGCCGCCCGGTAACGAGGGAGGATCACCGATGACGAAGAGCGTTCTGGGCGGCCGTCTCCGGCGCCGCCGCTTGATCGGGACCGGCGCCGCGCTCGGCGCGCTGACGGTCGCCGCCCCCTATCGCCTGCGCGCCCAGGCCGGCTTGCCGACCTTCACGCTCGGCCAGATCGCGCCCTTTACCGGCTCGGCGGCGGAGTTCGGCGAGTTCTACCGCGACGCCGTGCGGCTCGCCTTCGAGCAGGTCAACGCCGCCGCCGAGGAGGTGCTCGGCGGCCCGATCATGGACCAGCACATCGCCGAGGACACCAACACCCTGCCGACCCCGGCGATCGAATCGACCCGCAAGCTGGTCGAGGCCGACGGCGTGCCGGCTATCGTCGGCGGCTGGTCGAGCGGGGTGAGCGTCGCCACCGCGGTGTCGGTGTCGATCCCGTCGGGGGTGCTGCAGGTGGCCAACGGCTCGACCTCGCCGCTGATCACCGTCCTGCCCGAGGACCGCGACGCCGATCTCCTGTTCCGCACGACCGCCCCCGACACCTACCAGGGCATCGTCCTCGCCCAGCTGCTGTCCGGCGAGATCATGGCCGACCACCAGTTCCGGTCGGCCGCGACGCTCTACGTCAACAACCCCTACGGGCAGGGGCTCTCCAACGCCTTCGCGCGGGCGTTCCAGGCGCGCGGCGGCACCGTGCAGGCGCAGGTGCCGCACCCCGAGGAGGTGCAGCCGACCTACAGCTCGCAGCTCGCCCTGGCGCTCCAGGAGGAGCCCGACATCCTGGTCTGCGTGAGCTACCCGGGCCACACCGCGACCTACCTCAAGGAGGCGCGCGACGTCTTCGGCTTCACGAGCTGGGCCTTCTGCGACGCCAACCGCTCCGAGCGGGTGATCGAGGCCCTGGGCCCCGACGTGCTGGCCGGCAGCCTCGGCACGGCGCCGGGCCAGGACCCCAGCATTCCGGCCTTTCAGAACTTCGAGGCCACCTATACCGAGCGCTTCGGCCGCGACCGCATCCCCCCCTTCACCGAGAGTGCCTACGACGCGGGCATCGCCATCGGCCTGGCGGGCGTCAAGGCGGCGATCGACGGCGAGAGCGAGATCACCGGCACCGTCCTGCGCGACCGCCTGCGCACGGTCGCCAACCCGCCCGGCGAGCAGATCGTCGGCGGCACCCAGGAGGCGATCACCCGCGCCGTCCAGGTGCTGCGCGACGGCGGCGACATCGACTACTCCGGCGCCGCCGGTGCCTGCGACTTCGACGACGCCGGCGACGTCGTCACCCCGCAGGCGATCTGGCGCTTCACCGAGGACGGCGCCATGGAGACCGTGCAGGTGATCTCGCCGGAAGACATCCCGAGCGAGTGACGCCCACCCGGCACCGCCGCCCGCGTGGCCCTTGCCGGCCCGCGGGCGGCATGCTTTTTGCTCGCCGTTCGACGGCCCGTCGTTCGCTCAGCTCCGCAGGTGGCCATGGCCGACCCCGCCGCTCGCCCGCTTCTCGCCGTGCGCGACCTGGTCAAGGACTTCGGCGGCCTGCGGGCCATCGACCACTGCAGCTTCGATGTGAAGCCCGGCACCATCACCGGCCTGATCGGCCCCAACGGCGCCGGCAAGACCACGCTGTTCAACCTGGTCACCGGCTTTCTGCAGCCCGACGCCGGCCGGGTTCGTTTCCGCGGTGAGGACGTCACCAACCTCCCCCCTTACCGCATCTTCGAGAAGAAGCTGTGCCGGACGTTCCAGCTGCCGCGCGAGCACCGCAGCATGACCGTGCTCGAGAACCTGATGCTGGTGCCGGGAAGGCAGGTCGGCGAGCGCTTTTGGAACAACTGGCTGCGCCCGGCGACGGTGAAGGCGGCCGAGGCGCGCCTGCGCGGGCAGGCGATGGAGGTGCTGGCGTTCGTCCAGCTCGACCACCTCGCCCACGAACCGGCGGGCAACCTCTCGGGCGGACAGAAGAAGCTCCTGGAACTCGCCCGCGTGCTGATGGCCGAGCCCGAGCTGGTGCTGCTCGACGAACCCGGCGCGGGCGTCAACCCGACGCTGATGCGCCGGCTCGCCGAGGACATCGAGACGCTGCGGCGCGAGCGCGGCATCACCTTTCTCTTGATCGAGCACGACATGGATCTGGTCATGTCGCTGTGCGATCCGGTCATCGTCATGAGCGAGGGCAAGAAGCTGATGGAGGGCGAGCCCGAGCGGGTGCGGCGCGACCCCGCGGTGCTGGAGGCCTATCTGGGGGGCCAGTATGCCGCTGTTGAAGGTTGACGGGGTCACCTCGGGCTACGGCGACATGGAGGTGCTGCGCGACGTCTCGCTCGCGGTCGAGGCCGGCGAGATCGTCTCGATCATCGGCCCCAACGGCGCCGGCAAGTCGACGGTGATGAAGGTCGTCTTCGGCCAGCTCCGGCCCTGGCAGGGCAAGGTCGAGCTCGACGGCCGGGACATCTCGCGGCTGCCGCCCTACGAGATCGTGACCCTCGGCATGTGCTACGTGCCCCAGGTCGCCAACATCTTCACCGACCTCACCGTCGAGGAGAACCTCGAGCTCGGCGCCTTCGCGCTCGCCGGTCGCGAGGTCGCCGAGCGCAAGGCCCGCATCTACGAGCTGTTTCCGCGCCTGAAGGAACGCGCGCGGCAAGAGGCCGGCAAGATGTCGGGCGGCGAGCGCCAGATGCTGGCGATGGGCAGCGCCTTGATGCTCGACCCTCGCCTGCTCTTGCTCGACGAGCCGTCGGCGGGCCTGGCGCCCAAGATGGTCGACGTCATCTTCGAGCGGATCATCCGGGTCAACCAGACCGGGGTGGCCATCTTGATGGTCGAGCAGAACGCCCGCGAATCCCTCAAGATGGCGCATCGCGGCTACGTCATGGCCAACGGCCAGAACCGCGTCGAGGGGCCGGGCCCCGCACTCGCCGACGATCCCGATGTCGCGCGGCTCTATCTCGGAGGCTGAGCATGGCGGACCTCGACCCGACCGGCGCGACGGGCGCGGCCACGGACGCGACCAGCCCGCCCCTGCGCGAGCGGGTGCGCGCCGCCCTGCAGAGCCGCACCGCGCTGGTGGTGATCATCCTCGCCGTCCTCGCGCTGTTGTGGTGGAGCGCGGTGGCGCGCGACGTCTCCGCCGAGCGGCTGCTGTCGCTCACCGTCTGGGGGGTGATGCTCGGCGGCGTCATCGCGCTCGGGGCGATCGGCCTCACCCTGGTCTACGGCGTCTTGAAGTTTCCCAACTTCTCCCACGGCGCGATGGTCACGCTCGGGGCCTATCTCGCCTTCGCCTTCATGGCCGTGCTACCCCAGGGCCCGGCGCTCCGGCCGTTCTCCTTCGGCTGGGAGTTCCTCGCCGCTCTGGTGCTGGCGATGCCGCTCGTCGGCGTCGTCGCCCTCGGCCTCGACCGCGTGGTCTACCGCCGGCTGCGCCGCCAGAACGCCTCGCTCGTCCTGTTCGCCATGGCCTCGCTCGCCATGGCCTTCTTCCTGCGCAGCCTGATCTACCTGATCTGGGGCCCGGACTTCTATTTCTACTACGATGCGCGGGCCAACCCGGTGCTCGATTTGCCGCTCAACATCCGGGTACAGGCCGATCAGCTGTTCATCGTGGTGCTGGCCTTCGCCATCGTCGGCCTGGTCCACCTCCTCCTCACCCGCACCCGGATGGGCAAGGCGATGCGCGCCACCGCCAACAACCCCGATCTCGCCCAGATCCGCGGCATCAACACCGAACGGGTTATCGCCTGGACGTGGATCATGGGCGGGGCGCTGGCCGCCGCCGGCGGGGTGATGTACGGCCTGTCCTCGCAGCTGCGCCCGGAGATGGGCTTCTGGCTGCTGTTGCCGATGTTCGCCGCGGTCATCATGGGCGGCGTCGGCAACCCGCGCGGCGCGCTGGTGGGGGCGTTGATCATCGGGGTCACCCAGCAGGTCGCGACCGCCTTCTTGAACCCGGCCTACGGGCCGGCGGTGGCCTTCGCGCTGATGGTGCTCACCCTGCTGGTGCGCCCGCAGGGGCTGTTCGGCGCGCGGGGAGGCTGAGGCGATGGATCCGGCCACGCTCGTCAAGGCGATCCTGCTCGCGCCGACGCTCACCATCCTGGTCTTCGCGCTGGTGCGCATTCCCTGGCGCGCGCGGGTGCCGCTGGGGCTCGTCCTCGGCGTCGGTGGCGCCTTCGGCGCCGCCGCCACGCTGGACGCCGGCCTGTTGTCCTATCTGGTCTCGTTCTCGATCATGGCGGGGATCTACGCCGTGCTCTGCCTCGGCCTCAACGTGCAATGGGGCTACACCGGCCATCTCAACTTCGGCATCGCCGGCTTCTTCGCGCTCGGGGCGTTCACCACCGCGCTCGTCACCACCTCGGCGCCGACCGGCACGCTGGCGCAGTACTCCCAGCAGGCCTTCGGGCTCGAGCTGCCGTTCCTCGTGGGGATCGCCGCCGGCGCGGTGGTCGCGGGCGTGGTGGCCTTTTTGATCGCGATCCCGGTGCTGCGCTTGCGCATGGACTTCCTGGCGATCGCCACCATCGGCATCGCCGAGATCATCCGCCTCGTTTTCCAGAACGAGCGCTGGCTCGCCAACGGCCCGCAGCCGCTTCGAGGCGTGCCGCGGCCGCTCTACTGCACCGTCCAGGAGCCCACCTGCGCCTGGCTGCCGGCACCGGTGGCGGCATGGCTCGCCCCGCTCGCGCCGCGCGACTACATCTTCATCTATCTCGGCATCGTCACGCTGATCCTCGCCCTGGTCTACCTTGCGCTCGAGCGCGCGGTGCGCTCGCCCTGGGGCCGGGTCCTGCGCGCCACCCGCGACGAGGAGACCTCGACCGCGATGAGCGGCAAGAACGTGCCGCGGGTGCGCATCCAGTCCTTCGTCCTCGGCGCCGCCGTGATGGGGCTCGGCGGTGCCCTCTACGCGCACTACACCGTCACCATCGACTACAGCCACTTCAATCCGCTGTTCGCCACCTTCATCGTCTGGGTGATGCTGATGCTGGGGGGCAGCGGCAACAACCGCGGCGCCATCCTCGGCGCCTTCATCATCTGGGGGGTGTGGTCCGGCACCGCCTTTCTCACCGAGGCCCTCGAGCCCGGCTTACGGGCCATCTCCGAGACCCTGCCCGACCGCAGCGCCTACCTGCGCTGGCTGCTGGTCGCGCTCCTGCTCGCCGCCATCGTGCTCTACCGCCCGCAGGGATTGCTCAAGGAGGAGACCATCGTCTCGCGGCACCTGCTGCGCCGGCGCGGCGCGGCGGCGACCACCCCCGGCGCGACGGCGACCGTCGGCGGAGCCCCTCCCGCGGCGACGGCGCCGGAAGCGGCAGGCCGCGACCCCGGCGGCGGATGAGCTCCGCCCGGGCGGCGAGCGTCACCGCCGAGCATGGGAGTGGCCGGGCGCACGACGCGAACCCCGCCGCCCGAGCCGCCGTTCTCGCGCCCGCCCTCGCGCAGTTCACGGAACCCCCGCCTCCCGGCGGGTGGCGTCGAGGGGTACAGGGGCGGTTACCATGACACCACCCGTCGCCCGCCCAGCGCGCGCGCTCGTCGCGGCCGTCCCCCGGGGAACGCGCCGCGACCGGGCGCACGCGCCCGCCGACCGGGTCAGGCGGCCGGCACGCCGTTGGCGAGGCTGCGCGTGGTCACGGCGTGGAAGTCCCCGCTGACGTCGTCGAGCCACAGCATCGCGCCCGAAGCGATCGAGAACCAGGCGCCGTGCAAACGCAGCCGCCGCTCGGCGATGGCGTCGGCGACGAAGGGAAAGGCGCGCAGCCGCCGCAGCGAGGCGCGGATCGATTCGAGCTCGACCTCGTGCTGCAGGGCGTCGCCCGCGAGGTCGGGTGCGCGCGCGCGCACCTTGCGGAAGGCGTCGTCGGCGAGCCCGACCCAGGGGTCGATGAACGGCCCGGCCGCGCTCCCGTCGGTGAAATGGTGGATGCAGGCGCCGACCCCGCCGCAGGCGGCGTGCCCCATGACCACGACGTCGTCGACCTCGAGATGCCGGACGGCGTATTCGAGCCCGGCCGAGGTGCCGTGAAAACCGCCGTCGGCCTCGTAGTCCGGCACCAGGTTGGCGACGTTGCGGAGCACGAAGAGTTCGCCGGGCGCGGCGTCGAAGATCATCGCCGGATCGACCCGGCTGTCGGCGCAGGCGAGCACGGCGAGCCGCGGCGACTGGCCCTGCGCGAGGCTCTCGTAGAGCGCGCGCTCGCGGCTGTAACGGCCTTCGCGGAAACGCTGATAGCCTCGCTCGAGGCTGCCGGGCACGTTCATGTTCGCCTCCTCTGCGCCCTTACCACCGTCGGTCACGCCACCATCGCCCACCCCGCGACCGATCCGGGTGAGCGAAGCCATCGTGAACCGACTATGAAAGACCGCTAGCGAGGCGGCGCGACGGAAGCAACCGTGAACGGAACATGAAAGGAAGACGGGTCTCGGTCCGCCCGTCGGGCGCCGGATCCGGGATCCGCCCCAGCGGCGACGGCGCGCGGGTCGACGGTTCAGCCGCCGTAGCGGCCCGGCAGTTCGATGTTGACCTCCAGCATCGACAGGTTGTCGCGGCGGTCGACGTCCACGCTCACCTTGTCGTCGCCGATGTCGACATATTTGCGTACCACCTCGATCAAGTCCTTCTGCAGCATCGGCAGAAAATCCGGGCCCTCACCGGTGGCGGCGCGGTCGCGCACGATGATCAGCTGCAGGCGGTCCTTGGCGGCGTCGGCGCTGCGCGGCCGGTTGCCGAGAAAGAAATCGAGCAGTTTCAAGCCGTCCTCCTCAAGAGGCGCTGGAACCAGCCGCCCCGGTTGCGCTCCACGAAGCGCATGGGCAGGTCCTCGCCCATGAGCCGGCGGACCGCGTCGCGGTAGGCCAGGCCCGCGGTGGAGCGGTCTTCGAGCACGATCGGCGTGCCGACGTTGGAGGCCGCGAGCACCGCCCGGTCCTGCGGGATCACCCCCAAAAGCGGGATCGCGAGGATCTCGAGGACATCCTCGGTGCGCAGCATCTCGCCCTGCTCGACCCGGTCGGCGTCGTAGCGGGTCAACAGCAGGTGGATCTTCACCGGCTCGGCGTTCTCCTCGGCGCGCTTGGAGCGGCTGTTGAGGATGCCGATGATGCGGTCGCTGTCGCGCACCGAGGAGACCTCGGGGTTGGCGACGACGACGGCCTCGTCGGCGTAGTACAGCGCCATCAAGGCGCCCTTCTCAATCCCCGCCGGGCTGTCGCAGACGACGTAGTCGAAGTCGGCGTGGAGCTCGTCGAGCACCCGGCCGACGCCCGGCGTGTCGAGGGCGTCCTTGTCGCGGGTCTGCGAGGCCGGCAGGATCGACAGGTTGTGCAGGCGCTTGTCCTTGATCAGCGCCTGTTGCACCCGGATGTCGTCCTGAATGACGTTGACGAAGTCGAAGACGACCCGCCGCTCACAGCCCATCATCAAATCGAGATTGCGCAGGCCCACGTCGAAGTCGATGACCACGGTCTTTTTGCCGGCCTGGGCCAGGCCGGTGGCGATGGCGGCGGCCGACGTGGTCTTGCCGACACCGCCTTTACCGGACGTGACCGTGACGATTTTGGCCAAGGACCGTTCTCCTTCCCTGCGGTCAGTTGATGACGTCCACGACCAGCCCGTCGCCGGCGAGCCGGATGCGGACGCGCTTGCCCCGCGCGCTCGCGGGAAAGTCGTCGCTGACGAGGTGCTCGCCGGCGATGCTGACGAGTTCGGCCTCGAGACGATCGCAGAAGATCATCGCGCGGCGGTCGCCGTCGAAGCCGGCGAAGACCCGGCCCCGGAGCGGGGCGTAGACGTGGACGTGGCCGGCGGCGATGACCTCCGCGCCGTGGGAGATCGGGGCGAGGCAGACGACGTCGCCGCCGGCGGCGTAGACCTGTTGGCCGCCGCGCACCGCCTGATCGACCAGCAGGTTGCGCGGCGTGGGGGCGGGCGCCGCGGCCGGCGCCGAGGCGGGGCCGTCGGCCGCGGCGGGCGGGGGCGTGGCCGCTTCGGACTCGACCGCGGCGTCCGTCGGGGGGGCCGTCTCCGCCGGCGTGCCCGCGGCGAGGACGCTCAGCCCGACGCTGCGGGCGGCGTCGCTCCACGCCGGGTCGCCGTTCATCAGCCCGATCGGCTGCATCTCGCAGGCGCGCACGCGGGCGACGAACTTCCTCAGGTCCACCGGCGGCTGGTCGACCACGGCCTGGACGTCGATGACGATCGGCGCGTTCTTGAAGAAGCCGGGGGCGCGCAGCACGTCCTCGCGCAACCGCTCGAAAAAGCCCGGGTCGTCGGGCCGTTCGACGCGCAGCGCCAACAGGGTCTGCAGGGTACCGCGGATCTGGAAAGGTTTGGCGTCGGTCATACGGGCTCTGGGGCGCGGGCAAGGGCGCGCGACGGTTGCCGCAGGTTGGGGTGGATGGCGACGTCACACAAGGCGGCTCGCGTCTTTCTCCACAGAAATTTGCGGGCGCCCGTTGACAGCGCGCTTCAGGCCGCGACACGCTCCCCGGCCAGCCAGGCGTCGAGGTCGGCGAGGGCGCGCCGCGCCAGCCACGGCTTGCGCTCACGCTTCTTCAGCCGGCCCTCGGGCGGCGGCAAGAGCCCGAAATTGATGTTCATCGGCTGGAAGGTCTCGGCGTCGGCGCCACCGGTGAGGTGGTGCAACAACGCGCCGTGGGCGGTGGTGGCCGGGGGCGGCTCGACGGCTTCGCCCCCGACCTCCGCGGCGGCGAAGTGCGCCGCGAGCCAACCCATCGCCGCGCTCTCGACATAGCCCTCGCAGCCGGTGATCTGCCCGGCGAAGCGGACGTTCGGGCGCGCACGCAGCCGCAACTCGCCATCCAACAGCCGCGGGCTGTTCAAGAAGGTGTTGCGGTGCAGCCCGCCGAGCCGGGCGAACTCGGCGTGCTCGAGGCCCGGGATCATCCGGAAGATCGGCTTTTGCGCGCCCCAGGCGAGCTTGGTCTGAAAGCCCACCAGATTGTAGAGCGTGCCGAGCGCGTTGTCCTGGCGCAGCTGGACCACGGCGAAGGGTCGCTCGCCGGTGCGCGGGTCGGTGAGCCCCACCGGCTTCAGCGGGCCGTAGGCCAGGGTCAGCCGGCCGCGCTCGGCCATCACCTCGATCGGCATGCAGCCCTCGAAATAGGGCGTCGCCTTCTCCCAATCCTTGAAGTCGTGCTTGTCGCCGTCGAGCAACGCCTCGACGAAGGCGTGGTACTCGGCCTCGCTCAATGGGCAGTTGATGTAGTCCTTGCCGTCACCGCCCGGGCCGGGCTTGTCGTAGCGCGACTGGTACCAGGCGACGTCGAAGTCGATGCTGTCCTTGTGGATTATGGGGGCGATGGCGTCGAAGAAGGCGAGCTGATCCTCGCCGGTGACCTCGATGATCGAGCGGGCCAGCCCGTCGCCGGTGAGCGGGCCGGTGGCGACGATGTGGAGCCCGTCGTCGGGGCTGGGCAGGGCGTCGAGCTCGCCGCGCACGATCTCGACCAGCGGCTCGGCCTCCAGCGCCGCCTGCACGTCGGCGGAGAAGCCGTCGCGGTCGACCGCGAGCGCGCCGCCGGCGGGCACCCGATGGCGGTCGCCCATCGCCATGATCAGCGAGCCGAGCCGGCGCATCTCGGCGTGCAGCAGACCCACGGCGTTGTTGAGCGCGTCGTCGGAGCGGAACGAATTGGAGCAGACCAGCTCGGCGAGGCGGTCGGTCTGGTGGGCCGCGGTGGTGCGGGTCGGGCGCATCTCGACCAGGCGCACCGCGACGCCGGCACGGGCGAGTTGAAAGGCGGCCTCGCTGCCGGCCAGGCCGCCGCCGACGACGGTCACGCGATCTCCCTGCACGCAAGGCTCCTTCGACGAGTTGACGGTGGTGAACCCGGGATGTCCGTCGTTAACTGACGGGGTGACGGCATCGGGGACCGCTCATGACCCCGGAGGAGTTGATCGCTCGGTTGGGGCTCCGACCCCACCCCGAGGGCGGGCATTATGTGGAAACCTACCGGGCGCCCGCAAGCGACGGCGAGCGCGCGGCGGTGAGCTGCATCTACTACCTGTTGCGCCGAGGCGAACGTTCGCGCTGGCACCGCGTCGACGCCAGCGAGGTCTGGCACTGGCAGGCCGGCGACGCGCTCGCCCTCGACATCGCGGGCGAGGACGGCGTCGTCCGCCACCGCGTCGGTCCCGAGCTCGCCGGCGACGACGTCGGCCACGCCGTGGTCCCGGCCTTCGCCTGGCAGTCGGCGCAGTCGCTCGGCGCCTGGACGCTGGTGAGCTGTACCGTCGCGCCCGGTTTCACCTTCGCGGGTTTCGAGCTCGCCCCGGACGGCTTCGATCCCGGAGGTTCGTGATGACCGAACGCCCCTGGGCGCTGGTCACCGGCGGCGCGCGCCGGCTCGGCCGCGCCCTCGTCGACGCCGCGGCGAGCGAAGGTTACGCCGTCGCGGTCCACGCCAACCGCTCGGTCGACGCCGGCCAGGTGACGGTAGCCGACCTCGAGAGCCGCGGCGTGCCGGCCTGTCTGATCACCGCCGATCTCGCCGACGCCGACGCGGCGGCGGGGTTGATCCCGAGGCTGCGGGCGCGCGGCAAGTCGCCGCGTCTCTTGGTCAACAACGCCGCCCTCTTCACCCACGACCGGCTGGGGACGGCGACCGCGGAGGGTTTCGACGCCCATATGGCGCTCAACCTGCGCGCGCCCCTGCTGCTCGCCCGCGCTTTCGCCGAGGCGTTGCCCGAGGATGCCGACGGCCAGATCGTCAACATGATCGACCAGCGCATCCACCGCACCTCGCCCCATTTTCTGACCTACACCGTGGCCAAGGCCGGGCTGTGGTCGCTCACCCGCCTTTTGGCGGTCGAGCTCGCGCCGCGGGTGCGGGTCAACGCGATCGGCCCGGGCATCGCGCTGCCGGACGAGGGCATGGCGCCGGACCGTGCCGAGGCCCTGGTCGCCCAGTATCCGCTGCGCCACGGTGGCTCGGTCGAGGAGGTCGCCGCCGCCTTTCGCTACCTCCTCAACGCCGGCGCGGTCACCGGCCAGATGCTCTGCGTCGACGGCGGTGCCCACCTCGCGGTGCCGGGCGCGGCCTGAGGGCCGCGGGTCCGCTCAGGACGGCTCGTCGGTGAAGCGCGTGGGCGCCGGATCGATCACCACCGGCCCGCCGGCGGTGAGCTCGAAGATGGCGAGGGCGTGCTGGGTCCGGCCGTCCGGGAGCAGGCGGAAGATCCCGGCTTCGCCTTGATAGCCGCGGGCCTCGGTGATGCGCTGGATCGCCGTGGCCGGCTCCTCGGCCGCGTCCTCGGCGACCAGCAGGCCGTCGTAGGCCAGGATCGCGAGCGGGTGCGGGGTGCGTCCGAAGAGGTCGCGAAAGCGACGGCTGAAATCGCCCAGCGCCTGCTCGGGGACGCCGGCGTACCAGCCCCCGCGCAGCGCCGGCTCGCGCAGCACCTCGGGGGTGTCGGTCCACAACCGCGTACCGAGCATGCGCACGTCGACCGGCTCGACGCCGTGGCGCGGCAGCAGCTGCGCCACCTGCCGCAGTCGCTGGCCGCCGTCGGCGATCAACAGCGCGTCGAACGGCGGCAGGTCGCCGTCGTCGTCGGGGCCGCGCAGGGCGTCGATCCGCGCGCCGGCGTCGATGGCGTCGCTGCCGTAGAACTCGGTGCCGACGAGGTCGGCTCCGAGCGCCCCCTCGACCGCCGCCCTGAGGCTGTCCACCGCCCGGCGGCCGTAGGCGTCGTCGGGTGCCAGGGCGGCGAGCCGCGCCAGGCCGCGGTCGACCGCGTAGCCGACGACGCGGTCGACCTGCTCCCCCGGCCGGTAGCCGAGGACGAACAGCCCCGCACCGGCGATCTCGCTCTGGTTGGAGAAGGCCAGCACGACGACGTCGCGGGGGCGGGCGATCGCCGCCACCCGCTCGGCGTGGCTGCCGAACAGCGGGCCGAGGATGACGTCGACGTCGTGGACCTCCACCAGTTCGCGCGCCGCCAGGATGGCACCCTCCGCCGTGCTCTCGGTGTCGCGCGGGATCAGCTCGACGTCGGCGTCGCCGCGCTCGAGCAGTGCCATCTCGGTGGCGCGCACGAGATCGCGGCCGACGTCGCCGGCCCGCCCGGTGAGCGGCACGAGGACGCCGATGCGGCGCGGCTCGCCCGTCGCCTCGGCCTCGCGCGGGGCGTCGGGGCCGGCGGTCGTCGACGGCGACGGTGCCGTCCTGTTAGCTTGCTGGCAGGCGCCGACGACGATCAACGCCGCCAACAGGGCGACGACGCGGCGCGCGCTGAGCGCTGGGGCTGACGGCACCGGAGGACCTCGCGACGTGAACCGGACCGAGCCGGACGTGGAGACGCGAACGACGGCAACGGCCGCATTCGACCCCGGGCTTTACCTCGTGGCCACCCCGATCGGCAACCTCGCCGACCTGAGCCCGCGTGCGCGCGCCGTGCTGGCGGCGGCGGACCGCGTCGTCTGCGAGGACACCCGCGTCACCGGCCGCTTGCTGGCGCATCTCGGGCTCGACAAGCCGCTGGTGGCCTATCACGAGCACAACGCCGCCGAGCGCCGCCCCGCGCTGTTGGCGCAGCTCGCCGACGGCGCGGTGCTGGCGCTGGTGAGCGACGCCGGCACGCCCCTGGTCTCCGACCCCGGCTACAAGCTGGTGCGCGCCGCCCGCGACGCCGGCATCGCGGTCCACCCGATTCCGGGACCGTCGGCGGTGCTGGCGGCGCTCACCGCCTCCGGGCTGCCGACCGACCGCTTCGTCTTCCAGGGCTTTCTGCCGCCCAAGCCGAGCGCGCGGGCGCGCGTCCTCGCCGAGCTGGCGCCGCTCCGGGCCACGCTCGTCGTCTTCGAGAGCGCCGGCCGCGCCGCCGCCACCCTCGACGCTCTCGCCGAGGCGCTGGGTGCCCGCGAGGCGGTGCTCGCGCGCGAGCTCACCAAGCGCTTCGAGGCCTTCCGCCACGGCAGCCTCGGCGAACTCGCCGAGAGCTGCCGCCGCGAGCCGCCGAAGGGCGAGGTCGTGCTGGTCGTCGCCGGGGCGGCGGAGACGGCGGCGGCGCTGGACGACGACGCGATCGACGCCGCCCTGGTCGACGCCCTCGCCGGGCACGGGCCCAGCGAAGCGGCGCGGTTGGTGGCGCGGCGCTGCGGGCGGCCGCGCCGCGCGCTCTACGCCCGCGCCCTGGAGCTCAAGGGGCGGTGAGCGGCGTCGCACCCCGTCGCGACCGCGAGCGCACGGGCCGCCGCGCCGAGGCGGTCGCCGGCTGGTGGCTGCGGCTCAAGGGGTTCGAGCTGCTGGCGACGCGCTGGCGCGCCAAGGTGGGCGAGATCGATCTGGTCGCCCGCCGCGGCGAGCTCGTCGTCTTCGTCGAGGTCAAGCGCCGCGCCACGCTCGCCGCCGCCGCCGAAGCGCTGACCGCGGCCAACCGCGAGCGTGTCGCCCGCGCCGCCGCGCACTACCTGGCGCGCCACCCCGAGCTCGCCGCCTGCGACCTCCGCTTCGACGCCGTCCTGCTGGCGCCGTGGTCGCCCCCGCGCCACCTCCGCGGCGCCTGGGACGGCGACGGTGTCACGGCCGGATCCCGAACTGCTCGAGCGCCCCGCCGAGCCCCTCGTTGATGATGGTCTCGGCCGCGCCCTCGAGATCGCCTTCGCGCGCCTTTTCGCCGGCCGCTTCGAGGGCGCGTTCGACCTCCTCGACCGCGCCGCTGCCGACGGCCGCGGGATCGGGCCGCACCCTCAAGCGGTCGAACGGGCCCTCGATCAACAGCGGCACCAGCACCCTTTGGAGCGGCGACGCGCCGGCGAGCGCGCCGGTGGCCTCCGGGGTGAGGCGGTAGCGCGGCACCCGCCGGTTAACCAGATCGATCCGGCCGTCACCGGTGAGACGCAGATTGGTGGTGGTGGCGACGAGATCGCGGTTGGTGGCGACGCCGTCCTCCAGCTCGATCGTGCCGTCGGCGGCGGCGATCCGGAGCGGTTGGCCGGGCTCGCCGCCCAGCGCCAGGAGCGCGCGCAGCGCCTCCAGCCGGGGCCGCCCTTCGAGCCCCTTCAGCACCGCGCGGTCGACGGCGAAGCGGCCGTCGCCGTCGGCGGCGGCGACGAGGTCGTGGGCGCTCGCCCCCCGCGTCCGCAGCGCGAAGTCGAGGTCGGCGCGGCCGTCGAGGAAGCCGACCTCGGCGAGATCGGCGAGCAGCCCCCCGGTGCGGACGTTCTCTAGCCGGACGTCCTTGGCGAGGGCGAGACCGTCGCCGGCGGGGCTCACCCGCACGCTCCCGGCGACGTCGCCGTCGTAGAAGCCGAGGTTCTCCAGCGTCAGCAGGAGCCGCTCGGCGTCGTTGTCGACCGCGAGCGTGCCGGCGCCGAAGCGCAGCGGCGGCGACCGCAGGCTCTCCACCGACACCGTCAGATCGAGGTCGACGGGCGGATGGGTGTAGGCGATCGGCTCGCGCGACCAGCCGTCGGCGTCGCCGCCACCGCCACCACCACCGCCGGCGCCGGCCTCCGCCGCGTCACCGGCGGCGCCTTCGCCCGCCGCGGTCGGGTCCGTCATCCCGAACTCGGCGAGATCGACCGGGCCGAGGTCGAGGCGGCCGGTGACCCGCGGCCGCGGTCCGTCGAGCGTGGCCACGACGTCGCCGGTGCCCCGGACGTCGTCGACGCCGAGCTCGAGCTGGTCGAGGGCGATACGGGTGGGCGAGGCCGCGACCGCGGCGGCGAGGTCGAGCGACTCGACCGGCAGCGCCAGCGTCTCGCCGGCGAGCCAGCCGAGCGTCGCCGCCGCCTCCTCGACGCCGAGGTCGAGGTCGCCGGTGACCTCCGGCGCCGCGCCGGCCGTGACGTCGCCGGCGAAGTTCACGCTCAGACCGGTCGCCGCGAGCGCGAGCTCGGTGCCGGTGGCGCCGCCCTGCAGGAGGGGTGCCAGGCCGGCGAGGCGGCCGTCGACCTCGAGCGGCCGCCCGTCGAGCTCGCCCGCCAGCTCGAGGGTGAGCGGTTGGTCGAGCGCCGCCATCGCCACCGTGCCCTCGACGCTCTCGAAGCTCCGCACCGTGCCGCTGCGGCGGTCGGTGTAGCGCACCGCGCTGTCGACGAGGCGGACGTCGCCGAGACTGACCGCCGGCAGCGGCGGGGCGCCGGTCGGGCCAGCGTCCGCCGCCTCTCCGCTCGGCTCCGCCGCCGTGCCGGCGTCGCGCGATCCGGTCGGCGCCGTCGCCCAGTTGGTGCGGCCCTGCTCGTCGACGATCAGTTCGATCTCGAGGCCGCGCACGACGAAGCGGTCGACCTGCACGTCGCCGGAGAAGAGGGGCAGGAGCGCCAGCTCGGCGTCGAGCCCGTCGAGCGTCGCCAGCGGCGGACCGTCGACGCCCCCGGCGCCGGCGACGCTCAGCCCGCCGAGGCTCGCCGCCGGGCGCGGCAGGACGGCGAGACGGACGTCGCCGCCGAGCGCGATCTCGCGCCCCGTGGCGCGCTCGATCTGACCGGCGATGGTCGTGCGCAGGGTCTCCTGCGGAACGACGTAGGGCAAGGCCGCCGCCGCGGCGACCACGACGACGACGAGACCGACGACGACGTAGAGCAGCATCCGCATCTTGGCTCTCCGCGTGCGCGCCGGCGCGGCCGCACCCTCAGCCGACCCGCGCGACGTGGGCCAGCAGTTTGCGGGTGAGCGTCGGCAAGGCCAGACTGTCGAACGAACCGGGCGGGCACCAGATCGGTTCCTCGACGCCGACGCGCCGGGGGTCGTCGATGCGGCCGGTCCGCAGCTCCAGCTCCAGGGTCAGATGGGTGAAGACGTGGCGCACCGTCCCCGGCACGCGCCGCCACGCCGTCGCCGCCGGGGCCTCGGCTTCGGGATCGCGCGGCGCGACCTCCAGCCAGGGGGTCGAGGGCAGCTCCACCAGCCCGCCCAAGAGGCCGTCGGCCGGCCGCCGCCGAAAGAGCACGGCGCCGTCCGGGCGGGTCAGGTGGAAGGCGGTGGCGAAGCGGGCGGCCCGAGCGGCCTTCGGCGTCCTGCGCGGGAGCTGGTCGGCGACGCCCGCGGCGTGCGCCGCGCAACGCGCGCGCAGCGGGCAGGCGAGACAGGCGGGCTTCGCCGGCCGGCAGATCAGCGCGCCGAGTTCCATCAGGGCCTGCACGGCATCGCCCGGGCGCTCGGCCGGGGGCAGCTCGCGGGCGATCCGGCGCAACTCGCCGCGCCCCCGCGGCAGCGGCGTCGTCACCGCGAACAGCCGCGCCAGCACCCGCTCGACGTTGGCGTCGACGGCGAGCACCGGCACGTCGTGGGCGATCGCCGCCACCGCCGCGGCGGTGTAGGGCCCGATGCCCGGCAGGGCTTCGAGGGACGCGACGTCCGCCGGCAGCGTGCCGCCGTGACGCTCGACGGTGGCCCGGGCGGCGGCGTGCAGGCCGCGCGCCCGGCGGTAGTAGCCGAGGCCCTGCCAGGCGTGCAGAACGTCGTCGAGCGGGGCGGCGGCGAGCGTCGCCAGATCGGGAAACCGCGCGAGGAACTCGGCGTAGCGCGGCCGCACCGTGGCGACGGTGGTCTGCTGCAGCATGACCTCGCTCACCAGCACGTGATAGGGGTCGACCCGCTCGCCCGGCGGCGCCCGCCAGGGCAGCGCGCGCCGCGCCTCGTCGTACCAGGCCAACAGCGGGGCGAAGAGCTCGGCGCTCTTCATGACCGCGCCGCGCCGTGCCACAAGGGGGCGATGGGGCAGGGGTGGAACACGCGCATGGCGCGCGACGGTAAAACCGACGGCGGCGGGCGCAAGCTCTCCGCCCGCCGCGAGCGGCCGACCGTGGCCGCGGCCCTGATGGCCGCGATCCTAGACGCGCCGACGCGGCGCCAGGGCTTCACCGATCACCGCCTGCTCACCGACTGGGCGACGATCGTCGGGTCCGAACTCGCCGGCGACACCGTGCCGGTGAAGCTCGACCGCCGCTCGCGCGCCTTGACCGTGAAGGTGCGTCCCACCGCCGCGCTGGCGCTCCAGCACGAGGAGCCGCGCGTGCTGGAGCGCATCAACGCCTTTTTCGGGACCACCGTCGCCCACCGGCTGCGGCTGGTACAGGGGCCGTTGCCGCCGGTCGTGCCCGAGCTGCCGACGCCGCCGCTCGAGGACGACGAGCGCGCCGCCGTCGCGGCGGCGGTGGCGGCGGTGGACCCGGCGCCGTTGCGGGCCGCCCTGGCCGAGCTC
>JAAAPF010000137.1 GCA_009908425.1 Alphaproteobacteria bacterium
TCGCCGGGCTCGCCGTCGCGCTCGCCTGCGCCCGGAGCGAGGTGCCGTGGCGCGCCGCCGGCCTCACCCTGGCGCTGGTGGCGAGCGGCTTCGCCCTCGCCCAGTGGCAGACGCTGCGGGTCCATCAACCTCGGCTGGAGCGACCGACCACCACCAGCTTCGAGGCCCGGGTCGTCCTGGTCGAGCCGCGCGACGAGGGGGCGCGGCTGACGCTGCGGCGCGAGCCCGCCCCGCCCGACGGGCCGCACACGGTGCGCATGACCGTGCGCAGCCTCGCCGAGGTCGTCCATGTCGGCGACCGCGTGCGGGTGCGCGGCCGACTGTTGCCGCCGTCCGAGCCGGTCGTGCCCGGCGGCTTCGACTTCGCGCGCTGGGCCTATTTTCACGGGATCGGCGCGGTCGGCTACGCCTACGGCGACGTCGAGATCGTCGAGGCCGCCGCGGGCGGCTTGGCCATGGCCGAGGTCCGCCGCGCCATCGCGCGCCACGCCGTGGCGGTGGTCGGCGGTGACGCCGGCGGGGTGGCGGCGGCGCTCCTCACCGGCCTGCGCGGCGACATCCCCGATTCCGTCTGGGACGACATGCAGGGCGCGGGCCTGGCCCATCTCCTCGCCATCTCCGGGCTCCACATCGGCCTCGTCGCCGGCACCGCCTTCGTCGCCGTGCGCTACGCCGTGTGCCTCTGGCCGTGGCTGGCGCTGCGGGTGCTCGCCCCGCGCCTCGCCGCCCTCGCCGCGCTCGCCGTGGCCTTTCTCTATCTGGTGCTCGCCGGCGCGCCGCTGCCGACCCAGCGCGCCTTTTTGATGACCGGGGTGGTGATGGTCGCGCTGCTGTTGGACCGCGAGGCGATCTCGCTGCGGCTGGTGGCGCTCGCCGCCTGCGTCGTGCTGGCGATCGACCCGGCGGCGCTGATGGGCGCGTCCTTTCAGATGTCCTTCGCCGCGGTGACCGCGCTCGTCGCCGTCTACGAGCGCTGGCGCCGCCGCCGGCCCGCCCGCGGCGCCCCGGCGCCGAGCCTGCTTCGGGCCTATGTCGTGGGCGTGGCGCTCTCGACCGTGATCGCGACGCTGGCCACCGCGCCCTTCGCCGCCTTCCACTTCGGCCGGCTGCCGAGCCTGCTTCGGGCCTATGTCGTGGGCGTGGCGCTCTCGACCGTGATCGCGACGCTGGCCACCGCGCCCTTCGCCGCCTTCCACTTCGGCCGGCTGCCGACCTACGGCATCGTCGCCAACTTGGTCGCCGTCCCGCTGATGGGCTTTTGGATCATGCCCCTGGGGCTGGTCAGCCTGTTCTTGATGCCGCTCGGGCTCGACGCGCCGTTCCTCGAGCTCATGGGCTGGGGCATCGACGGCGTGTTGTGGTCGGCGGCGACGGCGTCGAGCTGGCCCGGCGCCAGCGTGACCGTCCCGCCACCGCCGCCGGCGGCGATGCTGTGGCTGGTCGCCGCCGGGTTGTGGGCGGCGTTGTGGTGGGGGCGGCTGGCGCGGCTCGCCGCGATCCCGCTGGTGGTCGGGCTCGCGCTCGTCGCGCTCGCCCGCCCGCCCGACGTCGTCGTCGGCCGCGAGGCGCGGATGGCGGCGCTGCGCGCCGGGCCGGGGGCCTACGTCCTCGCCGCCGAGCGCCGCGACGGCTTCGTCCTCCAGGGCTGGCGGCGCGAGCTCGGCGTCGAGGGGTTCGCGGCGCCCGGCGGTCCGGTCGCCTGCGACGACCGCGGCTGCCGGCTCACGCGCGCCGGCCGGACCGTCGCGGTGGCGCTCCGGCCGAACGCGCTCACCCTCGACTGCGGCGCCGATCTCGTGGTCAACCTCGCCAGCGACACCCGCTGTCCCGGTCGCGTGACCGTGACCCGCTCGGATCTGCGCGCCAAGGGGGCGTTGGCGCTACGCTTCACGGAACCGCCGCGCCTGCGGTTCGTCGACGAAGGCGAGGGGCGCCGGCCCTGGCGGCGGCCGGATCGCGATTGAGAACGGGAGGCGAGCATGACGTCACGCGAGACGCGCGTGCGCTTCGAGGGCGCCGACGGCACCACGCGGGTCGGCGATCTGGTCCGCCCGCTGGGCCGGCCGCGGGCGTGGGCGATCTTCGCCCACTGCTTCGCCTGCTCGCGCCGGAGCCACGCCGCGCGCCGCGTCGCCGACGCTTTGGCGCTCGCCGAGATCGGCACGCTGCGCTTCGACTTCGCCGGCGTCGGCGCGAGCGCGGGCGATCTCGCCGGCAGCGGCTTCAGCGGGCAGGTCGGTGACCTCGGGGCCGCCGCGCGCCTGGTCGAGGCCGAGGTCGAAGCACCGGTGCGCCTGCTGGTCGGGCACTCGCTCGGCGGTGCCGCGGTGCTCGCCGCCGCCCGCGACCTGCCCGACGTCGCCGCGGTCGCCACCATCGCGGCGCCGTCGTCGCCGGCGCATCTCGGGCTCAAATTCGCGGGCGAGGGCGAGATCCTGCCACAAGGCGCCGAGGCCTGCCTCGACGTCGCCGGCCAGCGCATCTGCATCGATCAGCGCTTTTTGGACGATCTGCGCGCCCACGACCTCACGGGCGACGTCGCCGCGCTGAAGCGACCGCTCTTGGTGCTGCACGGGCCGCGCGACGCGATCGTCGGCATCGACGAGGCCAGCGCGCTCTTCGTCGCCGCCAAGCACCCCAAGAGCTTCGTCTCGCTCGACGACGCCGACCATCTGCTGACCGCCAAGGCCGACGCGGCCTACGCCGCCGGCGTCATCGCCGCCTGGGCCGGGCGCTACCTGCCCGCGCTCGACGAGGCCCCGCCGGCGGAGGGTGCCGTCGACGTGCGCGAGACCGGGGCCGGGGGCTACGTCCAGGAGGTGCAGGTCGGCCGTCACCGGCTGATCGCCGACGAGCCCGAGCGCGTCGGCGGGCTCGACGCCGGCCCGTCGCCCTACGACCTACTGGCCGCGGCGCTGGGGGTGTGCAGCTCGATGACCATCCGGATGTACGCCGAGCGCAAGGGGTGGCCGCTCGAGAGCGTGCGGGTCGCGGTGCGCCACGCCAAGGTCCACCGCGACGACAGCGGGGCGCGCGACGCCAAGATCGACCGCCTCACCCGCGAGATCGCGCTCGACGGCCCGCTCGACGCGGCGCAGCGGTCGCGGCTCGTGGAGATCGCCGACCGCTGCCCGGTCCACCGCACCCTCGAGCGCGCCAACGAGGTGGTGACCAAGCTGGTCGCGACCTAAAGGATCGACTGGCCGGTCTTCGCCCAGTCGGCGAGGAAGGCGTCGAGGCCCTTGTCGGTCAGCGGGTGCTTGATCAGCTGGCGCAGCACGCTCGGGGGCAGGGTGGCGACGTCGGCGCCGAGCTTGGCGGCCTCGACCACGTGCATCGGGTGGCGCACCGAGGCCACCAGCACCTCCGTCTCCAGCCGCGGGTACTGGGCGTAGATCTCCGAGATGTCGGCGATCAGCTGCATGCCGTCCTGGCCCTGGTCGTCGAGCCGGCCGATGAAGGGCGAGACGAAGCTCGCCCCCGCCTTCGCCGCCAACAGCGCCTGGGCGGCGCTGAAGCAGAGCGTGACGTTGACCGGGATGTTGGCGCGCCGGAGCTGGCGGCAGGCCTTCAGGCCGTCGAAGGTGAGCGGCAGCTTGACGCAGACGTTGGCGGCGAGGTCGGCCAGCGCGCGCCCCTCGGCGACCATCGCCTCGGCCTCGAGGGCGGTGACCTCGGCGCTCACCGGGCCGTCGACCAGCCCGCAGATCTCGCGCACGACCTCGACGAAGGACCGCCCCGACTTGGCGACGAGCGAGGGGTTGGTGGTGACACCGTCCACCAGGCCGGTGGCGGCGAGGTCGTCGATCTCGGCGACGTCGGCGGTGTCGACGAAGAACTTCATGACGCTCTCCCGCGGGGCGGCACGGCGCCGCTCACCCGATGACGACGCCGATGACGACGCCGACGCCGAACATGATCCACTCGTTGCGCGAGCGGTTCTGCAGCCAGTTGACCGCGTCGTTGATGCGGTCGCCGATGCCGCCGCCGCCGCTGCGCTGGGGGTCGCTCATCTCGCTCCTCCGCGGACGTACACGTCGCGCGTGTCCTAACGCCACGCGCGGCCGAGCGGTAGGGCGGAATTGGCGCGAAAGGGAGAGGGCGGAAACGTTAGGGGCCCGGCGCGTGGAGGGGGGAACGCGCGCCGGGCCCCAACCGTCAACACGACGCACTCTAGCCGATCCAAAGCACAGCGCTTTGATGTGTATCAAACCGGGGCGGTGAGGGGAGGCGGGCGCTCGCCAGCGGCGTGCAGCATCTTCCTCGCGCCGGCGCGCCTCGCCGCCGTCAATGCGGTGGTGCCCCGGCCCGCCTTCGGCGCGGCGGCGCTATTCGCCGCCTTCGGCGTAGCGGCGCTACTGGCTGCCTTCGGCGCGGCGTCGCAGGGTGGGCAGATCGCGGATCTCGAGGACGTGCTGGCCCTGCGCGGCCAAGAGCCCGGCGCGCTTGAGCTGCGAGATCTGCCGGCTCACCGTCTCCATCGTCAGGCCGAGATAGTCCGCGATGTCGGAGCGGCTCATCGGGACCTCGACCACGGCGGTGGCGTCGTTCTTTTCGCCGACGCGATCGGCCAGCATGACGAAGAACGAGGCGACCCGCTCGGTCGCGGTCTTGCGGCCCAAGAGCAGCATCCAGTCGAGGGCGCGGTCGAGGGTCTGGGTGGCGTCTTCGAACAGCCGCCGTTCCAGGTGCGGCCAGGCGTCCATGCGCTCGCGCAGGCGGTCCTGATCGAACATGCAGAGCTCGACCCGGTTCACCGCCTCGGCGAAGGTGGCGTACTCCCCCGACAGCATCGGGCCCAGGAAATCCCCGCCGAAGAGGAAGCCGGTGATCTGCTGGCGGCCGTCGGGCAGCAGCTTGAACAGCTTGATCGTGCCGCTGAGGACGTTGGCGACCTGGCGGACGCTGGCGTCCTCCTCGACGATGAGCTCGCCCGGCTCGAAGATCTTCTGCGACGACATGGCGTGCAGCTGCTGCAGCTCCGCCGTACTGAGCACGGAACAGAACGAGGCTTGGCGGACGCCGCAGACCGCGCACCGGCCCGTCGGCACCTGCTTGAGCCTCAAGCAACCTTGCTCGGCTGTCGCACCACCCATTCTCATGACGGCATCCGTGCCATGGAATCGACCTTAGGCTCAACCACTCTCTCGTGCGCGAGGATGCCGCGACCCGCGCCGGCCCGCGCGCGCCGGCCGGCGCGGCTCGCGCTCGGCGCCCGGCCGGCGGCGGTGGCGGTCCTGCGACAGAAGGTCGCTTGACGCCGCGGATGGGGGCGTCGACCCCGAGCCCACCATGCCGCAGTCGTCATGCACGCCCGTCTGAGGGAGGCCGCCCGGCGGCTCGAAGCCGGGGTGAAGAGCGAGCACGTCACGCTCGGCGCACTCGCCGTGATCGTGGGCGGCCTCGCCGGCGGCGGCGCCATCGCCTTTCGCTACGCCATCGACGCCGGCCAGCTCGTCTTCTTCTTCGACGCCGGCGCGCTCGCCGAGGTCGCCCGCGCTTTGCCGGCCTGGCACGTCGTGGCGGCGCCGACGCTCGGCGGGCTCGCGATCGGCCTGTTGTGCGTCTTCGTCCTGCCGGGGCCGCAGCCGCAGGGCGTGGCCCAGGTGATCGAGGCCAACGCGCTTCGAAACGGCCGCCTCGACCCCCGGCGCGGGCTCGCCGCGGCGCTGGTCAACGCTCTCGCCATCGGCGCCGGCGGCTCGGTCGGCCGCGAAGGCCCGATCGTCCACGTCGGCGCCACGCTGGCGTCGGTGGTGGCGCGTCGGCTCGGCCTCGGCGCCAGCCTGGCGCGCACCCTTTTGGGTTGCGGCGTCGCGGCGGCGGTGGCGTCCGCCTTCAACGCGCCGATCGCCGGCGTCTTCTTCGCGCTCGAGGTGGTGATCGGCCACTACGCGCTCACCGCCTTCTCGCCGGTGGTCATCGCCTCGGTCATCGGCACCATCGTCAGCCGGGCCCATTTCGGCGACGCCGTCGCCTTCACCCTGCCGCCGCAAGCGGTGGCGTCGTTCTTCGAGTTTCCCGCCTTCGTGCTCTTGGGCCTGGTCTGCGGCGCGGTCGCCATCGGCTTTTTGAAGTCGGTGGCGCTCGTGGACGCGCTGCACACCCGCCTCGCCGTGCCGCTGTGGCTGCGACCGACCCTCGCCGGGCTCGCGGTCGGGCTGATCGCGCTCGCCTTTCCCGAGGTGCTGGGGATCGGCTACCCCACCACCGACGCGACCTTGAACGACCGCTTCGGGCTCGGCTTCCTGCTCGGTCTGGCCCTCGCCAAGGCGCTCGCCACCGCCGTCTGTCTGGGCTCGCGCTTCGGCGGCGGGGTGTTCAGCCCGGCGCTGGTGCTGGGCGCGCTCGTCGGGGTCGGCTTTCAAAAGGTGTCGGGCGCGCTGTTTCCCGAGCTCAGTTCGGGCGCCGCCCTCTACGGCGTCCTGGGCATGGGTGCGGTCGCCGGCGCGGTGCTGGGGGCGCCGATCTCGACCATCATCATGGTGTTCGAACTCACCCACGACTACGGCCTCACCTTCGCGCTGATGGTGGCGGTGGCGATCGCCACGCTCTTCACCATGCAGGTCCACGGCCACTCCTTCTTCACCTGGCAGCTCGCCCGCGCCGGCCTCAACCTCTCCCGGGCGTTGGAGCTGCGCCTGCTGGAGCGGCGGCGGGTGGCGGAGATCCTCCACCCCGAGCACCACTCGGTGCCGGCGACCGCCACCCTCGCCGACCTCAAGCGCCGCTTTCGCGAGAGCCACGTGCCGATCTACGTCCGCGACGCCGAGGGCCGCCTGGTGGGCGAGGTCAGCTTCGGCGATCTGGCCGACGCCGCCTTCGCGCCCGGCCGCGGCCAGGAGCCCACCGCCGGCGATCTGGCCCACCCGGTGGGCCTGGTGTTCTACCCCGACGACGACCTCGCCTCGGCCTGGCGGCGGGCGAAGAACCAGGACGAGGACCACATCCCGGTTCTGCGCTCGCCCAAGGACCGCACCGTGCTCGGCGAGGTGATGATCCGCGACCTGATGCTGGCCTACAACGACGCGCTCTTGGAAGCCCGTGCGCTCGAGCGCGGCGACGCCTAAGTTGAGAGCCGAGACCGGCGAGCAGGAGGGACCCGTTGGCCGATCACCGGGCGGTCGAGCCGCTTCACCACGCCCAGGAGCCGCCCCACCTGGCGGGCCTCAACCCCGAGCAGTACGAGGCGGTGACCGCCCCGGACGGCCCCCTGCTCGTGCTCGCCGGCGCCGGCACCGGCAAGACGCGGGTGCTGACGAGCCGCCTGGCGCACCTGCTGGTGGAGGGCCGCGCCCGCCCCGGCGAGGTTCTCGCCGTCACCTTCACCAACAAGGCGGCGCGCGAGATGAACGAGCGCGTCGAGGCGCTCATCCGCCGTCCGGTCCAGGGCTTGTGGCTCGGCACCTTCCACAGCATCGGCGCCCGGCTGTTGCGCCGCCACGCCGAGCGCATCGGGCTCGAGCCCAACTTCACCATCCTGGACACCGACGACCAGCAGCGGCTGTTGAAGCAGCTCCTGGAGGCCGCCGGCCTCGACGCCAAGAAGTTCCCGGCGCGGGTGCTCTCCGGCATCATCCAGCGCTGGAAGGACCGCGGCTGGACGCCCGACCAGGTGCCGGCGTCCGAGGAGGGCGACTTCGCACTCGGCCGCGGCATCGAGCTCTACCGGGCCTACCAGCAGCGGCTCGCGACGCTGAACGCCTGCGACTTCGGCGACCTGCTGCTGCACAACCTGACGCTCTTCGCCGAGCACCCCGACGTGCTGGAGGCCTATCAGCGCCGGTTCCGCGTCGTCCTCGTCGACGAGTACCAGGACACCAACGTCGCGCAGTACCTGTGGCTGCGGCTGTTGGCGCAGCACCACAAGAACCTCACCTGCGTCGGCGACGACGACCAGTCGATCTATTCCTGGCGGGGTGCCGAGGTCGGCAACATCCTGCGCTTCGAGGAGGACTTTCGGGGGGCGCGGGTGGTGCGGCTGGAGCGCAACTACCGCTCGACCGGCCACATCCTGGGCGCCGCCTCCGGACTCATCGCCAAGAACGAGAGCCGCCACCCCAAGACGCTGTGGACCGAGGACGACCCGGGCGAACCGGTGCGCGTCGCCGGCTTGTGGGACGACGACGAGGAGGCGCGCTTCGTCGGCGAGGAGCTCGAAGCGCTGCAGCGCCAGGGCGAGGCGCTGGCCTCGGCGGCGGTGCTGGTGCGGGCGGGCTTTCAGACCCGCGCCTTCGAGGAGCGCTTCATCGCCATCGGGCTGCCCTACCGCGTCGTCGGAGGCCCGCGCTTCTACGAGCGCGCCGAGATCCGCGACGCCATCGCCTATCTCAGGCTGATCCGCCAGCCCGACGACGACCTCGCCTTCGAGCGCATCGTCAACCGCCCGCGCCGCGGCCTCGGCGAAGCGACGCTGGCGCAGCTCCGGCGCGAGGCGCGCGCCTCGGAGCGCAGCCTGGTCGCCACCGCGGCGACGCTGTGCGGCGGCGACGCCCTCAAGCCCAAGCCGCGCAAGGCGCTCGGCGACCTGCTCGCGGCCTTCGAGCGCTGGCGCGGGCTCGCCGAGACCGAGCCCGCCCGCGAGGTCGCCGAGACCGTCTTGGAGGAGAGCGGCTACGTCGCGATGTGGCAGGCCGACAAGTCGCCCGAGGCGCCGGGCCGGCTCGACAACCTCAAGGAACTCGCCCACGCGATCGCCGAGTTCGACACCCTCGCCGGCTTTTTGGAGCACGTGAGCCTGGTGATGGAGAACGCGAGCGATCCCGCCGGCGACATGGTCACCGTGATGACGCTGCACGGCGCCAAGGGGCTGGAGTTCGACACCGTCTTTCTGGGCGGTTGGGAGGAGGGGGTGTTTCCCAACCAGCGCGCGGTCGACGAGGGCGGCCGGGCCGCGCTCGAGGAGGAGCGCCGGCTGGCCTATGTCGGCGTCACCCGCGCCCGCAAGCGCAGCTGCGTGCTGTTCGCCGCCAACCGGCGGCTGTACGGCCACAACTGGGTCTCCTCGATCCCGTCGCGCTTCGTCGACGAGCTGCCCGCCGAGCACTGCGAGTTCCTGCAGCGCGACGGCTTCACCGCGACCCGGCTGCGCTCGCCCGGCCTGCCGCCCAAGCGCGAGGGCGATCCGCTCGCGCGCTTCAACTCGGCCAAGATCCGCAAAGGTCCGGTCATCGAGGCGGTGGCGGAAACGGTCGACGACCGCGGCCCCGAGGTCGACGTCGGGGCGCGTGTGTTTCACCCGAAATTCGGCTATGGCCGCGTCGAAGGGGCCGACGGCGACAAGCTGGACATCGCCTTCGACAAGGCCGGCCGCAAGAAGATCATGGCGAGCTTCGTGGAACCCGCGCGATGAACGACCCCGGCGACGGCGCCAGCTTGTGGCAGCTGCGCTTTCCGATCCCCGTGGACGCGGTCGAGGAGGTCCTGGCGGTGCTCGACGACGAGGCCCAGAGCTTCGCCACCTACGAGGGCGAGGACGGCGACTGGAGCTGCGAGATCATCACCCGCGCCACGCCGGAGCGCGAACGCTGGCGCGCCCTCTTGGAAGAGGTCCTGGGCGAGGTCGCCCCCGCCGTCGAGGACATCGCCATCGAGCCGGTCGCCGAGCAGGACTGGCTCGAGGCCACCAAGCGCAGCTTTCCGCCGATCGCCGTCGGCCGCTTTTGGGTCTACGGCAGCCACGTCGAGGACGCCCCGCCCGCCGACGCCGTGCCGCTCAAGATCGACGCCGGCACCGCCTTCGGCTCGGGCGAGCACGGCAGCACCATGGGCTGCCTCGCGGCGATCGACGGCCTCGCCCGCCGCCGGCGCTTCAAGCGCGTGCTCGATCTGGGCTGCGGCTCGGCGATCCTGGCCATCGCCGCCTTGAAGTGCTGGTCCACGGCGCGCGCCTTCGCCTGCGATCTGGACGCCGAGGCGGTGCGCGCCGCCGACGCCAACGCCCGCGACAACGGCGTCGACCACCGCCTGCGCACCGCGGTCTGCGACGGCTACGACCGTCCCGAGCTGCAGCGCCCCGACCGCTTCGATCTGGTGCTGGCCAACATCCTCGCCGGACCCTTGGCGGAGATGGCGCCGGATCTGGCGCACACCCTGGCGCCCGGCGGCCATGCGGTGCTGGCGGGGCTGTTGAACGCCCAGGCCCATCAGGTGGTCGCCGCCCACCGTCGCCAGGGGCTGGTGCTGGAGGGCCGGCGCGACGTGGGTCCGTGGTCGACGCTGGTCTTCCGGCGGCCGCTGTCGTCGCGCCATCGCGCCCGGGTGCGGCGGCCGAGCCCGTTCCCTTACGAACGCTGGCCGCTGCCGGTGGGCTGAGCGCGGCCGCGCCGACGACGCGGCCGGCGGGATCGCGTGGCGGGAACCGCCTCCGCCGGGCGCCGGCGCGCCCGCCGGGGCTCGGCCCGCAAGGTGGTCGGGGGGCATTGCGTGGCTCCCGCCGGCCCGCTATACCGCTGCTTCGCTCGAGCGCGCGGATCCCGCGCGACCCCTGTTCCTGCGGGTCGCCCCGCG
>JAAAPF010000008.1 GCA_009908425.1 Alphaproteobacteria bacterium
TGGACTGGTATCGGCGTGTTCATTGCGCTCGTGGTCTACGAGCTGTTCAAGTCGCCGGCGGCGATCGTCCGGCGGCGACGCAGCCTGCGATCGCGCTGACCGACAACGGCCCGGGCGGTCGCTTGCGATATCCTAGGCGCCGTTTTCCTACTCGTTACCCGGAGCCTTCATGTTCAGCGTTTCTCCCGATCAGTCCATACCCCTGAATTCCCTGGATGCCGAGGCGCTGGCGGACTGGAAACGTTCCGCCGCGCCGGGCGAGCGCAGCTGGGTCGAGGCCAGTGGCTTCCAGGCGAAGCCCGGCAGCCACCTGCTGGTGCCCGACGGCGAGGGCGGCATCGGGCGCGTACTCGCCGGTCGCGAGCCGGGTGACCGGATCTGGTCGCTGGCCCACCTGCCCGCGGTCCTGCCCGAGGGGGATTACCGCCTCGAGTGCGACTGGCCCGACGGCGACCGCGAGCGCGCCGCCGTGGGCTGGGGGCTGGGCTGTTACCGCTTCGACCGCTACAAGGCGATGGACGCGCCGACCGCGCGCCTGGCTCTCGAGGGCGACCGCGAGCGCCGTATCCGCACGCTGGTCGAGTCGTCCGCC
Organism: Alphaproteobacteria bacterium; assembly: GCA_009908425.1. GTDB lineage: Bacteria > Pseudomonadota > Alphaproteobacteria > Geminicoccales > Geminicoccaceae > JAAAPF01. Next base: position 593 of record JAAAPF010000008.1, read on the forward strand.
TTCGTTCGTGACCTGGTCAACACGCCCGCGATCGATCTCGGCCCTTCGGAACTGGCCGAGGCGGCGCGCGGGCTGGCGGACGAGCACGGCGCCGCGTTCGAGGTCTTCGAGGGTGAGCGTCTCGAGCGCGAATTTCCGGCGATCCACGTCGTCGGCCAGGCCGCCAGCCGGGCCCCGAGGCTGATCCGGATGCAGTGGGGGCGCGAGGACGCGCCTTCCCTGGCCCTGGTCGGCAAGGGCGTCATCTTCGATTCGGGCGGCCTCAACATCAAGCCGGGTGCCGGCATGGTGCTGATGAAGAAGGACATGGGCGGCGCCGCGCACGTGCTGGGCCTGGCGAAGATCATCATGACCCTCGGCCTGGACGTGAATCTTCGCGTCTACGTGCCGGCCGTCGAGAACGCCATTTCCGGTAACGCCTACCGGCCGTCCGACATCATCCGGACCCGCAAGGGCACGAGCGTCGAGATCGGCAACACCGATGCCGAGGGTCGCGTCGTGCTGTCCGATGCGCTGACCCTGGCCACCGAGGAGGGCGCGGAGCGCATCATCGACTTCGCCACGCTCACCGGTGCGGCGCGCATCGCGCTGGGCGAGGACCTGCCGCCGATCTACGGCCGCGACGCGCGGGCCGCGCGCGACATCCAGGATCTGAGCTTCGAAGAGGAAGATCCGCTCTGGCCCATGCCGCTGTTCGAGCCCTACCGGCGGCTGATCGAGCCGGCCATCGCCGACATTTCCAATACCGGCAGCTCGAAGTTCGGCGGCAGCCTGACGGCGGCCCTGTTCCTCGATCATTTCGTCGGCGAGGGCATCGACTGGTTCCATCTCGACATCTATGCCTGGAACCTGTCGGACCGGCCCGGCCGCCCGGCCGGCGGCGAGGCCCAGGGCCTGCGCAGCATGTGGTGCTGGCTCGAGCGGACCTACGGCGCGTAGGACGTTGCCGACCCGGGCCTGGCGGCGCTCACGGCGCCGGCGAGTCCGGCGTCGGCCCTGGTTCGTCAGGCGCTGCGTCCCGGACTTCTTCGCCGTCTATGGGTTGCTGTTCCTCGATGATCTCGAATTCCCCCATCCGAACGTTGCCGCGGGCGATCGCCTTGAACAGGCGGGTCTCGAGCTGGACGATCTGGTGGAAATCCCACTTCTCGGCAGCGAAATAGTCTTCGCCGTCGCGGGTGAATCCGTTCTTGTCCACCACCTTGAGCGTCCCGATGAACCCCGTGCGTGAACCGGTGATGTCCATGCGCTCGCGTCGCATGCGTTCAGCCGTGCGATCGACCGCGCTGGCGTCGCCGTAACGGGGCAGCAGTTCGGCATGAATGTCTCTCGCGCGCCGGCGTCCGGACTCTTCGAGTTCCAGCCACACCGCCTCGGCGGTGTCGACGAATTCGGGGTAACCGCGCTCGGCGGACAGCTCGAACCACGCCCAGGCGCGCGCCGGGTCGCGGTCGACCCCGTCGCCGCGGTAGTAGATGACGCCGAGGTTGTACTGCGCCAGCTTGTCGGCCCAGTAGGCGGCCCGCTCGAAACGATGCCTTGCGTCGAAGAATCGGCCCTGTTCGTAAGCCCGTTGACCTTCGGAGTTGAGCGTGTAACCGGGCGTGTGCTCGGCGACGTCGAATGGTGATGAAGCCGAGCCGGGTGCCGCGAGGGCGGCGAGGAGCAGGCCCGTGCAGATCAGAAGCAAGCCCTTGAACCGCATGCGAATCCTCCCTGTGCTTGTGCCTGTTCCGACCATACCGGCTGCAAGGGGTTCAGCGCTACTCGAAAGTCGTGCCCGCCGGGCTGTTTGGCGTTAGGATAATTGCTCCCCAACCCGCACGGATATTGCACCGTCACGAGGAGACGAAGCATGCGTTACATCTGGATGACACTGATTGTACTGGCGCTGGCGGCCTGCCAGTCCGAGGAGGCCAGCGAGATCGAGGAAGCGGGCGAGGACGCCGCGCAAGCCGTCGAGGAAGCCGGCGAGCGCGCGGCCGAAGCCTACGAAGAGGTTCAGGAGGAGGGCGCGCAGGCCCGCGAGGAAATCGACGAGCTCATCGCGGAAGGCCCCGAGGCCAGCGAGGAGGCCCTGCACGAGAAGGTCTGGAATCGCGCCCGGGAACTGGCCGTCGAGGCCCGAGAGAAGGCCGAAGACGCGCTTGCCGCCGCCGAGGACGGCAGCGAGGAAGCGCTCGCCTCCGCCCGCGAGACCGCGGCCGAGGCCCGCGAGCGGGCCGAAGCGGCCTGGGAGGAAGCCAGTCAGTTCGCCGACGAGAACTGGGAAGGCGCCAGCGCCGAGGCCCGCGAGGCCTGGCAGGAAGCCCGCGACGCCTGGAACCGCCTCGCCGAGCGCGTCGAGGGCGCGACCGAGGACGCGACCGAGGGCGACGGCGACCAGTAAGCTGCCCGCAAAGCCGCCGCCCCGTCAGCGGGGCGGCATTCCCTTGAACGCCCGACACGACCAGGATTCACTGCAGCGGTGAGCGACATCTACCGACCCGGCGAGATCGAGCCGGCCATCCGACGACTCTGGGAAGAAGAAAACGCCCACCGCGCCGAAAGCGGTGACGGGGAGCGGTTCTACTGCCTGAGCATGTTCCCCTATCCCTCGGGCAAGTTGCACATGGGCCACATGCGCAACTACACCATCAGCGACGTCATCTCGCGCTATCACCGGATGCGGGGCATGCGCGTGCTTCAGCCCATGGGCTGGGACGCCTTCGGCCTGCCGGCGGAAAACGCCGCCATGGCCAACGGCGTGCCGCCGGCGAAGTGGACACGCGACAACATCGAGCACATGCGCGGCCAGCTCAGGCAGCTGGGCTTCGCCATCGACTGGGAGCGTGAACTCGCCACCTGCGATTCCGAGTATTACCGCTGGAATCAGTGGTTCTTCCTGCGGCTGCTCGAGCGCGGCATCGCCTACAAGAAGACGGGCACCGTCAACTGGGATCCGGTCGACCAGACCGTGCTGGCCAACGAGCAGGTGATCGACGGCTGCGGCTGGCGCACCGGCGCGCCGGTCGAAAAGCGCGAGATTCCGATGTACTACCTGCGCATCACCGACTACGCCGACGAGCTGCTCGAGAGCCTCGACGACCTCGACGGCTGGCCGGAACGGGTGCGCACGATGCAGGCGAACTGGATCGGCAAGAGCGAGGGCGCGGAGATCGCCTTCGCCTGCGGCGAGGACACCATCAAGGTCTTCACGACCCGGCCCGACACGCTGATGGGCGCGACCTTCATGGCCGTCGCCGCCGAGCATCCGCTCGCGAAACGGGCCGCCGAGGACAAGCCCGAGCTGGCCGCCTTCATCGCCGAGTGCCAGAAGGGCGGCGTGTCGGAGGCCGACATCGCCGTGCAGGAAAAGAAGGGCATGGACACCGGCCTGACGGCCGTCCATCCGCTCACCGGCGACGAGCTGCCGGTGTGGGTGGCCAACTACGTCCTCATGGCCTACGGCGAGGGCGCCATCATGGCCGTGCCGGGCCACGACGAGCGCGACTTCGAGTTCGCCAACAAGTACGGCCTGCCGATCCGCCAGGTCATCAGCCTGCCCGAGGGGCGGGAATACGACGACCGCCACTGGCACGACGATTACGCCGCCAAGGCAGGGCAGCTGGTCCATTCCGGGCCCTACGACGGCCTCGAGTGGTCGAAGGGCTTCGATGCGATCGTCGCCGACCTGGAGAAGAAGGGGACCGGCCGCGCCCGAACGCAGTTCCGCCTGCGCGACTGGGGCATTTCGCGGCAGCGCTACTGGGGCTGCCCGATCCCGATCATCCACTGTCCCGACTGCGGCGACGTGCCGGTGCCCGAAGCCGACCTGCCCGTGGTTCTGCCCGAAGACCTGGTTCCCGACGGCTCGGGCAATCCGCTCAACCGTCACGCCGAGTTTCTCGACACCGACTGCCCGAAGTGCGGCCGGGCGGCCAGGCGCGAGACCGACACCATGGACACCTTCGTCGATTCGTCCTGGTACTTCCTGCGCTACACCGGGCCGGACAACGACGCGGCCATGGTCGACGAGCGCGCCGATCAGTGGATGCCGGTCGACCAGTACATCGGCGGCATCGAACACGCCATCCTGCACCTGCTCTACGCGCGTTTCTGGACCAAGCTGATGCGCGACGAGGGTCTGGTGTCCGTCGGCGAACCCTTCAAGCGCCTGCTCACCCAGGGCATGGTGCTGGCCGAAACCTATTACCGCGAGGACGCCTCGGGCCGCAAGGTCTGGTTCAACCCGGCCGACGTCGAGGTGCAGCGCGACGGCAAGGGCGCCATTCTCAGCGCGGTGCTCAAGGACGACGGCGAGCCGGTCGAGCCCGGCGGTATCGAGAAGATGGCCAAGTCCAAGAACAACGGCGTCGACCCGCAAGCCCTGGTCAACACCTACGGTGCCGACACGGTGCGCCTGTTCTCGATGTTCGCCGCGCCGCCCGAGCAGTCTCTGGAGTGGTCGGAGGCGGGCGTGGAGGGCGCCTGGCGATTCCTCAAACGCCTCTTCGCCGGCGTCCAGGCCCACGTCGCCGAAGGCGCGCTGCCCGGCCGGAAGCCCGAGGGCCTCGAGGGCGCGGCCAGCGAGTTGCGGACCCGCCTGCACGAAACGATCGCCAAGGTCGGTGACGACATGGGCCGCCGCCAGACCTTCAACACCGCGATCGCCGCGATCATGGAGTTCTGCAACGAGCTGCAGCGATTCGAGCCCGCCGGCGAGGCGGAGCGCGTGCTCGCGCAGGAAGCCTGGGAAGCGGTCGTGCGTCTCATCGCCCCGGTCACGCCCCACATCAGCGAGGCCCTCTGGCGACAGCTCGGCCGCGATGGCTCGGTGTTCGACAACGGCTGGCCGCGGGTCGACGAGGCCGCCCTGGAGCGCGCCTCGGTGACCGTGGTCGTCCAGGTCAACGGCAAGGTTCGCGGCCGGGTGGACGTGGCGCCCGGCGCCGGGCAGGACGCGGTCCACGAAGCGGCCATGGCCGACGAGAACGTCGCGCGGCACGTCGAGGGCAAGACCGTCCGGAAGGTCATCCTGGTGCCCGACAAGCTGCTCAACCTGGTCGTCGGATGAGGCTCCGCGCGCTCGTCGCGATCGCCCTGATCGGCCTCCTGGCCGCCTGCGGTTTCCAGCTGCGCGGCGAAGCCCGCCTGCCGGCGGCGATGGACCGCACCTGGATCGCCGCGGCCGACGAGAGCAGCGTGTTCGTGCGCGAACTCGGGCTGCTGCTCGAGGCCAACGGCGTCGAACGGCTCGAGACGCCCGCCGAGGATGCCGCGACCCTGCGCATCGACGGCCAGACGCTCTGGCGCCAGCCGCTGTCGGTATCCGGCCAGGCGCGGGTGCGCGAGTACCTGCTCGTCTTCGAGGTCACCTGGCGCCTGGAGTCCGCCGGCGGCGAGGTGCTGATCGAGCGCGATACGCTGCGCCTCACGCGTGACTACAGCTTCGACGAGAACGAGATTCTCGCCGCGCAGCGCGAGGAAGAGTTCCTGCGCGACGACCTCAGCCGCTCGATGGCCTCGCGCCTGCTTCGGCGGCTCGAAGTACTCGGCGACCGCGATCCGTGAAGATCTTTCCCGAAAAGCTGCCGGCCCGGTTCCGGCAGGGGCTCGATCCGGTCTACCTGGTCGCCGGCCAGGAGCCGCTGCTGATCGAGGAGGCCTGCGACGCCGTGCGCAAGGCGGCGCGCGAAGCCGGCGTGGCCGAGCGCCTGGTGCTCGAGGTCGACGGACGCTTCGACTGGAGCCAGCTGGGCAGCGCCACCGAAACCAACTCCCTGTTCGCCAGCCAGCGGCTGGTCGAGGTGCGCCTGCCTTCGGGCAAGCCCGGCCGCGAGGGCGGTGCCGCGCTGCGCGAGTGGGTCGAGCGCGCCGGCGACGACATCCTGCTGGTCAAGTGCGATAACTGGGAGATGGCCAGCGAGAAGTCGGCCTGGGTCAAGGCGCTCGACGCGGCCGGCGTCTACGTGCCTTGCTGGAAGGTCAAGCCGCCGCGCCTGCCGCAGTGGATCGGCCAGCGGCTGGCTTCCCGCGGGCTGCGCGCCGACCCGGCCGCCTGCAGCTTTCTCGCCGAGCGGCTCGAGGGCAACCTGCTGGCCGCCGCGCAGGAGATCGAGCGACTCGCCCTGCTGTATCCGCGCGGGCAGGTCGGTCTCGACGAGGTGCGCGCCGCCGTGGCCGACAGCGCGAGATTCGACAGTTTCCGGCTGGTGGAGCTGGTGCTGTCCGGGCAGCCGGGCGCGGCCGTGCGCTGCATCCGCGGGCTGCGCGAAGCGGATACGCCGATGCCGCTCATCGTCGGCGCCCTGGCCCGCGAACTGCAGACGATCGGGAGCTTCCAGGCGCTGGCCGCGTCACGCTCGGCCGGCGAGGCCTTCAGGACGCTCGGTGTCTGGAAGAGCCGGCAGCAGGCCATCGCCGACGCGGCGCGGCGCATCGCTCCGAACGTGGTCCGCCAGGCCCTCTCGCGCCTGTCCGAACTCGACCAGCTGTCGAAATCCAGCCGCCGCGACGAGTTCTGGCTGCAGCTCGAGCGTCTGAGCGTCGGCCTGGCCGCCAACAAGACCGAGTACTGCGCGGCATGAACCGCGCCACGGTGATCTTCGGCGGCACCTTCGATCCCGTGCACTACGGCCACCTGCGCGCAGCGGCTGAGGTGTGCGAAAAGCTCGCCGCGGACGATTTCCGCCTGCTGCCGGCCGGCCAGCCGCCGCACCGCGATCACACCGGCGCGGAAGCCTATCACCGCCTGGCGATGCTCGAGCTGGCGCTGGCGCCGCACCCGGACCTCGCGGTCGACGAGCGCGAGGTGCGCCGTGAGGGGCCGTCCTACATGGTCGAGACGCTGGCTTCCATTCGTGAGGAGGTCGGGTCGAGGCCGGTCATCCTGTGCCTGGGGCAGGATGCCGCCAACCAGCTCAGCGGCTGGCACCGGTGGCGTGAACTGCTCGACCTGGCGCACCTGGTGGTCATGAAGCGCCCGCGCAGCCGTCCGCGTTATGCCGGCGAAGTCGCCGAACTGTTGCGCGAGCGCCGCGTGCGCCGCCCGACGCAGCTGATGGAAGCCGAAGCCGGCCGGGCCTGCTACCTGGGGGTGACGCAGCTGGCCATTTCCTCGACCGACATTCGCCGGCAGCTGGCCGACGGCCGAGATCCGCGTTTCCTGCTGCCCTCGACCGTGCTCGCCTACATCCGCAAGCACGGCCTCTACCGATAGCCCTCGCCGGGGCTGTCCGGCGCGCTCGGCGCAAACCTGGTGAAAGCCGCGCGGACAAGGCGTAAAATACCCGGCATGTTATCGACACGGATGATTCGTTGAGCGAAAAGGAACTGCCCGACCCGCAGGCGATGCGGGATCTCGCCGTTGCCGTTCTTGAAGACGCCAAGGCCCAGGACATCCAGGTCATCGACCTGTCCGAGCGCAGCAGCTTTGCCGACTACATGGTGATCGCCTCGGGAACCTCTTCCCGCCAGGTCAAGGCGATGGCCGACCGGCTCGTTCAGCGCGCCAAGGCCCGGGGCATCCAGCCGCTGGGCGTGGAGGGGGCCGACGAGGCCGAGTGGGTCCTGGTCGATCTGGCCGACGTGGTCGTCCACGTCATGCAGCCACGCACCCGCGCCTTCTACAACCTCGAGAAACTCTGGTCGGCGCCGCCGTCGACCCGCGCCCAGGCCTGAACCGGACGGCCTGGGGGTGGATCTCGTCGTCGCCGGCGTCGGCACCCGCATGCCCGCCTGGGTGGCGGACGGATGGAAGGAATATGCCCGCCGCATGCCGCCGCAGCTGCCCCTCAGGCTGGTCGAGGTGCCGGTTGCCGGCAAGGCCGGCGCGGGGCGCGAGTCCGCCCTGGAGGCCGAGCGCCTGATCGGCAAGCTGCCCGATCGCGCGCGCATCGTCGCGCTGGAAATCACCGCCCGCCCCTGGACGACCGAGAAACTGGCTGCCCGGCTGGAGCACTGGCAACTGGAAGGCGAACCGGTGTGGTTTCTCATCGGCGGCGCCAACGGCCTGGATCCGCTAATTCTCGACCGCGCCCACGAACGCTGGTCCCTGGGCCCGGCGACCCTGCCGCACATGCTGGTTCGGGTGATCGTGGCCGAGCAACTCTACCGGGCTTCGACCATCCTCGCCGGTCATCCGTATCATCGGGGCTGACGACTGAGGTTGGCTAGTTAGCTAGTTGGCTGGTTGGCTTGTCCGGCAGCATCGGCGATGTGCGGGGCGGCTGCGCCGCGAAGCGGCCCGAGTCGCCCGATATCATCTGCGAACCAGCGAACCAGCGAACCAGCGAACCAGCTAACCAGCCAACCAGCCAACGCATGAACGAACCAACACCACGGCCACTCATCCTCGCCTCCGCCTCCCCCCGCCGCCGCGAGCTGCTCGGCCTGTTCGGGGTCGATTTCGAGGTCGCGCCGGCGCATATCGACGAGTCCCTCCACGGCGGCGAATCGCCCGAGCGCTACGTCGTGCGGGTGGCGCGTGAGAAGGCCCTGGCGATCCACGGCCGCTTCGACGGCCGCTTCGTGCTCGGTTCGGATACCGCCGTGGTCCTCGACGACGAGTGCCTCGGCAAGCCCGCCGACGACGACGAGGCGACGGACATGCTCCGGCGGCTGTCGGGGCGCGAGCATCGCGTCCTGTCCGCCGTTGCCCTGATCGCGCCAGACGGCGCGAGCCGGGAACGCCTGAGCGTCACCCGGGTCGAATTCGCCGAGTTGCCGGCCGAGTGGATCCGGCGCTACGTCGCCTCGGGCGAACCGCACGACAAGGCCGGTGCCTACGGTATCCAGGGCGCCGCCGGAATCTGGGTAAGATCCCTGAGCGGCAGCTACAGTGGCGTCGTGGGCCTGCCGCTGTTCGAAACCGGCGAACTCCTTCGCGCCGCCGGGCTCGGGCGCTGAGGACGCGGCCTGGCGGCGGCGAGTGCTATTCTTTCCGACTACCGGTTTCCTTGAGCGAATCCAGCCACCGTGAGCGATGAAATCCTGATCAACGTCTCGCCGACCGAGCGGCGCGTGGCGGTCGTGGAAAGCGGCCTGCTGCAGGAGCTCTATCTCGAGCGCATCGGCGAGTCGAGCTACGTGGGCAATATCTACGTCGGCCGCGTCGAGCGGGTCTTGCCGGGCATGCAGGCGGCCTTCGTCAACATCGGGCTCGAACGTACCGCGTTCCTGCACGCCGCCGATATCGTGCCGCGCCAGCCCGAGCTCGACGACAACGGCGAGTCGCGGCCCGTCCCGCCGATCACCGAGCTGGTCGGCCAGGGGCAGAAACTGCTGGTGCAGGTCGTCAAGGATCCGCTCGGAACCAAGGGCGCGCGCCTGACCACGCAGCTGAGCATCCCGTCGCGCTACCTGGTGTTGCTGCCCGGCGTGGACAGCCTGGGCGTGTCGATTCGCATCGAGGCCGAGGCCGAGCGTGAACGCCTGCGGGGCCAGTTGCGCGAGCTGATCGGTGAGGACACCGGGCACGGCTTCATCATCCGCACCAACGCCGAGGGCGTCGCGGCCGAGGCGCTGGCGCGGGACCTGAAATACCTGCGCCGGCTGTGGCCCCGCATCGAGGCAGACGCCGAGCGGACGTCCGCCGGAGGACTCGTATACGAAGATCTCTCCTTGCCGTACCGGTCGCTCCGGGACCTGATGCACGCCCAGATCGAGAAGGTGCGCATCGACGACCGCGAGACCTTTCAGCGCGCGCTGCGCTTCGCCGGCGAGTTCTTCCCGGAGTGGGCCGACCGCATCGAGTTCTACGACGGTGACGGCCCGCTGTTCGACCTCTACGGCGTGGAAACCGAAATCGAACGCGCGCTGGAGCGCAGCACGCCGCTGAAATCGGGCGGCCACCTGACCATCGACCAGACCGAGGCGATGACC
>JAAAPF010000177.1 GCA_009908425.1 Alphaproteobacteria bacterium
ATCAGCGCGACCTCGGCCATCACCGGCGGGCGCCCCTCGCGCGCAAACTCCAGCCGCTCGAGCGCGCTCAGCGTGTATTGATCCGGCATCGTCACCCAGTTGAAGGGCTCGCCGGCATAGCCGAGCGCGGCCGCGGTGTAGGTGGCGTCGTAGCCGAACCAGCTTCCCTCCGGCCACGGCATGGTGATCGCCGGCATCACCGCCGCCGTCCGCCAGCCGGCGCGCGCGAAGCCGTGGATCAGCGAGCGCCGCTCGCTCGCGAGCAGGGCGCCGTAGCGCTGCTGGTGGTCGATGCGCAGGCCGGTGAGCAGGGTGGCGTGGGCGAGCCAGCTCTGCCCGCCCTTCACCGGCGCGGTGAGCCAGCCCGAGCGCGCACCGTAGCCGACCTCGCCGAGCGCGGTCTCGAAGCGCCGCAGGCGGTCGCGGGTGACGGCGGCGTAGCGCGGGTGGTCGAGCGCGGTGCGGCCGTAGGATTCGACCACCAGGAAGAGGACGTCGCGGCCCTCGAGGCCCGCGAACAGCTCGGCGGTCGGCACCTCGGCCAGGGCGTCGTAGGCGGCTCGGCGCTCGAACGCCCGCATCGAGGCGAGTGCGCCGACGCCGTCGCGCAGCTTGCGCTCCACCACCGCCGCGTTGCCGGCGCGCACCCCCGGCACCAGCGCGGTCGCCGCCACGGCGCCGGCGAGCGCGGCGGTGGCGAGCCGGCGGCCGGGCCGGCGCGGCGCGCGCACCAGCCAGCTCTCCGCCACCGCCAGCGCTCGATGCGCGGCGAGAAGCGCGAGCGCGAGCGCGCCGACGGCACCGGCGGCGGCGGCGGCCGCGGTGGCGGTGCCGAGCGCGCCGGTCGCGAGGTTCCAGCCGGCGGCGGCGAGGTGGAGATCGAAGACCGGGTGGAACGCCCGGCCGAGGGCGGCGACGGCGGCGAGATCGGCGAGCTCCAGGACCAGCGTCAGGGCGAGGAAGGCGAGCCCGGCGTGGCGCACCGGCCGCCGCCAACCGGCCGGCGCCAGCACCAGGGCCGCGAGCAGGGCCGCCAGTTCGACGGGGACGACGACGAGGGCGGCGAGCGCCGGCTCGCCCGGGCCCGGGGGCCACGCGAGGGCGAGGTGGAGGACCGCGAGCGCCGCCACCACCGCGCGCGGGCGCGGCGGCGCCCCCGGCTCAGCGCCCGCGGGCACCGGTCGAGGCCGCCGCGCGTCGCCACAGCCAGCGGACGTCGCGACCGAAGGAGACCGCCATCAAGGCCAGCGTCGCGGCGGTGAGGCCGGCGGCGACGGTTGTCGTCACCGGCGGGGCGCAGATGACGACGAGCGTCGTCGCCTGGGCGACGAAGACGCCTTTGCGGGCGCGCGACGGGGGCAGCGGGCGGGCTAGCCAGGGCCAGACGGTCCGCGCCGCCAAAAAGCCGTAGTACCCCGCCGCCAGCGCGAACACCCAGAGGCCGGCCTGGCCGGTGACCACGGCGGCGAGCGCCAGGACGATCAACAGCAGGGCGTCGACCTGGACGTCGAAGCGCGCGCCGAAGACCGAGGCCAGGCGGCAACGCCGGGCCACCCAGCCGTCGACCCCGTCGAGCCCGAGCGACAGCAGAGCCACGGCCACCACCAGCCAGCCCGCGGCGTCACCCCCGACGGCGTCCAGCGCCGCCGGGTCGACCAGCAGGCCGAGCAGCAGCGCGTTGAGCGCGCCGCGCACGAGCGTGACGGCGTTGGCGAGGCCGAAGCTCCGCTCGCCGGGGGCGGCGTCGTCGCCGAAGCGGGCCAGGACCACCGCGCTCAACAGCCCGTAGCTCCCCAGCACGGCGACCGCCGTCGGCGCCCCGAACGGCAACAGCCGCACGAGCGCCGCCACCGCCCCCGTCGTGCCGAGGCCGGTGGCGGCCACGGCGAACGGCGCCGACCATGCGACGAGGCCGGGACGCGCCGCCGCCGCACGCCCGTGCGGCAGGTCGCGTGGGGAAGTCATGTCGTCGTCCAACTGCTCGTTGTCGTGATTTTGTCACATGGGGCGGGCGGCGCCGCCGCCAAGGGGCGCACGGCGCTTGACGCCGCCCGCCCGGAGGCGAGGCTGGTGGTCCCCGCACGGAGGACGCCGTTGGATCCCTTGGGCGAGCTGCGCTGGTTGGTCGACCGCGATCTGGTGATCCGCCTCTTCGCCGGCGCGCTGCTGGGCGGCTGCATCGGCCTGGAGCGCGAACTGCGCGCCCACCCGGCCGGTCTGCGCACGCACATGCTGGTGGGCCTGGCCGCGGCGCTCTTCACGATCGTCGCGATCGACCTCGCCCGCCGGCTCGACGCCGTCACCGGTGGCATGGGCGTGGACCCGCTGCGCGCGATCGAGGCGGTGACCGCCGGCGTCGCCTTCATCGCGGCGGGCGCGATCATCCGCAGCGGCGACAAGGTCCGAAACCTCACCACCGGCGCCGGGATGTGGCTCGCGGGCGCGGTCGGGCTCGCCACCGGCGCGGGCTATCTCGGGCTCGCCGTGCTCGCCACCGCGCTCGCGGTGGTGATCCTCACCGCGCTGCGATGGTTGGAGATGCGCTGAGGCCGTCAGGCGGCCTTCACGCGCACCCGGCCGAGCGGACCGAAATCGCCCTCGGCGCTCTGCCCGGGGGCGAGCGGGACGAGGCCGGTGCAGGCGCCGGTGGCGACCAGGGTGCCGGCCGGCAGGCGAATCCCCTGGCGGGTGAGCCAGGCCACCGCCTCCAGCGGGTGACCGAGGACGTCGGCGCCGCTGCCCCGCGCCACCTCGACGCCGTCGACCCGCGCGACGACGCCGGCGCCGGCGAGCTCGCGGGTCGGCGGCGGCATCAGCGGCGGCGCCAGCACGAGCCCGTGGTCGAGGCCGAGATCGGCGGTGGCGCGGCGGGCGTCGCCCATGCCGTCGAGCCGCTGGCGGGTGGCGACGAGCTCCAGCGCCGGCACCACCGCGTCGACCGCGATCACCAGCTGCTCGACACCGTACCCGCCCGGCCGCGGCGGCAGCTCGGCGCCGATGCGCAGCGCGAACTCGCACTCGACGCCGCGAAAGCCCGCCGGCAGGTCGACGATCGCTCCGTCGGCCCAGACGTGGGCCCCGAAGACCGGCCCGTAGAACGGCTCCGTGGTCGCCATCAGCCGCTGGGCCTCGACGCTGGTGGCGCCGATCTTCCAGCCGGTCGGCGCCGCCCCCAGCCGCGCGATCACCGCCGCCTGCAAGGCGCGCGCGGTGGCGTCGTCCGCCACCGCCGCCTGGGGCAGCGGTGCGATCAGCTCGTCGTTTTCGAAGGCCGCGGCCAGCGCCGCGGCGTGGTCGGCCGCCATCGCCCGCGCCGTCCGCTCAGCTCGACAACAGCGTCGGCACGGTCATGCTCTCCAGGACCGAGCGGGTGGCGCCGCCGAGCACCCATTCGCGCAGGCGGGTGTGGCCGTAAGCCCCCATCACCAGGCAGTCGGCGCCGTGGTCGGCGACGCTGGAGAGCAACACCTCGCCGATCGGCACCCCGGCCGCGACGGTGTGGTGGGCGTCGGCGTTGACACCGTGGCGGGCGAGATGGGTCGCCTTGTCGATGACCTGGGCGTCGGAGCCGTCGGGCGGATCGACCTGCAGAAGCACCACCTTGTCGGCGTCGACCATCAGCGGCAGCGCCGCACGCACCGCGCGCGCGCTCTCGCGGCTGTCCTTCCAGGCCACCAGCACCGTGCGGCCGGCGGTCGCAAAGCGCCCGCTGCGCGGCACCACCATCACCGGGCAGCCACCGTCGAGGATGACCCGCTCGACCAGACTGGCGTCGGGAAAGACCGCGCCTTCCTCGCCCTGCGGGATCAACAACAGATCGGCGTAGCGCCCGTGGCGGGCGAGCACCGTCGAAGGCTCACCTTCCTCGGCGCGCCACTCCACCGACAGCCCCGCCGCCTGAAAGCGCTCCTCGAAGACCCGGTGCAGCTCCTCGGCCCGCGATTCCGCCGCCTTGCGCTGGGCCTCGACCATGTCGGCCTCGACCGGACCGGCGAGCTCACCCAGGCTCGGCGGCAGGTAGGGCGGCTCGGAGGGATGAAGACCGATGAGATGACCGTCGTGCCGCCGGACGAACTCCTCGGCGAGGTTGAGGCGCTCGTCCCGGTTGGTGTCGGCGTCCACATGGACGACGATGGTCTTGAAGCTCATCGGCTTCGACCCCCCGGCGCGGTGGCCGCCGGTCAGGCGGCCTCGCCTTCGCAGCGTTTGCAGAAGTCCTGGAGAATGAGCTTGAGGCAGGCGGCGTGCAAGGTGTCGCCACGCTCACGCGCCGCGTCGATGTCGTCGAGGATGATCCGCTGCAGCACCTGCTGCCCGTCGGGGCCTTCCATGATGTAGCGGCCGTATTCCAGCGCGACCATCGCCGGGACGTGCTCGTGCTCGGCGATCGCCTCGACCTCGTCGGCGGTGAGCCCGCTGACGCCGATGCAGTCTTCATAAGTCAACATGATGGCCCCCTGTGCCGTCGTTCCGCGACCGGTTGATCAACCAACCGACGCCAACACGGATGCCGCCGCGGCGCCATGATCCCGATCACGCGCGAAGCGATTCAATTGAAAGTTGAATAGACCCGATCCCGCGACGGTGGTGGCTCGTCGCCGGCGAAGGCGGGGGCGGGCCGCTCCAGGATCGGCCGGTGCAGGACCGCGGCGACGAGGGCGAGGCCGACGCCCAGCCACCACACCGGCTCGTAGCTGCCATAGGCCTCGAACAGCGCGCCGCCGAGCCAGACCCCGACGAAGGCGCCGAGCTGGTGGCCGAAGAAGACGATGCCGAAGAGCATCGCCATGTGGCGCACCCCGAACATCACCGTGACCAACCCGCTGGTGGGCGGCACGGTCGAGAGCCACGACAGGCCGATCAGCGCCGCGAAGACGTAGACGCCGACCGCCGACGGCGGCAGCGCGACGAAGCCGGCGAGGATCACGGCGCGGGCCAGATAGAGCCGGTACAGGAGCGTGGTCTTCGAGTGCCGTCCGGACAGCACGCCCGCGGCGTACGCGCCGACGACGTTGAAGAGGCCGATGACCGACAGCGCCCAGGCCCCCACCGCCGGCCGGAAGCCGAGGTCGCTCAGATGGGCCGGCAGGTGCACGGCGATGAAGGCGACGTGGAAGCCGCAGACGAAGAACCCGGCGGTCAGCAGCAGGTAGGAGCGATGACCGAGCGCGCTCGCCAGCACGCGCCGCACCGGCAGCGGGTTCGTGACCGTCGCCGCGGCCTCGCCCGGCGCGACCCGCAGGAACCAGGCCAGCGGCAGCACGACCAGCAGGCACGCCCCCAACAGCCAGAGCGCGTCGAACCAGCCGAAGCCGGCGATGAAGGCCTGGCCCACCGGAACGACCAGGAACTGGCCGAGCGAGCCCGCCGCCGTTCCCATGCCGAACGCCCAGCCGCGGCGGGCCGCCGGCACCAGCCGCGCGAACGCCGCGAGCACGATCGCGAAGGCGGTCAGGGCCTGGGCGAGACCGATGACCAGGCCGGCGGTGAGCACCAGCCAGGTCGGGCTCGGCGACCACGCCATCGCCGCCATCCCCGCGGCGTAGACGGCGAGCCCGCCCGCCAGCACCCGGGCCGGCCCGACGCGGTCGGCGAGCGCCCCGGCGAAGGGTTGAAAGACTCCCCAGAGCAGGTTCTGGACGGCGAGCGCGACGGCGAAATCCCCGCGCGACCAGCCGTGAAAGCCGGTCATGGGCTCCATGAAGAGCCCCATCGCCGCACGGACGCCGAAGGCGACGATCGTGATCAGGCAGCCGGCGGCGACGATCGCGGCGGGCGTTCGCGCCCGGCTCGCGGCGCGCGGCGACCGCGCCGGCGGGGTCAGTGCGTGGCGCGCGGCTTGGGGGTGTACTGGTCGCCCTCGCGCCCTTGGAAGAAGTTCTCGATCTGGGGATGCTGCACCGGCGCGCCCGTCTCGTCGGGCAGGAGGTTCTGCTCGGAGACGTAGGCGACGTAGGTGGTTTCCTCGTTCTCGGCGAGCAGGTGGTAGAACGGCTGGTCCTTGCGCGGCCGCACGTCCTCGGGGATCGCCTCGTACCATTCCTCGGTGTTGGCGAACTCCGGATCGACGTCGAAGATCACCCCGCGGAACGGGTACACCCGGTGACGGACGATCTGGCCGATCCCGAAGCGAGCCTCACGAATGCTCATCACGCTACCCTCTGCGTCAGGGTTCGACGGACGCGATAGATAGCATCGCGCCGGCGCCGCGCAATGCGAGGTCCGTTCAAGATCCCATGCGCAGCCCGCCGTCGAGCCGCAGAACCGCGCCGTTGAGGTAGCCGTTGTCGGCGCAATGCAGCACCAATTGGGCGAACTCCGCCGGTACTCCCATGCGCTTGGGGAACGGCGTCGCCGCCGCCAGGCCCTCGCGCACCGGCGCGGGCATCCCCGCCATCATCGGCGTGTCGAACACCCCGGGCGCGATCGCCACCACGCGGATCCCGTGGCGCGCCAGCTCGCGCGCGGCCGGCAGCGTCATCGCCGCCACCCCGCCCTTCGAGGCGGCGTAGGCGCACTGAGCGGTCTGACCGTCCTCGGCGGCGATCGAGGCGGTGGTGACCACCACCCCGCGCTGGCCGTCGGCGAGCGGCGGTAGCGCCGCCATCCGGCTCGCCGCCGACCGCAGGAGGTGGAAGCTGCCGACCAGATTGACCTCGACCGCACGCCGGAAGGTCGCGGAATCGTGGGGGCCGTCGCGGCCGACCAACTTGCCGGCCGGGGCGATGCCGGCGCAGGCGACGGCGAGCCGGAGCGGCGCCGCCTCCCAACCGGCGAGGGCTTCCGCCACGGCGTCGCCGTCGGCGACGTCGACACCGAGCGCGGTCACCCCGGCGCGCGCGGCGATCCGGTCGGGCTCGAGGTCGAGGGCGAGGACGCGGGCGCCGCGCCCGACCAGGGCGTCGAGCGTCGCGGCGCCGAGGCCGGAGCCGGCGCCGGTGACCACCGCGCCGGCGCCGTCGAGATCCAAGCTCACCGGGCGGTTCAGGCCAGCTCGCGCCGGACCTCGTCGAGCGCCCGGTCCATCACCGCGCGGGCGCGGTCGCCGTCGAGATGGGCCCGGAGAAGCTCGCGCGTGGCGTGCGTCGAGAGCTGCGCCGCCTGGGCGCGGACGTCCTGCAGGGCGCGGCTCTCCGCCGCCGCGATGCGGTCCATCGCCTGCTGGGTGCGGCGCTGCATGCGCTGTTCGAGCTGTTCGCGCGAGAGCCGCTCGAGGCGCTGGGCCTCCTCCTGGGCGTGGTCGACGATGGCCTTGGCCTGGGCCTCACCCTCGTGGAGCTTGCGCTGATAGTTCGCCAGCATCGACTGCGCCTCCTCGCGCAGCCGCTGGGCCTCGTCGAGCTCGTGCCTGATGCGCTCGGCGCGGGAATCGAGGGCGCCGAACACGGCGCGGGTCAGCGGCCGGTAGACCGCCGCCACCAGGATCGCCAGCGCGATCAGTAGGATGATGGTCTCGCCCATGGCTCACGCCGCCTGCTTGCGAACGTCGGCGACGACCCGCGCCGCCTCCTCGGTGGTGATGTCGACGCCGACCAGCCGGCCGACCGCCTCGCGCGAGGCGTCGCGGGCGACGTCCTCGAGGGCCTTGAGGGCGTCCTCGCGGGCGGCGGCGATGCGCTGGTCGGCCTCGGCGAGCTGGCGCGCCAGCGAGCGCTCGAGCTCGGCCTCCTGGCGCGCGGCGTCGGCGCGGATGCGCTCGTTGGCGGCGTCCAGTTCGGCGCGGGCGCGGGCCTGGGCGTCGGCGACCAGCTTCTCGTGCCGGGCCATCGCCTCCTCGGCCTCCTGGCGCAGGCTCTGTGCGCGGTCGAGATCGGCGGCGATGCGGTCCTGGCGGGTCTCCAGGATGTCCGCCACCCGCGGCAGCGCGCGCTTCGCCAAGAGCCAGTAGAGCAGCGCGAAGGCGATGATCAGCCAGAAGATCTGGCTCGGATACGACGACGGATCGAGCTGCGGCAGACCGCCCGAGGTGGCCTCGCCGCCGGCGCCGTCGCCGCCGGTGGCGGCCCGGGCCGCGTCGGCCAGAAGGACCGAGGCGGCCGCCAGCGCCGATGCCGTTCTCACCTCAGGTGAACAGGACGAGGAGCGCGATCAGCAGCGTGAAGAGGCCGATCGACTCGACCAGGGCGAAGCCGATGATCGCGAAGGGAAACACCCGCTGCTGCACCGACGGGTTGCGCCCCACCGTCGAGATCAGCGTCGAGAAGATGTTGCCGATGCCGAGGCCGACGCCGAAGAGGGCGAAGGTGGCGAGACCGGCGCCGATCATCCTGGCGGCTTCGAGTTCCATGGTTCCGTCTCCGGGCGTTGGCAGGGAGGGGTTGGGGGGAACGGGGGACGGCGCCGCGGCTCAGTGCAGGTGCAGCGCGTCGTTGAGGTAGATGCAGGTCAGCACGGTGAAGATGTAGGCCTGCAGGAAGGCGATCACGAACTCCAGCCCGGTGATGGCCACGGTGACCGCCAGCGGGGCGACGCCGAGCACACCCAGGCCGAGCGCGAAGGTGGCGAACACCTTCAGCATGGTGTGACCGGCGACCATGTTGACGAACAACCGCACCGACAGGCTGATCGGACGCACGCAGTAGGAAATGATCTCGATCGGCACCAACAGGGGCAGGATCGCCGTCGGCGCGCCGTGCGGCACGAACAACGTGGCGAACTTGGCGCCGTGCTTGGCGAAGCCCAGCACCGTCACCCCGACGAACACCGCCGCCGCCAGCGCGAAGGTCACGACGATGTGGCTGGTGAAGGTGAAGCTGCCCGGAATCATCCCCAGCGTGTTGCCGAGCAGGACGAACATGAACAGCGTGAAGATCACCGGGAAGTAGGCCATGCCCTCCTTGCCGGCGTTTTCGCGGATCATCGAGGCGACGAACTCGTAGGCGAGTTCGACGATCGATTGCAGCCGGCCGGGCACCAGTTCGGCGTGGCGGGTGCCGAGCATCACCAGGCTGTAGGAGGCGATCACCGCGAGGCCCATCCACAGCGAGGAATTGGTGAAGGAGAGGTCGAGACCCGCGACCTCCGGCAGCGGCACGATCGGCTTGATCACGAACTGTTCGAGAGGTCCCGCCACGTCGTTTTTTCCCGCTCGATCACCGCACCACCGCGGCTCATCCGCGCCCCTCGTCGTCCCGCGCGAGCCGCTGCAGGGTGCGCACGGCATTGCGCAGCCCCGCGACGCTGCCCAGGACCAGAAACACCACGAGCAGAACCGGCGCGGTCTCCAGCCAACTGTCGAGCGCCCACCCGATGAGCGTCCCGCCGGCCACGCCCGCGACCACGTCGACCCCCGCGTGCAGTCCCGGCCCGTAGTTCAGCCGGCTCTTGCCCGAGCTCTCCTCCGGCTCCGGCTCGCCGCCCCGCGCGTCGCGCAAACGGCGGTCGAAGTCGTCGAACGGCTCGCGATCGTCGTCGGTCATCTCGGTTCCGCCCCGGTCTGCCGAGGCGGGCGGAACGTAGAGGCGCCGCGAAACGGCTGTCAAGCGCGCCCGGCGGGCTTTCGCTCAACCCGCGTCGCGCAGGGCCACCGCCTCGTCGAGCGCCACCGCGACCAGCGCCGAGAGCCCGCGCTCGATCATCGTCACGCCGTAGAGCCGGTCCATCCGCGCCATCGTCAGCGGGTGGTGGGTGACGCACAGAAAACGGGTGCCGGTAGCCGCGGCGATCTCCGCCATCAGCTCGCCGAGACGGCCGACATTGGCGTCGTCCAACGGGGCGTCGACCTCGTCGAGCACGCAGAGCGGCGCCGGCTGGGTGCGGAAGAAGGCGAAGATCAGCGCGATCGCGGTCAGCGCCTTCTCGCCGCCGGAGAGCAGCGACAGCGCCTGCAGCCGCTTGCCGGGCGGGCTGGCGGCGAGGTCGAGCCCGGCGTTCAGCGGATCCTCGGGATCTTCGGCGAGGCGGAGCTCGGCGCGGCCGCCGCCGAAGAGCCGGGTGAAGAGCGCGCCGAAATGCCCCTCCACCGCCTTGAAGGCGTCGAGCAGGCGGGCGCGCCCCTCGCGGTTGAGGTCCCCGATCGCCCGCTTGAGGGCGTCGACCGCGCGCTCCAGGTCGGCGCGCTCGCGGGCGAGCCCGGCGCGCTCCTCGGCGAGCACCTCGAGCTCGGTGTCGGCGCGCAGGTTGACCGCGCCCAAGCGCTCGCGCGCCCCCTCCAGACGGACGAGCTCGTGCTCGAGCGCGTCGGCGTCGGCGGCTTCGGCCTCGGCGCGCACGCTCGCCTCCTCCAACAGGCTCGCCGGGGCGCTCTTGAGCCGGTCGCGCCCGGCGGCGTCCGCCGCGGCGCGGGCGGCCTCGGCGGTGTCGACGCGGGCGCGCGCGCTCTCCACCCGCTCGGCCGCGGCCGCCGCCCGGGCCTCGCCGCGCCGCGCGCGCTCGGCGGCGGTGGCGTGCGCCCGCTCGGCGCGATCGCGCCGCTCGCGGGCCTCGGCGAGTGCGCCGTCG
>JAAAPF010000048.1 GCA_009908425.1 Alphaproteobacteria bacterium
AGCCACTCCGCCACGGTGAGCACGGCCACCATCGAGCCGTAGTCGCCGCTGGCCGCGGCCTCGTGCATCAGCGCGCGAAAGCCGGAGGTCGGGGGCGCGAGGCCCGGCCGCACGCGCTCCTCGGCCGGCACCCCCAACTCGTCGAAGCTGCGCTCGAAATAGGTGTTCTCCGCCGACACCACGAGGCCGAGAAAGCGCCCGAGCGCGAGCCGCTGCGCGTAGCCGGGCGCGGCGTGGATGGCCGCACCGAGGAGCACCACGAAGGCGTCGACGAACTGGTAGTCCTGCACCAGATAGCGGCGCATGACCGCGCGGTCGATCGTGCCCGCGCCGAGTTCCTGCACGAAGCGGTGCTCCACCGCCGCGCTCCAGTCGGGCTCGGCCTCGCGCCTGAGCCGCTCGCTCGCCCGCTCGGTCCCCCCGTTCGACGCCATCGCGATCCCCTCTTTCGCCGGCGCGTACCGGGACACGATCCTGCGATCGGCCGGCCCCGCCGGCAAGCCCGTCGCCGAAGCTGCGTGCCCGAGACGCCCGTCTCACCACGCCCGGGGCCTTCGCCGAGGTTCTGCTCCGCGTGCGCGACGTCGGGCCGTTGCGGCGGGGCACGAACCCGCCGATGGGGAAGGCGTTCGATGGACGTGGCGCATCGACACCCACCTCGTCACGTTTTTGAAGGCAAAGCGCGCGCCGTGACGTCGGTTCGGTGGTGATCCCGAACGTCGCGTCGCACGCGCTTCATCCACGAATGAGCGTATTCCGGCAGTAAAAGGTCCGGTCTACGGCGCCGCTCGCGCAGCGCCGGGCTGGCCGGGCGCACTGGCGCCGACCGCCCACCTGCCGACTTCGGGGCGCACTACATGAACCGGAATCGTCATCACGGTTCAGCGAAATGACATCGAAATCGGCCGCGGCCGCGACGACGACGCCTTTTCGACATATCGACTATTTCGCACCGGATACCGTATTCATATGTCGCCACGAGTTGGTCGCCGGGCGCCGCGGCGGGTGCCGGCCCGCGGGGCGCGCCCGTGGCGGCCTTCATGAAGCGAGAGGTCGAACCGCGGCCGGTCGGCGGGTCTCGCATCGCCGCATCCGGCCGCGCCTTCGGGACACGAGCGCCATGGTCCTGGTGAAGAACCGCTACGCCTCCTTCGCGCTGCCGGCGGAGGTCGAGGAGATTTTCGCCGCGGCCCCCAAGGTGACGATGGCCGGCAGCATCGCGGAGCTGGTCGAGCTCTCGACCCGCGACGCCGAGGGCGGCTGGCACGAGGTCGCCTACGACGTCCCCGGCTACGGCCGCGTCGTCGACGCCGTGGTCTGCCGCGCCAAGAACGGTGTCGTCGCCAACTACACCGAGGCCTACATGCGCCGGCGCGACCCGGACTGCATGGTCATCGGCGACAAGCGCCCGACCGACAAGCCCACCTTCGACGAGCGCTTCGAGCGGCCGTTCGAGCCGGTACGCCAGCGCACCTTCGACTGGCTCAAGAGCCAGCCGCTCGCGGCCTACCCGTTCTACGCCGGCCTGCCCGGCAAGGGCACGCCGGCGATGGTGGTGGCCCCGGACAACGCCGGCTTCTTCGCCCTCGGCCTGGCGCTGTTGCAAGGCATCATCCCGCCCGACGAGGTTCCCGACGACTTCCAGCCCCAGGCCGTCATCTACGTCGCCCCCCCGTTTCGCCACACCGACTTCGACGGCAAGCAGGTCGTCGTCCACAACCGGACCCATGCCGGCCACGAGCTCTTCAGCTTCAACCTCTACCCGGGCCCCAGCGCCAAGAAGGGGATCTACGGCGTCTTGTTGAACCTGGGCGAGCACGAGCAGTGGCTGACCATGCACTGCTCGACCGTCCGGCTGGTCACGCCCTACGGCAACAAGCTCGTCATCTCCCACGAGGGCGCGAGCGGCGGCGGCAAGAGCGAGATGCTCGAGCACGTCCACCGCCGCCCCGACGGCTCGCTGCTCATCGGCAGGAACCTGCAGACCGAGGACGTGCAGACGCTGGCGCTGCCGCAGGCCTGCGAGCTGCAGCCGGTCACCGACGACATGGCGCTGTGCCACCCGTCGCTCGACAAGGGTGCGGGCAAGCTGACGGTGATGGACGCCGAGGACGCCTGGTTCGTGCGCTGCAACCACCTCGACCGCTACGGCACCGACCCGCACCTGGAGCGGCTCTGCATTCACCCGCCCGAGCCGCTGCTGTTCTTGAACGTCGAAGGCCACCCCGGGACGACCTGCCTGATCTGGGAGCACACCGAGGACGCACCGGGCGTGCCCTGCCCGAACCCTCGGGTCATCATCCCGCGGCGCATCGTTCCCCGCGTCGTCGAAGGGGCGGTCGACGTCGACCTCCGCAGCATGGGCGTTCGCACGCCGCCGTGTTCGCGCGAGCTGCCGACCTACGGCATCCTCGGGCTGTTCCACGTCCTGCCGCCGGCGCTCGCCTGGCTGTGGCGGCTGGTCGCGCCGCGCGGCCACGCCGATCCGGACCTCGTGCGGACCGAGGGCATGACCTCGGAGGGCGTCGGCTCCTACTGGCCGTTCGCCACCGGCCGGCGCGTCGATCAGGCCAATCTGTTGTTGAACCAGATCGTCGAGACGCCCGAAGTCCGCTACATCCTGGTGCCCAACCAGCACATCGGCAGCTGGCGCGTCGGCTTCATGCCCCAGTGGATCACGCGCGAGTACCTCGCCCGGCGCGGCGGCGCCCGCTTTCACGCCGAGCAGTTGCGGCCGGCGCGCTGTCCGCTGCTCGGCTACACCTCCGGCAACATCGTGGTCGAGGGCCGCACCATCGGCACCCAGTTCTTCGAGGTCGACCGCCAGCCCGAGGTCGGCCCCGAGGCCTACGACGCCGGGGCGGCGATGCTTCGCGACTTCTTCCACGGCGAGCTGTCGCAGTTCCTCGTCCCCGACCTGTTGCCCTTGGGCCGGCGCATCATCGAGTGCTGCCTCGACGGCGGCACGGCCGACGACTACATGGGCGCGCTCGACGTGCCGCTCTTCGAGCTCGACGAGTAGCGCGGGTGGAGCAGTTCGACACCACCTTCGGCAAGCTGCGCCGTCCGGCCTTCGATCAGGTCCCGGCGGCACACCGTCACCGCCTGATGGACGTCGACTATGTCCGCGTCCCCGGCAAGCAGAGCGGTGTGCTCTACGTCACGCGCCACGGCTGGGCCTGCCTCGACTCGATCCTGCCGCGGGCGTGGTTCGTCGACGACCGCTTCAAGAAGGTCGGTCGGGCGCTCGCCGGGGCGACGGGCGCGGTCTACCGCGTGCCGGTGGACCACCGGGCGCGCTCGGACTTCGCGCTGGTGGTGAAGTTCAGCCGCGCCGCCCAGGACATCCAGGTCACCATCCTCGACCACGGCGCCCATCTCGACGCCCTCGAGCACCAGCGGATCGAAGCGGCATCCTTCCTCTCGCCCTTCGAGGAGTTCGCCAACCTCGTGAAGCTGCGCACCGCCGCCGGCTGGACCATCCCGACCAAGCAGCCGCTCGCGATCTATTCGCCGCCGACGCGCTACGCCGACTGGCAACTCGGCCGCCATCCCCACCTCTGCTCGCGCATGAGCCGCGCTCTGCTGGCCTCGCAGGCGGACGTGCCCGAGGAGCGCCGCATCACCTACGACTGGGAGCGGCTCTACATCCTGCTCTATCGCTGGATCGACGGCGTCGACGCCGAGGTCGCGGCGCAGACCGGCCTGATCACCAAGGACACCATGATCGCGCTCGGCCAGGAGGCGCGCGAGCGGATGCGCGCGCTCGGCTGGATGGTCTGCGACCACAAGCCCCGCCACGTCATCATTCGGCCGACGCGCGGGGGCCACGCCCCCTTACGCCGCCGCGGACGTATCCCCTGGGGGCTGATCGACTACGAGCTGCTGGTCCCGGTCTGACGCCCACCGCATCGGCGCGTCGACGGCAGGGGCGTCCGCCGGCTCGGTCCGGCTCATCGCGCCTCGCCGAGCCGGGGCTGGTCGAGGCCGGCTTCGTCGGCGTCGCCGTGCATCACGTCGGCGATCAGGTGGTCGACGACCTCGCTGAAGGTCGCGGTCAGCTCGGCGTGCAGGGCGTCGAACTCGGCCATCACCGTCCGCTCGAACACCGAGCGCTGGACGTGCACCACCACCGTGGTGCGGCGTTGGCGGGGATAGCGGTAGGGCCGCACCCCGGCCTTGCGGCACAACGCGATGAACAGCTTCAGCGACCAGACGTCGGGCAGGGAATACTGGACCTCGATCTCGGGTTCGCGGGCCGCTTTGGCTTCCTCGGCGAGCCGGGCGCGCAGCCGCTCGATCGCCGCCCCCGCGGCGGCACGCTCGCCTTCGGTCGCGCCGCGCGCGAAGAGCGTCTCCAACTTGGCGAGCCGTGCCGCGATATCCGCCCTGTCGGTCACCCTGCCCTCCTTCGAAGCCGCGGTGACGGTCGCAAATCCGGGGGCCGGGGCCAAGCCTCGCCCCCTCTGCGTCCCGCGTCCTCACGCCGGCGCGGGCCGGTTGGCGGGACCTGCCTGTTCGGGTGGGGCGCCACCCTCGACGTCGCGCCGCGAGACCGCGGTGCGGCGGACTCGCGGCGGGACCGACGGCCGTGGGCAGATCGCGGGCGCCGACGGTGGCGGCGCCCGCCGTGGGGCGGGCCGGCGCGGTTGAGCCTCAGGCGCGGGCGGCCCGTCGCGTCACCGGGGCCTCGGGGCGCAGCGCCGCGGCCATGGCCACCTTGAGGCGCCGCTCGTCGAACGGCTTGGTGACCACGAGGGTGGGCTCGGCCTGATCGGCCGCCATCACCCGCTCCGGAAAGGCGGTGACGTAGACCGCGGGGACGTGTTCGCGTGCCCGGATGGCGGCGATGGCGTCGATGCCGCTCTCGGCCCCGCCGAGTTCGACATCGGCCAGCACCACGTCGGGCGGCCGGCGCTCGGCCGCGGCGATCGCCTCTTCGGCGGTCGCGGCCACGGCCGTGACGTTGTGGCCGAGGGTCTCCATCACCCCCGCCAGGTGCTCGGCGACCAGGAAATTGTCCTCGACGATCAGCACCGACCCCAGCAGGCGGTGGCGGAGCTCCGCCATCGCGGCGTCGACGCACCGCGCCACCTCCGCCGTCGAGAGGTCGGTGACGGCGGCGATCTCGTCGGCGCCGAGACCTTCCAGCCGCTCGAGGAGCAGCGCGTGGCGCGACGCGGGCGCGAGCGCGCGGACGCTGTCGGCGACCAGCTCCGCTTCGGTGATCGGAGCCGGCGGCGAGCCGCGGGGCGCCTCCTCGCGCAGAGCTCGGTAGAGGGCGCGGTAGAACGTGGTCCTGGTGCACTGCTGCGGCGGCGAGACGGTCAGCACGGTCGCGAGCGCACGCTCCGTGCACGCGTCCGCCTGCGCGGGGTCGCCGGTGGCGGCGCGGGCGTAGCGCCGAAGTCTCGGGACGAGCGCATCTAGCGACGAGCGGTCGAGCAGGTCCGCCATCATCGTCCTCCGTTGGTATGGCGCCCGCGACGCCCGACGAAAGCACCCCGCCGCCGGTCGTCGTCGGCGCCATCTCATTCTCAGCTGACGAAGTGTACATACACCGGGGCCGCCTTCGCGTCGAGCCCTCGAGCCGACCTTGGTGTGACGGCGGACGGTGACGCCGGCGACGGTCGCGGACGCCGGCGACGGTCGCGGATGCGGCCGGTGAAGCCGCGGCGGGTTCGGCCCCCGGTCGTTCAAGGCCGTCTTCCGGGGTGGCGCGCCTCGGCGTCGCCCTTTGCCGCGGCGCTCAGCGCGAGGCGGGATCCGCGCCGTAGACCAGCTTCTCCCAGGCCTTGTGCGCCTGGTAGCCCTCCCGCACGAAGGGGGTGAAGAGCGCGAGCTCGAGTACCGCCTTGTTGGTCAGTCGCGCCGGAAAGCGGGTCGGCTTCTCGAAGTCGACGAACAGGACGACGCGCACCTCGTCGCTGTGGTTCCAGGCCTCGTGCTCGTAGGCGTCGTCGAAGATCAGGGCCTCCCCCTCGCGCCAGCGGTGGACCTGGTCGGCGATCCGGATGCCGACCCGGCCCGGCTGGTCCGGCACGATCAGGCCCAGATGGAACCGCAGCACGCCGTTGTACGGGCCGCGGTGCGGCGCCAGGTGCTTGCCCGGCTCGAAGATCGAGAACATCGCCGACTTCAGCCCCGGCACCTTCCGCAACAAGCGCCAGGTCTCGGGACAGCGCCGGATCGCCTCCTCGGACCGAAACCCGTAGCCGCAGAGCATGAACGTCTTCCAGCTCTGGTCCGCGGAGATGGCGCTCACCTCGGAGGCGATCTGGTGGAAGGCCGGCAGCGCGTCCTTCCATTGCATGATGCCGTCGAGCTCGCGGCGGATGAGCCGCCACTCGGCTTCGATCTCGCGTGACCAAGCGAAGACGTCGTTGGCGTAGACCGGCGGGTTGCCGACCGCCGAATAGCGCAGGTTGAGGTCCTCGGCGCGCTCCACCACCGCCTGCACGGCGCGCGCCGCCGGGCCGGGGCGGCTCATCGGGTCGTCGAGGCCCGCGGTCCGTCGCTGCTGACGCACCTCCGTCATCTGCTTCCCCCTCGCACTGGACATCCGCACCGGCCGCACGCGGCCACGTCCCGCTCGAGCCGAAGCAACCGCGGGGGTTCCCGGCGCGCGCGTTCGCCGTCGCCTCAGACGCTCCAGGGATAGGTCAGCGCCGGGCGCTCGCCGCCGCCGGTGAGGCGGGCGTCGAGGGCGCGGGTCTCGTCGAACCAGATCCAGGCGTCGAACTGGCGGGTGAGATCGGCCTCGAAATAGTGCGAGACCAGCTCGCTCTCGGGGCGGTAGACGACACCGATGGCGCGCTCCAGCCGCGGTTCCGCGAGGACCGGCTCCGGCTCGCGCAGGTCCAACAGGAACTCGGGGCGCTGGGCGGCGCGGCAGCGACCCTCGTGCGAGTCGGGGCGCGCGCGCAGCACGCGCTTGACGTCCATCGGACCGCCCCACTCCGAGGCCGCCGCGACGGTGCCGCGGTCGGTGCCGAAGCCGACGAGGGCGACCTCGTCACCGTGTCGCTCGCGGGCGAGCTGGCCCAGATTGTGCTCGCCGCGGCGTTTGCCCATGTCGGTGTGCCGGGCGTCCCCGACGTGCGAGTTGTGCGCCCACACCACCGCCTTGGCGTCCGGGCCGCGATGGGCCAGCAGCCGCTCGAGCGTGTCGGCCATGTGGCTGTCGCGCAGGTTCCACGACGGCGGCCCGCCGTAGTACATCGCCCGGTAGAAGGCTTCGGCCTGGGCGACGACCCGGGCGTTCTGCTCGGCGTCGAAGAAGGCGCGGCCGTCCCGGCCCTCATAGTCGAGGCGCTCGGCGAGCAGGTCCTGCAGCATCGCCACCACCTCCTCCTCGCAATCGGCGAAGGTGGGGCTGAGCGCCATCCGGCCGTAGCTGGCGGGGTCGGCGCGGAAGGGCGTCAGGCAGCCGTAGCGCACGCGCGCCCGCTCGGCGGCGTCGCGGTCGACCTTCTCCAGATAGGCCAGCACCGCGTCGATGGCGTGCCCGAGACTGTAGATGTCGAGGCCGTAGAAGCCGGCCTTGCGCGCCTCCGGCAGGTCCTCGTTGAGGGCGCGCAAGCGGTCGAGGAAGCGCGCGGTCTCGCCGTTGCGCCACATCCAGGGCGGAAAGCGCGTGAACGGGACGGGCCCCTCGGGCGAACGCCGCCCGCGCACGGCGGCGTCGTAGACCGCGGCGTCGGGCCAGTCGGCCTCGATCGCCACGATGTTGAAGCCGTGCGCCGCCACCAGCCGCTCGGTGATGCGGGCGCGCGCCTCGTAGAACTCGTGGGTGCCGTGGGTCGCCTCCCCCAGCATGACGACCCGGCGATCGGCGAAGCGCTCCGAGAGGCGGGCGAGCGCGTCCATGTCGTCGAAGGGCTCGGCGCGGGCGCGGATGACCGCCGCGGCGTCGCGTTCGCCGGGTGTCCGCCCCCCGGTCTTCAAGAGGAAGCCGGCCGGCACGCCGCCGGCGGGCTCGGCGTCCACCGCCGCGGGGTCGCGCTCGACCGCCGGCGCGTCGCCGCGCATGCCGCCGGTCACCAACGGCACGAAACTGACGAGACCGTGGTCGGTCTCGCTGTAGCGGCCGTTCTCCAGCTTCTCGATGCGCTTGAGGATCTGGCCGTGGGGGCCGCCGACGGGGATGACGAGGCGCCCGCCGCGCGCGAGCTGCGCCTTCAAGGCCTCGGGCATGACCGCCGCACCGGCGGCGACGAGAATGGCGTCGAAGGGGGCGGCATCGGGCGAGCCGCGGGTGCCGTCGGCGTGGGTGACGTGGACGTTGGCGATGTCCAGGTCGTCGAGCCGACGGGCGGCGGCGTGCGCCAGGGAGGCGTGGCGCTCGACGGCGAAGACCTCGCGGGCGAGGCGGCCCATCACCGCGGCGGCGTAGCCGGAGCCGGCGCCGACCTCCAGCACCCGATCATCGGGGCCGATCGCCGCCAGCTCCAGCATCAGCGCCACGATGTAGGGCTGCGAGATCGTCTGATCGGCCTCGATCGGCAGCGGCGCGTCGTCGTAGGCGAACTCGGCGAGCCCTTCGGGCACGAAGGCCTCGCGCGGCACCGCCCGCATCGCCGCGAGGACGCGCTCGTCCTCGACCCCGCGGTCGGCGATCTGCCGCCGCACCATGCGCTCGCGCGCTGATGCGAACTCGCCCAACTGGTCCATCGCCCGCCCCCTCGGTCGTTCGGTTGCGCAACGTGCGATGCGACCCGGCGTTCCGGCTCTCGCCGACCGACGTGCTCACGAAATTTCGGGAACTCACCCGCAGCCCCAGCGTTGCCCTTTCGTGTAATGTACAATTTCGGTGGCGTTACCGCGTGACGGACAACCACGAACAACCGGCCGATTTCGACACCTGCGGCCTGCGCCACCCGTCATGGGGAGACCAGGAATGGTCACGTGGACCGGAACCGAGGCACATGTCGCGACCCTGGTGCAGGATTTTCTGCGCGAGCAGATGGAAGCCAGCACGCTGTGCCGGGATGCCGAGCGCGCGCTCGACGCGACGGCCGCACGCGCCGTCGTCTCCGAATTGGTGGACGTCCACGAGCGCGAGCTGAGCGAGTTGCGCGGGCTGGCCGCCGAGTTCGGTGTCGAATTGCCCGAGCGGGGCACGCATCACGAGGCACGCACGCTCGGGCGGTTGCACCTGGCGTGCCGCCGTGACGGCGATCACGAGGTCCTGGCCGTCGTCCACGACGTCGAGGACCGCGTCGGCGCCGCCTACGACCGTGCCCTGACCAACACGGCGTTGCCCGACACCTATCGGCCGCTCTTCGAGGCGGCTTCGCGCGCGCTGCGGCGGCCGCGCGACCGGCTCCATGCCGTGGAGCAGCGCGCCTCGTGACTCGGCGCGGGGGCGCGAACCGCCGACCTGCCTGACCCTGCCGGGTTCCGCGCAGGTTCCGGCCTGCGAACGGACGGGGATCCCGTAGCGAGGGACCGCGAAGCCGGCTCGGCGCGCGCGGTTCGAGGAGCGTCGACGCGTCGGTGGCGGCGCGCTAGAGGGGGGTGAAGTGCGCCGCCGCGCGAGGGCGGCGCCGTCACCGGAGGGGCGGGGATCGCCGGGTTCGGCATCCGAAGGGAAGGTCATCGCGCGTTCGCCGACGGCCCGGCGCCGGAGGCGCTCGCCGGCTTCCTGCAGGCTCGCTCGCCTTGCGCGCGACCCGGCGAACCGCGGCATGGAGACGGCGATGATGAGGACCAGGCTCGTAGCGGCGGTCGTTCCCGCCCCAGCGGTCGGACGCAGGACGGGCCGTACCGCCATCGCCGGCAGCGCCG
Source organism: Alphaproteobacteria bacterium (assembly GCA_009908425.1). Classification (GTDB taxonomy): domain Bacteria; phylum Pseudomonadota; class Alphaproteobacteria; order Geminicoccales; family Geminicoccaceae; genus JAAAPF01. The sequence continues at coordinate 9,790 of JAAAPF010000048.1, forward strand.
CGCCCGGCGCGGGCGTCGGCGCCGGTGCCGGGCTCGTCGGCCGCTGTCTCTTGAGGCGGCACCGCCAAGGGGAACCGCGCGGCGTCGCCGCCGGCCGAGCCGACAACTGAGCCGCTCCCGCCCGCGGCGGCACGGTGGATCGGGGGCATGGCGACGACGCTGAACGAGCGGCCGACAACTCCGGCGCGGTGGCGCGTCGTCGCCGACGACGACGGCCAGACGCTCGCGCTCACCGGCGACTGGACGCTCGCGGGCGAGCTACCCGCCCCCCGCCAGGTGACGGCCGAGCTGGCGCGCGGCGCCCGCCTGCACCTCGACGGCGCCGGGCTCGAGCGCTGGGACACGGGGTTGATGGTGTTCCTGCTCCAGCTCGAGCGGGCCTGCCGCGAGCTCGGCATCGCCGTCGACGCTTCCGGGCTGCCGCCGGGGGTGCAACGGCTGCATCGCCTGGCGACCGCGGTGTCGCCGGCGGCGGCGCCGCCGAGCGGCGCCCGCCT
>JAAAPF010000039.1 GCA_009908425.1 Alphaproteobacteria bacterium
GGTCCAGACCGGGGCCTATCTCGAGGAAGACGACATCGTCCGGATCGAGGACGATTTCGGCCGCCATTGAAGCGCGCGGCGGCGCCACCGCCGGCGACACGCGATGGCATAGCCGTCGCCGCCGGCGGTGCGTGCGGCTGCCGCGGCTACATCTTTCCCGGCGCCTGGCGGCCTCGACCTTGTCGGCGTGTCGTTCGACGCCGTCTCAGGTGCCGACGGCGAACGCGATCTGCCGTTGCCGTCGCGCCCGCTGCGGTGGTGCGAGATCCACCGGTTTACGACGCAACGCCGCGCGGTTCGCGGCGCGGTCGCGGCCGACTTTGCTCGCCAGCTTGGCCCGCGCGCTGCGCACCAGCGCTTGGACGAGGGCACCGCCGCCACACTCCGCCGGGCGAGAATGGTGGGCGCACAGGGACTCGAACCCCGGACCCGCTGATTAAGAGTCAGCTGCTCTACCAACTGAGCTATGCGCCCGACTAGCGCGGGGAATACGACCGGCGGGCGCGCCGGTCAAGGCGCGGGGCGCGGTCAGAAGGCGAACTTCCAGCCCTCGCCGGGGACGTCGCAGGCCTTGACCTGGTAGACCCCGGCGTCGCCGGCGGCGCCGACGAAGCGATGGCGCAGTTCGCCGCAGCGCAGCTCGTCGCGGCGGTAGGTCCGCTCAAGCTCCGACACCCCGCCGAAGCTGCCGTCCGCGCTGGTCCAGGCCGCGGTCTCGCCCACCTCGCCACTCTCCAGCACGGTGCGCATGGAGCGGTACATCCGGGCGCGGTCGGCGGTCGAGAACTGGCGCGGGCGGTTGGCGAACGGGTTGAGCTGAGCCGCCGCCGGCAGCGCCGCCACGGCGCCCAGCACGGCGAGACAGGTGCGACGGCGAACCGCCATGGACCGACCTCCGCAGCGTTGACTAGACGCGACCCTAGCCCCGTCGCGGGCATGTTGCCAGCGTCGACACGGCGTGCTCTCACGCCGGCGTCGTCCACCGCCGTCCCGGCCCGACAGGAGACGCGCCCATGGCCGTGCCCCGCGACCGCCTCGACGCCTGGATCACGGCGGAGCGGGACGCCGCGCTCGAACGGTTGTGCAGCTTTTTGCGCTTCCCCTCGGTCGGCACCGATCCCGCCCACGCCGAGGCCACCCGCGCCTGCGCCGCATGGGTCGCGGGCGAGCTCGCCGCCATGGGCTTCGAGGCCCGCACCGTGGCGACCCCCGGCCAGCCGATGGTGGTGGCGCATCATCCCGGCCCCGGCGGCGACGCCCCGCACCTGCTCTACTACGGCCATTACGACGTCCAGCCGGCGGACCCGCTGCGGCTGTGGCAGAGCTCGCCCTTCGAGCCGACGCTGAAGGCGGGACCGCGCGGCGAGCAGATCGTCGCCCGCGGCGCGGTCGACGACAAAGGCCAGGTCAGCACCTTCCTCGAAGCCTTTCGGGCCTGGATCGCCGTCACCGGCTCGCTACCGTGCCGGGTGACGGTGTTCCTGGAAGGCGAGGAGGAGAGCGGCAGCCCCTCGCTCGACCACTTCCTCGCCGAGCACGCCGAGGAGCTGAAAGCGGACGTCTGCGTCGTCAGTGACACCGGCATGTGGGACGTCGAGACCCCGGCGCTCACCACCCGGCTGCGCGGGCTGGTCTACCTCCAGCTCGACCTCGAGGGGCCGAACCGCGATCTGCATTCCGGCATGTACGGCGGCGCCGTGTTGAACCCGTTGAACGCCCTCGCCCGGGTCATGGCCGCGCTCCACGACGACGCCGGGCGGGTGACGGTGCCGGGCTTCTACGACGACGTCCGCCCGCTCGGCTCCGACCTGCGCGCACAATGGGCCGATCTCGGCTTTTCGAGCACGGCGTTCCTCGCCGACATCGGCCTCGCCCACGAGCGCGGCGAGACGGGTTGGTCGACGCTGGAGCGGACCTGGGCGCGGCCGACCCTCGACCTCAACGGGCTGTGGGGCGGCTACACCGGCGAGGGCTCGAAGACCGTGATCCCGTCGAAGGCCCACGCCAAGCTCTCCTGCCGGCTGGTCGCCGATCAGGACCCGCAGACGATCGTCGAGGCGGTCCAGGGCTTCATCGCGGCGCGTGCGCCCGCCGACGCCGAGCTCAACTGGACCGTCCTCGGCGCCGAGCCGCCGATGGCCGTGCCGCTCGACTCGCCCTGGCACCGGGGGGCGACGCGGGCTCTTCGCGCCGTCTTCGACAAGGCGCCGCTGAGCGTCGCCAGCGGCGGCTCGATCCCGGCCGTCGCCGCGATCAAGCGACGTCTCGGGTGCGACAGCGTGCTGATGGGCTTCGGGCTCGAGGACGACCGGGTGCACTCGCCCAATGAGAAGTTCGAGCGCCGCTGCTTCGAGAACGGCATCCGCTCGCACGCGGCCTTTCTGGGCGAGATCGCGGGCGGGTGACGTGGCGCGTCGTGACTCGGCCGGCGATCGCGGGCGGTCGTGGGTCGGCCGAGGCTCTGCCGGTGCGCGCTCGGCACCCGAGGTGGGCGCCGCACCATCCGGCCGACGCCGTGGAACGCTGCGAACGGGAGGCGGTCACGGCCCGCTATCTCGACGCGGCGGAGCCGCGCCGTGCGCTCGCGGCTGGCTCGACGGTCATCGTCGGCGTGCCGCACCGCGAGGGCGACGACCTCGTCACCCCCGAGGTCGAGCCCGGCTTCGAGCGTCGCGGCATCGGCAGCCCGCTACCGGCTCACGGCGACGCCGCCGGCGTGCGCACGCTCGCGGTGCGCGCCTTCGACCGAAACGCCATCGCCTTGTGCGAGCGCCGAGGATGGCGGCGCGTCACCGCCCTCGAGACCAGCGAAACCGGCGTGCCCGCCTTCACCGATCGCTACCGCCGGGCGGACTGAGCCGGCATTCGGCCCGACGGCGGCCGCGGCCGGGCCGCCGCGCCGTCAGCGAGAGTCCTCGCGGTCGAGCCCGACCGGCCGCCAGAACGGCTTGCGCGCTTCGGCGCGGGCTTCGGCCGGGTCGAGACCGGCGTCGCGCAACAGGTGCTCGTCCGAGGCGCGGAGCTCGCGACGCATCGCCCGTCGCCGCCGCCAGGCGCGCAGCACGTCGTTCAAACGGAAGCCGTCGGACCCGCCGTGGCGGCGACGGTGCGGCAGTTCGGCGTCGAGGCCGGCCTTCGCCAGGTCCACCGGCGAGGCCACCCCGAACGAGCGATCGACAACCTTGGCCATTTGCGATTCCACCTCCATGCGTTTTGCTTGTGGTTGCCCGAACATCGCGCCCCGTGACACGGCGTTCAAACGACCGTTTCGAACCGGAGACATGAGTTGACGTCATGCACAAGCTGCCGCCGCTGACGTCGCTGCGGACCTTCGAAGCGGCGGCCCGTCGGGGCAGCTTCACCAAGGCCGCCGAAGAGCTCCACGTCACCCAGAGCGCGGTGAGCCGCCAGATCCGCACGCTGGAGGAGGATCTGGGCGTGCCGCTGTTTCGCCGCGTTCACCGCAAGGTGCGGCTAACCGCCGACGGCGATCGGCTGTTGCCGGTGCTCACCCAGGCCTTTCGCGACATCGAGAAGACGGTGGCGCGGCTGCGCCAGCCCGAGCGCGACGTCAAGCTGAAGGTGCCGCCCACCTTCGCGATCCGCTGGCTGATCCCGCGGCTCGAGCGCTTCCAGACCGAACGCCCCGACATTCAGGTGCGGCTCACCTCCGGCCTCGGCGAGGTCAAGCTCGGCAAGGAGCCCTTCGATCTCGGCGTCATCTACGTACGCGCCGGCGAGCCGGGCCGGCGCGGCGACGTCGTGGTGGTACACCGCGCCGTGCCGGTGGCGGCGCCGCGCTACGTCGACCACGCCCCGCCGCTCGCGCGCCCCTCGGACCTTGCACGCCACCAGCTGCTCGTCACCGACGCCAGCGCCTGGGACTGGCGGCGCTGGGCGCGGGCCTTCGACGTCGACGACCTGCCGCTCGACGACGCGCTGCAGCTCGAGCCGGCCGAGGCGGCGATCCAGGCGGCGCGCAGTGGCCAGGGCGTGGCGCTGGTCGACCACGGCTTCGTCGCGCGCGAGCTCGCCGCCGGCAGGCTCGTGGCCCCGCTCGACGTCGCGCCGCTGGAGCTCGGCCATTGGCTCGCGGTCTATGGCCGCGGGGTCCTGGACGATCCCTGCGTCGCCGCTTTTCGGGACTGGCTCGTACGCGAGGCCACCGCCACGCCGGAGACGGCCGCCGCGCTCGCTTGATCGCGGCCGCATCCCTGCCAATATAATGACGCATAGCGAACACGTGCAGAGGACTGAGCATGGCGAACGATCCGAACGCGCGCGCGGCCGCGGCGCGGCCGGGCGCCTCCGTCGAGCGCGTCGACGAGGGCCTGCGCGCCTACATGCTGTCGATCTACAACTACATGGGGCTCGGCCTCGCGATCACCGGCCTCGTGGCCTTCGTCGTCGCGTCCACGCCGGCCCTCTACCAGCCGATCTTCGGCACGCCCTTGAAATGGGTGGTGATGCTGGCGCCCCTGGGCTTCGTCTTCGCCCTCAGCTTCGGCATCCAACGCTTCAGCGTGTCGACCGCGCAGATCCTCTTCTGGGTCTACGCCGCGGTCATGGGGCTGTCGCTGGCCTCGATCTTCTTGGTGTTCACCGGCGAGAGCATCGCCCGCACCTTCTTCATCACCGCCGCCGCCTTCGGCGCGCTCAGCCTCTACGGCTACACCACCAAGCGCGACCTCTCGGCCTTCGGGTCGTTCCTGGTGATGGGCCTGTTCGGCCTGATCCTGGCGATGCTGGTCAACCTCTTCCTGCAGAGCTCGGCGCTTCAGTTCGTCGTCAGCGCCCTCGGCGTTTTCATCTTCGCCGGACTGACCGCCTGGGACACGCAGCAGCTCAAGAACCTCTATTTCGAGGTCCAGAACGACGCCACCGCCACCGCCAAGTCGGCGATCATGGGGGCGCTCAAGCTCTATCTGGACTTCATCAATCTCTTCATCTTCCTCCTCCACTTCCTCGGCCAAGCCCGCGAATAGACCGCGTTTTCCCTTCGGAACGTGGCGAGCGGCGTCCCTCGGGACGCCGCTGTCGTTTCGGCGCCCGATGCGCTGCCACAAACGCCCGTTTCAACACCCGATCCTTTGTATAAAAACGATGTCGCGACAACCACGTATAAACGCGGTTCATCTTTGTTCGGCATTCGTCAGTCCTACACCAAGGTCGATCGCGCTTTTGACGCATTTTTCGCACCTTGATGCCTCGGCCGGAAGCTGCTGATACATCGAGAAGGTCGTGACGCGGTCCGCCTCGACACGACGACCTCGCGAGCACTGAGAGGCCCGCTTGCAGCCAGTCGCGCCGCTCACCGGTACTCGCTCGCCCGCGTGTTCAACCGCATTCGACGGTCGGTCGCAGCGCGAGCACCGGCAGCGGAAGTGGCGGCGTGGAGGCGGGTCTTGAGCGACACTGAGCTGTGGCCAGTGGTCGCGCGCGCCGTGGGGTCGGAGGGTCGTGGGGACTTGCTGCGGACCGAGCCACGATCGCCGACGCTGCGGAGCCGCGCGCTCCGTCCGCCGAGCCACCGACCACACGGAGAGCGAGCGATGAAGGCGGCTACACGCTTCCAGACGAGCCTCGACCGGCTGATGGCCCACGCCGACCGCGACGTCCGCCTGCAGGCGGCGCGCTGCGTCGGCCGTCTCGAAGGGGCAAGCGTGCTCGCTCGCCTGCGCGACCTCGCCGAAGATCCCGACCCGCTGGTCCGACGCGAAGCGCTGCGGACCGTCGCCGCCAAGGCGCCGAGGGCGGGTCGCGCCACCCTGCGCCAGGCGTTCAACGAGGAGACCGAGCTGGAATGCCGCCGCGCCGCGCTCCGCGGGCTGGTCGCCCTCGGCGACGGCGCGGTGCGGCCGGCGCTGCGGCGGCTGATCCGCAATCCCGACGCCTTCATCTACGAGCAGTCGCCGGCGTCGCAGGCCAGCCGGCAGGCGCTGTGCTGCGAGGCGGTGCAGGCCCTCGCCGTGGTCGGCGACGCGAACGCGGTGCCGGACCTGTTGGAGCTCCTGGACCGCCACGTCTCGCCTTCGCTCGACGACGCCGTCATCCGCACCCTGGCCGAACTCGGCGACAGCGGCCGCCGGGCCATCGGCCGGCTGGTCCGCGAGGCGCCGGTACACCGCGCCCGAAGCGCGGTCGAAGCGCTCGCCGGCTGTGCCGACGCGGGCCAGACCGACGCCCTGGCGATGTTCCTCGGCCACGACGACGAGGGCGTCCGGCTCGCCGCCGCCGCCGCCCTCGCCAAGCTCGCTCCGAGCCACTCCGCGCTGTTGCGCCGCGCCCACGACCCGAGCCCGGCGGTGCGCGCGCTGGTCGCCGAGCACGCCGGTCCGACCATGCCGTCGATTCTAGAGGTGCTGCTCGACGACGGCGAGATCGAGGTCGCGGCGGCCGCGCTCGGCGCCCTGGCGCGCCTGGGGAGCGCGCATCGCTCCGCCGACCTGCTGTGGAGGGTGCGCGGCAAGCTGCGCAGCCACGACCCGGCGATCGGCTGCCGCGCCGCCGAGACGCTCGCAGCGATCGACGCCGAGGCCGCGCGCATCGATCTCGGCGAACGGCTGGCGGACCCCAACGCTCCGAGCGCCGTCCGCGTCGCCTGCGCCCGCGTGCTGTCGCACGTCGGCGGCGGCGCGGTGGTGCCGGCGCTGGCGGCGCAGCTGTTCGCGCGCGAGGAGGCGCTGCGCGCCGGCGTGCTCGACGCCATGGCGGCGCTGGCGCGTCGCGACGGCACCACGGCAGCGGTGCTGCCGCTCTTCCTCGGCGTGCTCACCCACGGCCCCGAAGCGCGCCGGCGGGCCGCGCTCGCCCCCGACCACGCCGCCCTCAGCGAGCACGCCCCGCTCGACGCGCGGGCGGCCGCACCGGAGATCGTCGCCAAGGTGCGCCGCGAGATCGCGCGTCGTGTCGCCGACTTCCCCGACGCCGACGTCGCCGGCGCGCTCGCCGCCATCGTGCTGGCGACCGACGACGCCGAATTGCGCGGCGCCGCGGCGGTCTCGCTCGCCCAGGTCGGCGAGGCGCTCCAGGCCGCGCCCGACCCGGCGATCGAGGCGGCGCGCCGGCTGCTCGAGGAGCGCGACCCGACGCTGCGGCTGTCGGGCCTGCGCACCCTGGCGAGCGCGGTCGGCCCCGCCGGCGACGACGCCATCGTGGCCTGTCTCGACGACGCGGATCCGGGTCTGCGGGCCGGCGCGATCCGCTGGATCGCCGCCCACGGCGACGCCGTCGACGGCGCGATCGTCCACAAACTCGAATTCCGCCTGGGCGACCGCGACGCCGCGGTCCGTCTCGCCGCGATGCACGCCCTCGCGCGCCGGCGCGGGGGCCGCGCCACCGGCCGGCTGATCGACGCCGCGGTCGTCGCCGGCGACGAGAGCATGCCGGCGGTCGCCGGCTGTCTCGGGTCGTTGCCGCCGGAGGCGCTGGAGCACGAATTGGCGCGTCGGCTCGCCACGGCGTCGAGCCGCGACCGCCAGCTCGCGCTCCTGCGGCTTTCCGACGCCATCCTCACCCGGCAGGACCGCGCCGAAGCGGCCTGAGCGGCCGCGCCGTCGCCCGGCCGTGAACGCGCGCCGCCGTCCGCCGATGGTGGGCGGCGGCGCGACGTGTCATGCTGCCCACCTTCGCGCGGCGGGGAGCAAACCATGGCCATCGACGCGCTCCGAGGGACGCGCGCCTGTGTCTTCGACGCCTACGGCACCCTGTTCGACGTGCACGGCGCGGTGCGGCGCCATCGGAGCGCGCTCGGCGACGACCCCGGCGCGGTGTCCGCGCTGTGGCGTCAAAAGCAGCTCGAATACACCTGGCTGCGGACCCTCATGGGCGCCCATGCCGACTTCTGGACGCTCACCTGCGACGCCCTCGACGTCGCGCTGGAGCGCTACGGGTTCGCGGGCGACGGCGAGTTGCGGGCGCGCCTGCTCGAGGCCTACCGCGAGCTCGACGCCTATCCCGAGGTGACGGCGACCCTCGAGACCGTGCGGGCGCGCGGCCGGGCCACCGCCATCCTCTCCAACGGCGCGCCGGCCATGCTCCGCGACGCCGTCGCGGCCGCCGACATCGGTCCCCTCCTCGACCACGTCCTCAGCATCGAGGAGGTCGGCCTCTACAAACCCCGCCCCGAGGTCTACGCCCTCGCCTGCAGCCGGCTCGACCTCCTGCCCGAGGCGATCTGCTTTCTGTCGGCCAACAGCTGGGACGCCCACGGCGCGGCCCATCACGGCCTGCGGGTGGTCTGGGTCAATCGCTTCGATCAGCCGGTCGATCGCCTCCCCGGCGAGCCGGTCGCCACCATCCGCAGCCTCGACGAGCTGCCGCCGCTTTTGGACGACGATCGAGGCCCTTCACGCGGCGCCTCCGGCCGCCCACCTCCGTCGTAGCGGGCGACGACGGAGAGGACGCGATGACGCGCTGGACGCGACTGGACGACCGCGGCGTGCTGGAGCTGAGCGGTGCCGACGCGGTGAAGCTGTTGCAGGGGCTGGTCAGCAACGACCTCGATCGGCTGAGCGAGGCGTCCGCGATCTACGCCGCGCTGTTGACCCCGCAGGGCAAGTACCTGTTCGATTTCCTGGTGTTCGCCCACGGCGACGGGCTCTGGCTCGACGTCGAAGCCGGCCGCGTCGACGACCTCGTGCGCCGGCTCACGCTCTACCGCCTGCGCGCCGACGTCGGCTTCACCAAGCGCGACGACCTCGCGGTCTACGCCCTGTTCGACGGCGAGCCGGCGGCGGTGGCCGGGGCCGAGATCGACGTCGTCGATCCCCGTCTCGCCGCGCTCGGCCGCCGGGTGGTCGGTGAGCCGGCACGGGTCGAGGCGGCGCTCGCCGACCTGGGCGATGCCGCCACCTTCGAGGAGTACGACCGCCACCGCCTCGCCCTCGGCGTGCCCGCCGGTAGCCGCGACCTGGAGCCCGACAAGGCCCTGCTCCTGGAGAACGGCTTCGTCGAGCTGCACGGCGTCGATTTCGACAAGGGGTGCTTCGTCGGCCAGGAATTGACCGCGCGCATGCGCTACCGCGGCACCGTCCGCAAGCGGCTGGTGCCGGTGACGTTGGACCGCCACGCCGAGCCCGGGACACCGATCCGCGCCGGCGAGATCGAGGTCGGCGAGCTGCGCTCGTGCCACGGCGACATGGGGCTGGCGCTGATCCGCTTGGATCGCTGGGACAAGGCCCGCGACGCCGGGACGCCGCTTCAGGCCGAAACGGCGGTGGTCTCGCCGCGGGTGCCGGACTGGCTCGACCTCACCTTCGCCTCCAAGCGCGCCGAGAGCTCGGCGTAGGCGGCGAAGGGGCGGTCGGTGGGCTCGGCCAGGCGCTCGCCCTCGGCGCGCAGCTCGGCGAGCCCACGGCGCCCGTAGAGGTCGTGCAGGCGGCGCTCCAGCCACCCGCCGGCCTGGGCGCGCCGTCGGGTGGCGAGGCCGTCACCCACGGCGGTGCGGTGGCGGTCGAGATCCGCCACGAGTTCGTCGATGCCGCGCCCCTCGGCGGCGGCGACCAGCCGGACCTGGATCTCCCAGTCGTCCTCCTCGGGCTCGGCCATGGCGAGCGCGGCTTCGAGCTCGCGCGCCGCACGCTCGGCCGGCCCGCCCATGTCGGCCTTGGTGACGACGGCGATGTGCGGCACCTCCACGATGCCGGCCTTCATGAACTGCAGGCTGTCGCCCGATGCCGGCTGGGCGGCGAAGACGACGGTGTCGGCGACCTCGCCGATCGTCGTCTCCGACTGGCCGACCCCGACGGTCTCCACCAGCACCCGGTCGAACAGCGCGCGCATCAACACCAGCGCCGGCATGGTCAGCGCCGCGAGCCCACCGAGCTCGTTGCGGGCCGCCATCGAGCGGACGTAGAGTCCGGCATCCTCCGGATCGTGGAGGATGCGGGTGCGATCGCCCAAAAGCGCGCCGCCGCGGCGCTTGGACGAGGGGTCGACGGCGATGACGCCGACGCTCTCGCCGCGCTTGCGCAGCGCGCCGATCAGCGCCGCCGCCAAGGTCGACTTACCGACGCCGGGCGGGCCGGTCATGCCGACGACGTGGGCCTTGGGGTCGGCGAAGGCGGCGTCGAGGAGAGCGACCGTCTCCGCGTCGTCGCCCGTCGCCTCGATCGCCGCGAGCGCCCGGGCGAGGGCCGGCTTGCCGCCGGCCCTGAGCGCGGCGAGCCGTTCCCTCCCCGCGGCGGCGTGATCGTCGGTCGCGTCGGTCAACGATCGCGGCTCACGACGCCTTTGTGCAACGCCGCTTGGGCGGCCGCCAACC
>JAAAPF010000297.1 GCA_009908425.1 Alphaproteobacteria bacterium
CTGGCCCGCGCCCTGCTCGACGCCCGCCCCGAGGCGGTGGCGCTCGCCCTCGCGCCCAGCGGGGTGCGGGGCGCGCCCGAGGCGTGGCGGCGCGCCGGCTTCGCCGGCTATCTGCCGTACCCCGTCCGCACCGAGACGCTCGCCGACGCGCTCGGCATCCTGCTCGCCGCCGAGCCCGCCGCGCGGGCGTTTCTCACCGAACCCGGTCTCGAGGACCGTCGGCGCACCGGCCGCCACGTCCTCGCCGTCGACGACAACCCGCTCAACGCCCGCCTGCTGCGGGTGCTGCTGGAGAAGGCCGGCCACCGCGTGAGCGTCGTCGCCGACGGCGAGGCCGCGGTCGAGGCGGTGGCGGCCGGCGACGTCGACATCGTGTTGATGGACCTGCAGCTGCCCGGGATCAGCGGGATCGAGGCGGCGCGCCGCATCCGCGCCCTCGACGGCGCCGCGGCGGCGATCCCGATCGTCGCGGTCACCGCCAACGCCGGTGGCCGCGAGGCCGAGGCCTGCCGCGCCGTCGGCATGGACGGCTTCGTCACCAAGCCGATCGACCGCGTCGGCTTGCTGGACGCCATGGAGCGCGCGCTCGACCCCGGCGACCGCGAGAGCGGGTGAGCGCGACGGGCACTGGTGCGCGTCCCACTTGGGCGAACCCACCCGCACACCCCGCCCGGCCGCCCATGAGCACGATAACCTGGGTGGCCGGGCGGGGTGTGCGGGTGGCTCGGTCAGCTTGAACGGGACGCGCTCTAGGGCCAGCGGCGGGGTCCGGGCGCCGCCGCCGTGAGACCGGCGGGGGATGCGGTCGTCCCGCTTCAGCCGCGGCGTTTTTCGGCGTGCGCCTTCAACCGCCGTTTGGCGGCGTCGAAGGCGGCGACGACCGCGCTGTGCATGTCGGGGGCGGGGTCCGGCTTCACGACGATGTCCTGGCCCGGCACGTTGATGTCGATCTTGACCGCGAAGGACGCGGCACCGGCGGCGTTCTTGGCCGGCGCCTCCACCACCACCCGGCAGCTGACGATCTTGTCGAACAGACCCTCCAGCTTGGCGACCCGCTCGCGAATGTCGTGCTCGACGGCGTCCGAGTGCGGCAGGTTGTGGAAGGCGATCTTGAGGTCGGAGTCCATGACGCGTTCCGGGCCGGTTGGTTGAACGAACCGACGTGGCAGTGGAGCAACGGGTGCGGTGCGGCGCAATCCGGACCACCGGCGGAGATCAGCGCGCCGGCGCCGGCTGCTCCGGCAGCCGGTAGAGCCAGCGGCGCCGTTCGTTGACCGCGTAGTAGGGCAGGTAGCGGTCGTCGTGGGCGGCGTCGAGCAGGTGCTCCGACTGGTTGTCCAAGAGCCGCACACCGTCGGCGGTGCGGACCGCCAGGACGGCGTGAGGGAGGCCGCGCCGGCGGTCCTCGACCACCAGAATGCGCATGTCGCGCACCGGCACGCCGAGGCGGGCGAGCGTGGCGTACTTGGCGATGGCGTAGTCCTCGCAGTCGCCGGCGCCGGCGACGGCGAGAAAGTTCCAAGGGCCCGCCCAGAAGTCGCGGGTGCCGTGGCGGTCGCGGTCGCTGGCGTAGGACACCGCGTTGACGAAGCGGTTGACCGCGGCGAGGCGGTCGGGCCGCGGGCGCTCCCGCAGGTCCAAGACGAGCGCACGCCAGGCGGCGCGGCGGGGGTCGCCGCAGGCCGCGGCGTCCTCCAGACAGGCGTCGAGACGCCGGCCGTCGTGCGCCAGCGCGGCGCGGGCCCGCTCCCAGCGCGGCAGGGTGACGTCCGCGCCCAGTTCCGGGACGGCCGCCTCGAAGAAGCGGGCGGCTTCGGGGGCGTGGCGCGGGGTGAGCAGACACAGGGCGAGGACGACAACGGCGCGGGTGCGCCGCACGGAACGAGACAACACCGGGCGATACTCCGGTCGGACGAACGTCCCAGAGCGTCGCCGCGGCGGGTTAACGAAGGGTTAAGCGCCGGCAGCGCCTGCCGAGCGCTGGCGCATGACGAAGCCGATGACCTCGGCGACGGCCTCGAAATGCCGGGTCGGGATGGTGTGGCCGACCTCGACGTCGCCGTGGAGCGCGCGGGCGAGGGCGCGGTTCTCGACCACCGGCACGCGGTGCTCGCGGGCGAGCGCGCGGATGCGGAAGGCCACCGCGTCGGTGCCCTTGGCGGTGACCTCGGGCGCCTTCATGGCGTCGGGATCGTAGCGCAGCGCCACCGCGTAGTGGGTCGGGTTGGTGACGACGACGGTGGCCTCGGGCACCGCCTGCATCATCCGCTGGCGCGAGCGCTCCGAGCGCAGCTGGCGGATCTTGGCTTTGACGTGGGGGTCGCCCTCGGTCTGCTTGTTCTCGTCGCGCACCTGCTTGCGCGTCATCTTGAGGTTTTCCCAGTGGCTGTGGCGCTGCAGGACGAAGTCGGCGATCGCGATGACGGCCACGACGGCCAGCGCCGCGCCGAGCGCCCGCAAGAGCAGCCCCTGCAGGATCCCCAGCACCTCGCGCACCGGCACCGCCGCGGTCGCCGGCACCTCGGAGAGCAGCGGGCTCGCCGCCCACCAGGCGACCGCGCCCAACAGCACCACCTTGGCGATGTTCTTGAGCGCCTCGGCCAGCGCCTTCGGCGCGAACAGGCGCTTGAGGCCGCCCAGCGGCGAGATCTTCTGGAGCTTGGGCGTCACCGGCTTGAGCGAGAACACCAGGCCGTGCTGGGCGAGGTTGGCGAGGATCGCGGCGACGACGAAGCCGGCGAAGGGCAGGGCGAGGACCACGGCGAGGGCGAGGACGAGCCGGACGGTCAGAGCGGCGAGCGAGGCCGGATCGGTGTTCACCAGATGCGGGTGTTCCAACAGGCTCGCGAGCGGCGCCAACAGCCCGGCGAAGGCGCCGGCCCCCAGCGGTGACACCAGCATCAGCCCGACCGCGAGGATAAAGAGGCTGGTGACGTCGCGCGAGGACGGGACCTGGCCCTCCTTCTTGGCGTCCTCCAGCCGTTTGGGGGTCGGGTCTTCGGTGCGCTCGTCGCGTTCCGGCTGCTCGTCGGCCACGGGCTCAGGCCCCCAGCTGCAGGACGAGGTCGGCGGTGAAGCGGGCGTAGAGCTCGACGATGGCGCCGAGCGACAGCCCGAGCACGGCCAAACCCAAGAGGATCTGCGCCGGCATCGCCACGAACATCACCTGCAGGGTCGGCACCAGCCGGCTCATCATCCCGAGCACGCCGTAGAGGACGACCGCCGCCACGGTGATCGGCATCGCCATCTGCACGCCCAGCACCATGGCGTCGGCGCTGCCGCGCGCCATCGCCGCCGCCATGTCGCCGGCCGCCACCCCGGCGCCCGCCGGCAGCGCGTCGTAGCTCGCCACCAGCCCGGCGAGCATGGCGTGGTGGCCGTCGAGCACCAACAGCGTCATCAGCCCCGCGGCGGTGAGCAGATTGCCGGTCACCGCGGTCTGCGCTCCGGCCATCGGGTTGAAGAAGTTGGCCGCCCCGAAGCCCATCTGCATCGCGAAGGTGGTGCCGGCGACCGACAGCGCCATGACGCCCAGCCGGACGAAGCTGCCGATGAACAGGCCGTGGACGACCTCGCCCACCACCAGCCCGGCGAAGGCGGCGTCGAAGCCCGTGACCGGCGGCAGGCCGGGGCGCAGGACCGGCGTCAGCATGACCGCGAGGGCGAGGGCGATGACCAGCCGCGCGCGGGCGAGCACGTAGCCCTCGCCGAAGACCGGCAGCACCATCAAGGCCGCGCCGATGCGCGCGAAGACCAGCAGGATGCTCGCGACCTCGGCGGTCACCGCCAGGTTCAAAGCCCGGCGCCGATCTGCGCGAACAGCGCCTCGGTGAAGCCGACGAGCGTCGCCAGCATGAACGGCATCGCCAGGATCATCGCGGCGAACATGCCGACGATCTTGGGCACGAAGGTGAGGGTGGGCTCCTGGATCTGGGTGATCGCCTGCAGAAAGGAGACGACGAGGCCGACGCCGAGCGCGACCAGCAGGAGCGGGGCGCCGACCTTGAGGCAGACGAAGACGGCCTGACGGGAGAGATCGAGGGTGGGATCGCTCAGCATCGCCGCCGCCTCAGATCGGCATGCGAATGATGTCCTGATAGGCGGCGATGACGCGGTCGCGCACCGCGCTCGCCGTCTGCAGGCCCATCTCCGCCTGGGTGACCGCCTCGACCACCTCGCGCACCGAGGCCTCGCCCAGCACGTGCTCGGCGGCGGTGGTCTCGGCGCTGCGGCTGGTGGCGACGGTGTCCCGGATCGCCTCCTTCAGCATCATCTCGAAGTCGGCCCCCGGCGGCTCGCCGGTGCCCGGCGCCTGGCCCGGGGCCTTGACGAGTTGGGCGAGACGGGCGGCGAGCGGATCGACGCTGGTCATGGCGCGGGGCTCCGGCTCACTTCAACAGGTTGAGGGTCTGCGAGACCATGGTGCGCGTCAGCGACATGGCCTGGAGGTTGGCCTCGTAGGAGCGCTGGGCCTCGCGCATGTCCATGAGTTCCACCAGCGGCTCGACGTTGGGCAGCTGGACGTAGCCGGCGGCGTCGGCGGCGGGATGGCTCGGGTCGTGGCGCTTGTCGAAGGCGCCCTGATCGACCCCGTAGCGGTCGATGCCGACCAGGTGCAGGCCGCTGTCGCGGTCGAGCGCCTCGCGAAACGACACGGTCTTGCGGCGGTAGGGCTCGCCCCCGGGCGTGGTCGCCAGCGAGTCCGAGTTGGCGAGGTTCTGCGAGGCGATCTGCACCCGGGTGCTCTGCACCCGCATGCCGGCGCTGGCGACCTGGACCGCGTCTTCGAGCTTCATCGGCGGCGCTCCTCACGGCGGCGGGTCACTGGCCCTTACCGAGTGCTTGGCGGATCATGTTCAAATACTTGCCGTAGAGCATGGTGGCGCGTTTGTGCTCGCCGGAGTTCGAGCGCAGCTTGCCGGCCTCGATCTCCAGGCTCACGGCGTTGCCCGACGGCTCGAGCTCGGCCGGCGTGGCCTCGGTGCGAAACCGCGGCGTGGCGGCGCGGCCGTCGACGTGGGCGGCGTCGGTGCGGGCGAGGCGGACCGGCTCGCCGCCGCTGCCGGCCACCAGGCGGCGGAAATCCGGCGCGACGGCGTCCTCGGGGACGTAGCCCGGGGTGTCGGCGTTGGCGATGTTGCGGGTGAGCACGCGGTGGCGGGCGTCGGTGAAATCCAGCTTGCGGTCGATCAGCTCGAACAGGGCCAGGCGATCCGGCACGGGCGGCCTCCCGATTTGCGGGTCGGTTGCAGGCTAGTCGCAACAGGGTTAATCAGCCGCTAACGGGGCGAGGGGCGCTGGCCGATGCTGTATCTGACCCGCAAGGTCGGTGAGGCCGTCATCATCAACCACGAGATCGAGGTGCGGGTCGTCGAGGTGCGCGGCAAAACCGTGAAGTTGGGCTTGGTGTTCCCGGCGCAGGCGTCGGTGCTGCGCGAGGAGGTGTTCGTCGAGCTGGAGGCGGCCAACCGGGCCGCGGCCGGCGGCGACGTCGAGGCGGTGCTCAACCACGGCGTGAGCGAGCCGGAGGACGACCGCTGAGTGCCGACGTCGCCGTGGTGATGGGCAGTCGCTCCGACTGGTCCTGCCTCGAACCCGCCGCGACCACCCTGGACGCCCTGGAGATCGGCCGACAGGCGCTGGTGGTCTCGGCCCACCGCACGCCGGAGCGCCTGTTCGGCTTCGCCCGCGACGCCGCCGCCGGCGGGTTCAAGGTGATCATCGCCGGGGCCGGCGGCGCCGCCCACCTGCCGGGCATGATCGCCGCGCTCACCACCCTGCCGGTGCTGGGCGTGCCGGTGGAGAGCCGCGCGCTCGCCGGCGTCGACAGCCTCTACTCGATCGTCCAGATGCCGGCGGGGGTGCCGGTGGGAACCTTCGCGATCGGCCGCGCCGGCGCCGTCAACGCCGCCCTGCAGGCGGCCGCGATCCTGGCGCTCGGCGATCCCGACCTCGCCGAGCGCCTGGCCGCCTGGCGGCGCCGCCAGAGCGAGGCGGTGCCCTGGACACCCGCGGACGAGCCCGAACCATGACCCTCGCGCCGGGCGCCACCCTCGGCATCCTCGGCGGCGGCCAGCTCGGTCGCATGTTGGCCCACGCCGCCCACCGGCTGGGCCTGCGGGTCCACGTCTTCGCGGAGACGCCGGCCGAGCCGGCGCTGGCGGTGACCGCCACCGCGACCTGCGCGCGCTTCGACGACACCGCCGCCCTCGACGCCTTCGCGCGCGCCTGCGACGTCGTCACCCTCGAATTCGAGAACGTCCCCACCGCGGCGCTGGAGCGGATCGCCGCGGCGACGCCCGTGCGCCCCGGCGCCGGCGTCCTCGCCGTCACCCAGGACCGCCTGGCGGAGAAGCGGCTCGCCCGCCAACTCGGCCTCGCGACCGCGCCCTTCGCACCCGTCACCCCGGCGGGCGTGGTGGAGGGCGAGGTCACCTGGCCGGCGCGCTTGAAGACGCGCCGCCTGGGCTACGACGGCAAGGGTCAGAGGCGTGTCGCCGCCGCCGCCGAGCTCGCCGGCGCGGCGGCGGCGCTCGGCCGGGTGCCGGCGATCCTCGAAGGCGAGGTCGCCTTCGCCCGCGAGCTCTCGGTGCTGGTGGCGCGCACCCCCGGCGGTGACGTCGAGACCTTCCCCCTCGCCGAGAACCGGCACGCCGACGGCATCCTCGCCGAGACCGTCGCGCCCGCCGCGGCGCCGGCCGCGAGCGCACGCGCGGCCGGGGAGATCGCGATCGCCCTGGCCGAGGCGCTGGCGCTCGAGGGGCTGCTGGCGGTGGAGCTGTTCGAGACCCCGGACGGGCGGCTGCTCGTCAACGAGCTGGCGCCGCGCCCGCACAACTCCGGGCACTGGACCCTCGACGCCTGCCTGCCGGACCAGTTCGAGCAGGCGGTGCGGGCGGTGTGCGGCTGGCCGCTGGCGCCGCCGCGCGCGCTCGCCCGCGCCCGCATGGTCAACCTGCTCGGCGACGACGTGGCGGGCTGGGCCGGGTGGCTGGCGCGGCCGGGGGCGCGCTTGCACCTCTACGGCAAGGCCGAGGCGCGCGCCGGCCGCAAGATGGGCCACGTGACGCTGGTCGAGGCGGGGTCTTGAGCCGCAAGCGCGCCGATCCGGGCGTCGAGCTCACCGACGCGGACATCGCCGAGCTCACCGGCGTTCCGCGGGCGAGCCTGACCCCGGCGGTGCGGGCGGCGCTGGTGACGCTGTTGCGCGACAACGCGCTCCTGCACGAGGAGATCGAGCGCCGGCGGCGGCGCGAGGCCGAGCTCGAGCGGCTCGCCGACGAGGACGCGCTGGTGCCGATCAGCAACCGGCGCTCCTTCATGCGCGAGCTCGCCCGCGCCATCCGCGCCATCGAGCGCTACGGCACCCCCGGCTGCGTCATCTATTTCGACCTCAACGACCTCAAGCGCGTCAACGACCGCCACGGCCACGCCGCCGGCGACGCCGTGCTGCGCCACGTCGCCGAGACGCTGATGCGCAACCTGCGCGCCTCCGACGTCTTCGCCCGGCTCGGCGGCGACGAGTTCGGCGTCATCTTGATGTGGGCCGATCTGGATACCGCCCGCGCCAAGGCCCGCAACCTCGCGCAGCTGATCCACGAGCGGCCGATCGCCTGGAACGGCAAGCTCATCCGGGTCGAGGTCGCCTACGGCGCCTACGCCTTCGCGCCCGGCGAGGAGGCCGACGCGGTGTTGAACGCCGCCGATCGGGAGATGTACCGCTGCAAGCGGGGGCAGAAGGCCGGCCCCGGTGGCGCGGCCGGGGGTTCAGGCGATGATGTCGGGTAGCCGCGAGCTCTCGAGGCGGCTGATGCGGTCCTTCAGTTGCAGCTTGCGTCGCTTGAGACGCTGCAGTTCCAGCTGCCCGGCCGAGCGCTCGGCCTCGATCTGACGGATCCGCTGGTCGAGTGCCCGGTGTGCCGCTTTGAGAGTCTCGATCTCCGTGTCGAAGACCATGGCGTGGCGTCTTGTCCTGTACGAGCTGCGGACCGGCGTTATAGCACGTTTGCCGGCGGTTCCCAGGCTTTTGCGCCGTGCTACGCTCACCCACGCGTTCAGGGGGGGAGATCAAGGCGATGCGACTGGGGGTGCTCACCAGCGGGGGCGACTGTGCCGGACTGAACTCGGTGGTCCGCGCCGTGGTCCGCCGTGCCGACGGCTACGGCTTCGAGGTCCTCGGCATCCACAAGGCGACCCACGGCTTTCTGGTGCGGCCGGTCGATGCGGTGAAACTGACGCCGGCCCACGTCTCGGGGCTGGTCGGCCGCGGCGGCACCGTGCTGGAGACCACCAACAAGGGCGATCCCTTCGCCTATCCCGACGGCCACGGCGGCACCGTCGACCGCTCGGACGTCATCGGTGCCGGCTACCACGAGCTCGGCCTCGACGCGCTCGTCGGCATCGGCGGCGACGGCAGCCTCGCCATCCTGCACCGCCTCGCCACGCAGTCGGACTGGAACCTGGTCGGCATTCCCAAGACCATCGACAACGACGTCGGCCACACCGAGACCTCGATCGGCTTCGCCTCCGCCGTCGAGGTGGCGACCGAGGCGCTCGACCGGCTCGACATCACCGCGGCGAGCCACGGCCGGGTCATGGTCCTCGAGGTCATGGGCCGCGACGCCGGGCACATCGCGCTCAACGCCGGCATCGCCGGCGGCGCCCACGTCATCTTGATCCCGGAGATCGACTACGACATCGACAAGGTCGCGGCGCACCTCACCCGCCGCCACGAGGCCGGCCTCAACCACAGCCTGGTGGTCGTCGCCGAGGCGGTGAAGGACCCCGAGGGTGACCATCATCTGCAGACGCTGGCCCAGGGCGAGCGCCGCTACGGCGGCGTCGGCCAGCAGGTCGCGGAAGCCATCGCCCGGCGCACCGATTTCGAGACCCGGGTCACCGTCCTCGGTCACGTCCAGCGCGGCGGCTCGCCGGTGGCGAACGACCGGGTGCTGGGCTCCGCCTTCGGGGTGGCGGCGGTCGACCTCTGCGCCCAGGGTCGCTTCGGGCGCATGGTGGCCTGGCAGAACCGCCGTGTCGTCGACCTGCCGCTGGAGGAGGCGATCAACAGCTACCAGGCGGTCGAGCTCGACGACGCCCTGGTCACCACCGCCCGCGGCCTCGGCATCACCTTCGGCGACCGGTGACCCGGCTCTGGGAGGTCGCGGTCGCCGTCTACGAGGCGCCGGGCGTGCGCGAACTCGTGCTCGATCTGCAGGACCGCCACGGCTGCGACGTCCCGCTGCTCTTGGCGCTGGCCTGGCTCGACGCCCGCGGCGTCGCGATCGACGACGCCCGCTACGCCGCCCTCGCCGAGGCCAGCGCCGCCTGGCAGCGCGAGGTCGTCACCCCGCTGCGGGCGGCGCGGCGGGCGCTGCGCCCGCGGGCCGAGGCGCCGACGCGGCTGAGCCTCGCCGACGCCGCCCGCGACGAGTTCAAGCGGCGGGTGCAGGCGCTGGAGCTGGCGGCCGAAAAGCACCAGCTCGAGCGGCTGGAAGCGATGCGCACCGCCGCCGCGCGGCTGATGGCGCGCGACCGGCTGGGGCGCGACGTCTTCGCCCGCGGCGCGCCCGAGGCGATGGGCGAGCGGCGCACCACACATTTCACCGCCTCGCTGCTCGATCTCATCCAGGCCTATGCCCGGCTGCGCACGAAGGACGACTTCCGACCGTTTTCCCTCGATCGCGGGCCGGTTCTGCCGCTCGAGGAAGCGCTCGAACGCCTGCGCCCGCTGATCGGCTTCGCCGGCGACTGGACGGATCTGGCGAGCTACCTGCCCGCGGACTGGCGTGGCGACCCGGGGCGTCGACGCTCGGCACTGGCGTCGACCTTCGCCGCCTCTCTCGAGCTGGTGAAGGAGGGGGCAGTAGAGCTGCGCCAGGAGGACAATTTCGCGCCCATTTCCCTGCGTCGGCGGGCAACGGACCGATGAGCGAAACCGGCGACGCCGCCCACGGCCTGTTCGGCGCACCGCCCGACACCGAGCAGGAACGCATGGTGGAGGCCGTGCTCTTCGCCTCCGCCGAGCCCATGAGCCTGCGCGACATCGCCAGCCGGCTTCCTCCCGGCTGTGATGCGGCCGCCGCGCTGGAGCGGCTGCGCCGGCGCTACAATGG
>JAAAPF010000031.1 GCA_009908425.1 Alphaproteobacteria bacterium
GGGATCCCTCAGGGCGAACAGAAGGCCGTTGCTCGTCCCCACCAGCTGCATGCGCAGGAGGACGTCGACGACGCCGGCTGTGGCCACCAGCAGCACCAAGCCCGAGCGCCAAGGCAGTCGCGTGCGCGGCAACGGCGGCCTCCCGAGCTGCGCGGGACCAAAGGTCGCCCGGCCGCGGCGATCTGCGTGTCGGCACCGCCGTCTGCGCCGCGCTCTCACCGGCCGCAAACCGTACCGTCCTCGCTACCCCTCCGCCCTTCGCGCCGCAACCGGGACGTCTTGCCGTCGGGTCGTCGCCCGAGCGTGGGGCCTCCGGCGTGGCGCGGTCGCGGGCGAGGCCCGCGCCAGCCCGCGCGAGCAGAGCCACGGCCGACACCCCGAGTTGGCGCCACCCGTCTCGTCTACGAAGCGGACGCGCGGCGCGCCGGCGGAACGCACCTCCGTGTCCTCGAAGGCGCGGCGGCAAACGGCGGCGCGCGATCGCAATGGGCGCTCGACGGTGCCCGCGCCGGCGGCGCGCGCACCTCGGTCGTCAGCCGTGCGGCGGCGCGAAGCCGGCTTTGACACCCTCACCCGTGCGTGGCAGTTGGCGCCCATGCGGATCGTGCGAGGCTATCGCCGGGTGCCGGCCGAGATGCGTGGCGCGGCGGTGGCGCTGGGCAACTTCGACGGCGTGCACCGCGGCCATCAGGCCGTGATCGCGGCCGCCCGGCGTGACGCCACCGAACGCGGCCGGGCTCTCGGCGTGGTCACCTTCCGCCCGCACCCGCGCGAGTTCTTCGATCCGATCGGCGCGCCTGAGCGCCTCGGCGGCTTCCGCATGCGGATGGAGCGGCTGCGCGCGCTCGGCGTCGAGCGGTTGTTCATCGTCCCGTTCAACGACGCGCTGCGGCGGATGAGCGCCGAGACCTTCGCCCGCGACGTGCTCGCCCACGGCCTCGGCGTGCGCCACGTCGTCGTCGGCGACAGCTTTCGGTTCGGTCACCGCCGCCAGGGCGACGCCGCACTCCTCGCCCGCGTCGGCCGCGAGGTCGGCTACGGCGTCGAGGCGCTACCGCCGGTGGAGGTCGAAGGCGCACCGGCGAGTTCCACCCGCATCCGCCAGGCCCTCGCCGACGGCGACGTGCCGCTGGCCAACGCCGTGCTGGGTCGGCCCTATCAGCTCGACGCGCTGGTGGTCGAAGGCGACCGCATCGGCCGAACGCTGGGCTATCCGACCGCCAACCTGCGCGCCATCGGCCGGCGCATTCTGTTGCCGCGCACCGGCGTCTACGCCGTGCGCCTCCGGCTCGCGGACGGCGAATGGGCCGACGGCGCGGCGAGCCTCGGCTGGCGGCCGGTGTTCGACGGCCAGGACCTGCGCCTCGAAGTTCATCTGTTCGATCGCGACGTCGATCTCTACGGCGTGCGGGTGCGGCTCGCCTGGCACGGCTTCGTGCGCGACGAGCGCAACTTCGACGGCGTGGACGCCCTCAAGACCCAGATGGCCGCCGATTGCGACGAGGCCCGCCATATCCTAAGGCACACGCCCCAGCCCGACGCGGCACCCAGCGCCTGATGGACCGATGACCCAGGACTTCCGCCAGACCGTCGCCCTGCCGCAGACGTCGTTCCCGATGAAGGCCAACCTGCCGCGGCGGGAACCGGAGATCCTGAAGCGGTGGGAGGGCCTCGACCTCTACCGCCGGCTGCGCGCCGACTCGGCCGGCCGCGGGAAGTTCATCCTGCACGACGGCCCGCCCTACGCCAACGGCCATCTCCACATGGGGACGGCGCTGAACAAGATCCTCAAGGACGTGGTCAACCGCTCGCAGCAGATGCTGGGCAAGGACGCCGCCTACGTCCCCGGCTGGGATTGCCACGGCCTGCCGATCGAGTGGCACATCGAGCAGCAGTACAGGAAGAAGGGCAAGGACAAGGACCAGGTCCCGATCCAGGCCTTCCGTCGCCAATGCCGCGAGTTCGCCGACAAGTGGATCGGGGTGCAGAAGGAGGAGTTCAAGCGCCTGGGCGTCCTCGGTGACTGGGACGCCCCCTACACCACGATGAGCTACGACGCCGAGGCCGGCATCTTCGAGGAGCTCGCCAAGTTCCTCATGAAGGGCAGCCTCTACCGCGGCCACAAGTCGGTGATGTGGTCGGTGGTGGAGAAGACCGCGCTGGCCGAGGCCGAGGTCGAGTACCACGACCACACCTCGCACACGATCTGGGTGCGGTTTCCCGTCGTCGAGACCTCGGTGCCGGAGCTGCAGCAGGCGTCGGTGGTCATCTGGACGACGACGCCCTGGACCATGCCGGCCAACCGGGCGGTGGCCTTCGGCGAGGAGGTGGACTACCGGCTGGTCGAGGTCACCCACGCCAGCGAGGGCAGCCTCGCCCGCGAGGGCGAGCGCCTGGTGCTGGCCGACGAGCTCGTCGGCGACGTCTGCGCCGCCGCCAAGATCGACGAGGTCCGCACCGTGGCCCGCTTCAAGGGCAAGGATCTCGCCGGCACCGTGCTGGCGCACCCCTTCCGCGGCCGCGGCTACGACTACGACGTGCCGATGCTGGCGGGCGAGTTCGTCACCACCGAGCAGGGCACGGGCCTCGTCCACATCGCGCCCAGCCACGGCGAGGACGACTTCGTCCTGGGGGCCCGCCACGGCCTCGACGTGCCCGACACCGTCGCCGAGGACGGCCGCTACACCGCCGCCGTGCCCGGCTTCGAGGGCGTGCACGTCTTCGAGGCGCACGAGCCGGTGATCCAGGCGCTGGAGGCGAGCGGCGCGCTCGCGCTCCTCTCCCGCGGCCAGATGGTGCACAGCTACCCGCATTCCTGGCGCTCGAAGGCGCCCTTGATCTTCCGCGCCACGCCGCAATGGTTCATCGCCATGGACGGCGAGGACCGCCTGCGCGACACGGCGCTGCGCGCCATCGAGGCGACCCGCTTCGTGCCGGCCTCGGGCGCCAACCGCATCCGCGGCATGGTCGAGAGCCGACCCGACTGGTGCGTCAGCCGCCAGCGCGCCTGGGGCGTGCCGATCGCCGTCTTCGTCCACAAGGCGAGCGGCGAGGTGCTGCGCGACGCCGAGGTCTGCGCCCGCATCGCCGACGCTTTCCGCGCGGAGGGGGCGGACGCCTGGTGGACCCGCGATCCCGCCGATTTCCTCGGCCCCGACCGCGACCCGGCCGACTACGAGCAGGTCACCGACATCCTCGACGTCTGGTTCGATTCCGGCTCGACCCACGCCACCGTGCTGGAGCAGCGCCCCGAGCTGCAATGGCCGGCCTCGCTCTACCTCGAGGGCTCCGACCAGCACCGCGGCTGGTTCCAATCCAGCCTGATGGAGAGCTGCGGCACCCGCGGCCGCGCCCCCTACGACGCCGTGTTGACCCACGGCTTCGTCGTCGACCCGCTCGGCCGCAAGATGTCGAAGTCCTTGGGCAATGGCATCGAGGTCCAGGACCTCTTGAAGCAGTACGGCGCCGACATCGCGCGCCTTTGGGTGGTCTCGGCGGACTTCACCGAGGACATCCGCATCGGCGACGAGATCCTCAAGCGCCAGGCCGACGCCTATCGCCGCCTGCGCAACACGCTGCGCTTCCTGTTGGGCAACCTCGACGGCTTCGGTCCCGCCGAGCGGGTCGAGCCCGCCGAGATGCCCGAGCTCGAGCGCTGGGTGCTGCACCGCCTGAGCGAGCTCGACCGCCTGGTGCACGACGGCAACGCCGCCTTCGACTACGACCGGCTCTACCAGGCGCTCACCACCTTCTGCGCCAACGACCTCTCGGCGTTCTACTTCGACGTCAGAAAGGACGCGCTCTACTGCGATCCGCTGGACGGCGCGCGGCGCCGGGCGGCCCGCACCGTGCTCGACATCCTCTTCGACACGCTGGTGCGCTGGCTGGCGCCGGTGCTCGCCTTCACCTGTGACGAGGCCTGGACCTCGCGCCACGGCGAGGGCGACTGCGTCCACCTGCAGCGCTTCCGCGAGGTGCCGGCGGCGTGGCGCGACGACGCCCTCGCCGCCAAGTGGGCGCGGGTGCGCGACATCCGCCGGGTGATCACCGGCGCGCTGGAGGTCGAGCGTCGCGACAAGCGCATCGGCGCCTCGCTGGAGGCCCGGCCCACCGTCCATCTCGGCGCCGACGACCTCACCCTCGTCGCCGACCTCGACCTGGCCGAACTCGCGATCACCAGCGGCATCGCGCTCACCGATGCCGCCGCCCCCGCCGACGCCTTCCGGCTCGACGACGTCGAGGGCGTCGCGGTGGTGCCGGCGCGCGCCGGCGGCGAGCGCTGCGCGCGCTGCTGGCAGCAGGTCGACGAGCTCTCCGCCGAAGGCCTGTGCGAACGCTGCGAGGCGGCGGTGGCGGCCTGGCGCGCCGCCGCCTGAGCGCCGCGGTGGGGCGCGACGCCTTCGTCGTGGCGGCGATCCTCGCCGTCGATCAGGCCAGCAAGGCCGCCGTCCTGCGCGCCTACTCGCCCCTGACCTGGCCGTGGGAGGTCACCTCCTACTTCAACCTCGTGCTGGTCTGGAACCGCGGCGTCAGCTTCGGGCTCATGGGCGGCAACGACGGCGACCTCCAGCGCTGGGCTCTGGTCGCCTTGGCGGTCGGGGTCGCGGCCGTGCTCACCGTCTGGCTCGCGCGCGGCGTGGACGACCCGTTGCAGCGGTGGTCGTTTCGGCTGATCGTCGCCGGTGCCGTCGGCAACGCGATCGACCGGGTGGTCCACGGCGCGGTGGTCGATTTCCTCGATTTCCACTACGCCGGCTGGCACTGGCCGGCGTTCAACGTCGCCGACAGCGCCATCGTCGTCGGCGCCGCCCTGTTGGTGGCCGACGGCTTGCGGCCGCGGCGCAAGGCGCCCAATTGACGGATCAGTTCGGAGGCCTCCCGTCCATGCGTCGTGCTCTCGTCCTCGTCGTCGTCTCGCTCCCCCTCGCGCTGCTCGCCGGCTGCGGCGGCGACCGCACGCTCGCCGATCGGCTGGGGATGGGCCGCAACGCCCCCGACGAGTTCCAGGTCGTCGAGCGCGCGCCGCTGGTGCTGCCGCCCGAGTACAACCTGCGGCCGCCCGAGCCCGGCGCCCCACGGCCGCAGGAAGGGACCACCAGCGACCGCGCCGAGCGCGCGCTCACCGGCCGCGTCCAAGAGCCGACCGCGGTGACTGCGGGCTCGCAGGCGCTGTTGACGCAGGCCGGGACGGACCGGGCCGATCCCGACATCCGCCGGACGATCGCGGAGGAGAGCCGCGGCCTCGCGGGCCTGGACGAGGACCGTTTCTGGTTCATCTTGGATTTCCAGCGGCGGGCCTACGCCCGGGCCGACGAGACCGCGCTGGACGCGCGGGCGGAGGCGCGCCGGCTCGCCGACGCCGGCATCGAGGTCCGCACCACCCAGCTCGGCAGCGAACCGATCCTGCCCCCGGGAGAGACCCCATGACCACCCGCATCCTGTTCGCGACGGCACTGGCCACCGCGGCGGCGACCGCGAGCCCGGCCGAGGCGCGGATGTTCTCGCCCGAGACCTTCACCCTCGACAACGGCATGCAGGTGGTCGTGGTCACCAACCGCCGCGCGCCGGTGGTGAGCCACTGGGTGTGGTACAAGGTCGGCACCGCCGACAGCCCGGCGGGCAAGTCGGGCCTGCCGCATTTCCTCGAACACCTGATGTTCAAGGGCACCGAGACCCTGGAGCCGGGCGAATTCTCGCGGACGGTGGCGCGCAACGGCGGCACCGAGAACGCCATGACGTCGTCGGACTTCACCGCCTACTTCCAGAACATCGCCAAGGACCGGCTGGAGGTGGTGATGCGCATGGAGGCCGACCGCATGGCCAACCTGCGCCTCACCGACGAGGTCGTGCTGCCCGAGCGCGACGTCATCCTGGAGGAGCGGCGCTCGCGGGTCGACAACGACCCCTCGGCGCGGCTCTACGAGCAGATGAGCGCGGCGCAGTACCTCAACCACCCGTACGGCGATCCGATCATCGGCTGGTTCCACGAGATCGAGGGTTACAGCCGCGAGGACGCGCTCGACTTCTACGAGACCTGGTACGCCCCCAACAACGCGGTGCTGATCGTGGTCGGGGACGTCGACGCCGGCGAGGTCCGCCCGCTCGCCGAGGCGACCTACGGCCAGATTCCCGCCGCGGCGGTGCCCGCGCGCGACCGTCTCGACGAGCCGCCGCAGGAGGCCGCGCGCCGCGTCGTGCTCGAGGACGCCCGGGTCGCGCAGCCGACGCTGGCGCGTACCTATCTCGCCCCGAGCCAGAACCAGGCCGGCTGGGAGACCGCCCACGCCCTCGACCTGTTCGCCGAGATCCTCGGCGGTGGCACCACCAGCCGGCTCTATCGCGAGCTCGTCGTCGACAAGCAGCTCGCCGCCTCCGCCGGGGCCTATTACCGCGGCAACGCGCTCGACGCGACGACCCTGCGCCTCTACGCGACACCGCGCGCCGGGGTCGAGCTGGAGGAGCTGGAGACGGCACTCGACGCGGTCGTGCGACGGACGCTCGTCGAGGGGGTCGACGCCGACGAACTCGAGCGCGCGAAGACCAGGATGCAGGCCGAAAGCGTCTACGCCCGCGACAGCCTCGGCGGCGCGGCGCGGATCTTCGGCGCCGCACTGACGACGGGGCTGGACGTCGAGGACGTCGAGCGCTGGCCCGAGCGGATGGCGGCGGTCGAGCTGCGGTCGAGCTGGAACGGGTCAACGCCGCCGCACGTGAGGTGCTCGTCCCGGGCCGCTCCGTCACCGGGCTGCTGCGGCCGGCCGCGGGCGCCGATCGGGGCGAGACCGGGTGACACCATGCGCAACGTTTTCTTGGGGGTGGTCATGACCACGACGCTCGCCTTCACGTCTTCGGGCGACGCGCAGTCGGCGGCGAGCGTCGAGGAGGTGGTGAGCCCCGGCGGCATCCACGCCTATCTCCTGCACGAGCCGGCGGTGCCGATGCTGGCGATGTCCTTCCTGTTCGAGGGCGGGGCGCAGTACGAGACCGCGGAGCAGGCCGGCTTGGCCCGGATGACCGCGGCGCTTCTCGACGAGGGCGCCGGCGACATGGACAGCCAGGCGTTCAGGGGCGCGCTGGAGGACAACGCCATCCGGCTGAGCTTCGACGCCGACCGCGATCACCTGACCGGCGAGCTGCGGACCCTCACCGCCAACCGCGAGCTCGCCTTCGACCTGTTGCGCCAAGCGCTGAGCGCGCCGCGCTTCGACGCCGAGCCGATCGAGCGCATCCGCGCCCAGATCCAGGCCGGCCTCAAGCGGCGCCTGAACGACCCCAACGTGATCTCGCGCCGATCGTTCTTCGCCACGGCCTTCCCCGAGCACAGCTACGGCCATCCGGCCGAAGGCCGGATCGAGACCGTGGCGGAGCTCGACCGCGACGCGCTGGTGGCGTTCACCGCGGCGCAGCTCGCCCGCGACAAGCTGCACATCGGGGTCGCCGGCGACATCACCGCCGAGGAGCTGGCGCCGGCGCTCGACCGCATCTTCGGTGAGCTGCCCGCGAGCTCGCCGGCGCCCGACGTCGCGGCGGTCGAGCCGGCGGGCGGCCGCACGGTGGTCGAGAACCAGGCGGTGCCGCAGAGCGTCGTGACCTTCGGCCACGGCGGCATCGACCGCCGGGATCCGGACTACTACGCGGCCTACGTCGCCAACTATCTGCTCGGCGGCGGCGGCTTCCAGAGCCGGCTGATGCAGGAGATCCGCGAGAAGCGCGGGCTCGCCTACGGCGCCTACAGCTATCTCCTCGACGCCGACAAGGCGCCGCTGTGGATGGGCGGTGTGGCCACCAACAACGAAGACGTCGCCGAGAGCATCCGGCTGGTGCGCGAGCAGGTGGCGAGCGTCGCGGCCGGCGAGATCACGCCCGACGAGCTCGACGGTGCGAAGACCTTCTTGACCGGCTCGTTCCCCTTGCGGCTCACCAGCAACGCCCAGGTGGCGCAGCTGCTGCGCAGCATGTCGGCGCAGGGGCTCGGCCGCGACTATCTCGACCGTCGCAACGGCTATATCGAGGCGGTCACCCTCGACGACGTCAAACGCGTCGCCGGCGAGCTGTTCGATCCCGACGACCTCCTCTTCGTCGTCGTCGGCCGGCCCGAGGGCGTGGAGGGCTGAGGCCGGCGCGTTGACCCGCCCGCCGCCAGGCCATAGAGCGGTCGGCGGCGGTCATCGTCGAAACGAACCAGAGGGGCACGACCATGGACGAGCGGGCACGGGTGCGAGCGGTCGCGTCGGTGGGCGTCGCGGTCGCGGTGTTGGCGGGGTCGGGCGCGGCGGCGGAGACGTGGGACATGCCGATGGCCTACGCCGCCAGCAACTTCCACTCGGAGACGGGCGCCGCCTTCGCCGAATGCGTGACCACCGGCACCGGCGGCGACATCGAGGTCGTCACCCACCCCTCGGGGGCGCTCTTCGGCGGCGCCGACATCAAGCGCGCGGTCCAGACCGGCCAGGTCCCGATCGGCGAGCGCCTGCTCTCGGCGCACCAGAACGAGGACCCGCTCTTCGGCATCGACTCGATCCCGTTCCTCGCCACCTCCTTCGCGCAGGCGGAACTGTTGTGGGAGCTGGCCGAGGCGCCGATGCGCGACCTGCTCGAAGCGCAGAACCTGCATCTGCTGTATTCGGTGCCGTGGCCGCCCCAGGGCCTCTACTTCAAACAGCCGGTCGACGAGCTCGCCGACATGGAGGGGATCAAGTTCCGCTCGTACAACGCGACAACGCGGCGACGGCGCGGCTCGCCGAACTCGCCGGCATGACGCCGGTGCAGATCGAGGCCGCCGAGATCAGCCAAGCCTTCGCCACCGGCGTCGCCGAGGCGATGATCTCGTCGGGTGCCACCGGCTACGACCGCAAGGTGTGGGAGAGCCTGACGCACTTCTACACCGTCAACGCCTGGCTTCCGCGCAACTACGTCTTCGCCAACCTCGACGCCTGGAACGGCCTCGACGCCGCGACGCGCGACGTCTTCGAGGGCTGCGCCGACCTCGCGGCCTACGCCGGCTACTGGCGCTCGGTGCAGTACACCGACTTCACCACGGGCCAGCTCGCCGAGAACGGGATGACCGTGGCGCCGCCGAGCGCGCAGCTGGAGGCCGACCTCCAGGAAATCGGTCGTACCATGACCGAGGAGTGGCTCGCCGAAGCCGGACCCGAAGGCCGGGCGGTGATCGAGGAATTCCGCGCGCGCACCGGCGGGTGACGACGCCCACCTCCGCCGGCCGGCCCCGCGGCCGGCGCGTGCGCGCCGCCCTCGACCGGCTCTACGGTGCCTGCGCCGGCATCGCCGCGGTGTGCCTGGTGGCGATCCTGGTCATCATCCTGGCGCAGGTCCTGGCGCGCTGGAGCGGGCTCACCTTCCCGGGGGCGACGTCCTACGCCGGCTACTGCATGGCCGCCGCCTCGTTCTTCGCCTTCGCCAGCGCGTTGAACCACGGCGCCCACATCCGGGTGAGCCTGCTGCTGCAGGCGGCGGGGCGGCACCGGCGCTGGCTCGAGCTCTGGTGCTTCGCGGTCGCCAGCGCGCTGATGTGGTACTTCGTCGTCCACGCCTTCCAGTCGACCCGCTGGTCCTGGCGCTTCGGCGACGTCAGCCAGGGCCAGGACGCCACGCCGTTGTGGATCCCGCAGAGTGCGATGGTCATCGGCGGCATCGTCTTCGCGATCGCGCTCACCGACCGGCTGGTGCGGGTGATCCGCACCGGCGATCCCGGCATCCGCCGCGAGGTCGCCGGCGACGGTACGGGCTGAGGCCGGCCGGCGGTGGAAGAGCTCTCCCTCGTCGCCATCTTCCTCTTCGTCCTCTTCCTGCTCCTCGGCACCGGTGTCTGGGTCGGCTTGGCGCTGCTAGGTGTCGCCTATGTCGGCATGGAGCTCTTCACCGGCCGCCCGGTCGGGCCGGCGATGATCACCACGATCTGGGCGACGTCGTCGTCGTGGACGCTGACGGCGCTGCCGCTGTTCATCTGGATGGGAGAGATCCTCTACCGCACGCGACTGTCGGAGGACATGTTCGCGGGCCTGGCACCGTGGCTGCGCCGCCTCCCCGGTGGGCTCATCCACACCAACATCCTGGGCTGTACCGTCTTCGCCGCGGTCTCCGGCTCCAGCGCCGCC
>JAAAPF010000280.1 GCA_009908425.1 Alphaproteobacteria bacterium
GCCGTCACGACCGGTGCTCGGGCCGGCGGATGCTACGCCGCTACGCCGCTTCGCATCCGCCGGCCCGAAGGTGCACCAGTGAGCGCCGTGGCACCGGTGGGGCGCCTCGCGGTGCGCGCGGTCGTCGCCGCGGCGGCGTGGGGGCTGGCCGGCGAGCCGGCGGCGGCGCAGTCGCTCTCGCTCGATCTCGGCGACAACGGTGGCACGGTGACCGGGCGCGTCTTTCAGCTGATGCTGCTGGTCACGGTCTTGAGCGTGGCGCCGGGCATCCTGGTGATGGTGACCTCGTTCACCCGCATCGTCGTCGTGCTGGCCTTTCTGCGCACCGCGCTCGGCCTGCAGACGACCCCGCCCAACACCGTGCTGGTGAGCCTCGCGCTGTTTCTCACCCTGTTCGTGATGGCGCCGGTCTTCGAGGAATCCTACGAAGCCGGGATCAAGCCGCTGCTGGCCGAGGAGATGGAGGAGATGGCGGCGCTGGAGCGCGCCGCCGCGCCGGTGCACGAGTTCATGCGCGGTCACGTCCGCGCCAAGGACGTCGCCTTGTTCATGGACCTCGCCGAAGTCGCGCCGGTGGACGAGCCGGCGGCACTCCCCTACCGCGTGTTGATTCCGGCCTTTATGATCAGCGAACTTCGCCGTGCCTTCGAGATCGGCTTTCTGGTCTACCTGCCGTTTCTCATCATCGACATGGTCGTGGCGTCGATCCTGATGTCGATGGGGATGATGATGCTCCCGCCGGTGATGATCTCGCTGCCGTTCAAGCTGATCTTCTTTGTACTGGTCGACGGCTGGTACCTGGTGGTAGGCTCGCTGGTGGAGAGCTACGCGACGGTGGGCAGTCTCGCCGGCGGCTGACGCCGGGGCGACGGCGGACGCGGCTCAGGCGAGCTTCGCGAGGCGGTGGACCTCGACCGGCCCCGCCAGATGCGCGCGCAGACGCTCGCGGTTGAGCGTCAGGTGCTCGGCGCGGCTGTGCCGCTCCAGATCGGCCTCGCATGCCCAGGTCTCGTGGAACCAGAACACGCACGGGTTCTCCCGATCCCGGTGCAGATCGTAGTTGAGGCAACCGCGCTCTTCGAGCGTCGGTCCGACCTGCCAACGCAGCAGTTCTTCCACATCGCCCTCGTGACCGGGCAACGCCTCGATCCGCGCCAGTACGACGACGCGCATCCGACAACCTCCCTCGCCTCTTGTACATTCCCCGCAGGGCTTCGCCCGCAAGTCGTGCACGCAGGCGCGACGGCGCGCAAGAGGGCCTCAAGCCTCGGGGTCGAGCGCGAGGAAGACGGTGAAGCGGCTGCCCTCGCCGAGAACGCTCTCGACCGCGAGGTGGCCACGGTGGCGGCTGACGATGTGCTTGACGATGGCGAGCCCGAGGCCGGTGCCGCCGAGGCGGCGCGAGCGCGACGTGTCGACGCGGAAAAAGCGTTCGGTCAACCGCGGCACCGCCTCCGGGGGAATCCCGTCGCCGTGGTCGATCACGTCGACGGCGACGACGGCGAGGCCCGCCAGACGGCCGGCGCGTGGGGGCGCACTCGGGTGATGGCCGGCGCGGAGCGCGATGCGGCCACCGGCCGCACCGTATTTGAGGGCGTTGTCGACGAGGTTGACGACGACTTGGTGGAGCTGGTCGGGATCGCCCGGGATCTCGGGCAGGTCGCCCGCCACCTCCAGGCTCAGCCCGACCCCGGCCTCGGCGGCGCGCGCGTCCTGGCTGGTGCGCACCGCCGCGAGGAGCTCGGCGAGGTCGACCGGCTGGCGCGGCCGGTCGCGCTCCATCAGCTCGACCTTCGAGAGCGTCATCAGCTCGTCGACGAGGCGGTTCATCCGTTCGGCCTCGGCCGCCATGGTGGCGAGGAAACGCTCGCGCGCGGCGGGATCGCGGTGGGCGGCGCCGCGCAGCGTCTCGATCAGCCCGCGCACCGTGGTGAGCGGGGTGCGGATCTCGTGGCTGGCGTTGGCCACGAAGTCGCTGACCATCCGCTGGCTCATGTGCTCGCTGGTGCGCTCGCGCAGGACCATCACCACCCGCGGCGCCTCGCCCGGTATGCGCACCGGCAGCACCTCGACCTGAAAGCGCCGACCGCGGGCGCGGGGCTCGGCGATGGTGAGCCGGCTCGCGAGATCGGCGTCGAGCGCCGTCGTCACCGCTTCGAGCACGTCGGGATCGCGGATGATGCGGCTGAGCGGGCGCTCGAGGAGTTCACCGCCGAGGCGGTCGAAGGCGGCGCGGTTGGCGTAGATGACGCGCCCTTTCGGGTTCACCTGCAACAGCGGGTCGGGCAGCACCTCCATCAACCGCTCTTGAAGCGCCTCCTCGGCGGCCTCGCGTTCGTCGCGCTGCTTCAGCCAGCGATAGAAGCGCCACAGATGAGTCACGAAGAGCTGATCGACGATCCAGCCACCGCGCGTCGGCGGTTCGCGCTCCAGGCCCTCGGGCCAGCTGTCCACCAGGGCGCAGAGCTCTTCGATGAAGCGCCGCCGCGCCACCGCCAGCGGCGTCGCCAGGACGGCGGTGACCAGCACGCCCGCGAGCAGCGCCGGCCACGGCCACCAGCCTAGGACCGCCCCGACGCCGAGCGCGGCCCAGCCCGGCGCCGCCCACAAGGCCACCTCGCGCACCAGCCGCCACGGTCGGCGACGGGCGCGAGCGCGCGGCAGCGCGCCGAGAAGCTTGCGGCGACGACCCTCAGCCGTGGAGTTCCGGTCGATCGCGGTACTGATCCAGGGCCTCCGGGTTGGCGAGGGCTTCGGTGTTCTTGATCGCGCGGCCGTGGATGACGTCGCGCACGGCGAGCTCCACGATCTTACCGGAGAGCGTGCGCGGGATGTCGGTCACCTGCACGATCCGGGCCGGCACGTGGCGCGGCGTGGTCTCGGCGCGGATGCGGCGCTTGATGCGCTCGACGAGGGCGTCGTCGAGCTCGACCCCGTCGCGCAGCCGCACGAACAGCACCACCCGGACGTCGCCTTCCCATTGCTGGCCGACGCAGAGCGCCTCCATCACCTCGTCGATCTGCTCGACCTGGCGATAGATTTCGGCGGTGCCGATGCGCACCCCGCCGGGGTTGAGGACGGCGTCCGAGCGGCCGTGGATGACGATGCCGCCGCTGTCGGTAATTTGGGCGAAGTCGCCGTGGCACCACACCCCCGGAAAGCGCGCAAAATAGGCGTTGTGGTAGCGCGTGCCCGCCGGGTCGTTCCAAAAGCTCACCGGCATCGCCGGGAACGGCTTGGTGCAGACCAGCTCGCCCTTCTCGCCGACGACCGGCTCGCCGCGCTCGTTCCAGACGTCGACGGCCATGCCGAGCCCGCGGCACTGGATCTCGCCGCGGCGCACCGGCAGCATCGGGTTGTTCAACACGAAGCAGGACACGATGTCCGTCCCGCCCGAGATCGACCCCAACAGTAGCTCCGGTTTGATCGCCTCGTACACGAAGTCGAAACTTTCCGGCAGCAGGGGCGAGCCGGTCGAAAGGATGGTCCGCAGCTTCGACAGATCGAACTGGTCACGCGGGCGCAGACCCGACTTCTTCACGGCGTCGATGTATTTCGCGCTGGTCCCGAACACCGCCATGCCTTCGGTCTCGGCGAGGGCGAAGAGGCGCTCGGGGCCGGGGTGAAAGGGCGAGCCGTCGTAGA
Organism: Alphaproteobacteria bacterium; assembly: GCA_009908425.1. Lineage (GTDB taxonomy): Bacteria > Pseudomonadota > Alphaproteobacteria > Geminicoccales > Geminicoccaceae > JAAAPF01. The sequence goes on from JAAAPF010000280.1 coordinate 3,646, forward strand.
GCAGCAGGGTCGCCTCGGCGGCGAGGGCGGAGGCGATCCAGTTCCACATCATCCAGCCGCAGGTGGTGAAGTAGAACACGCGCTCGCCGGGCTTCACGTCGCCGTGGAGCTTGTGCTCCTTGAGGTGTTGGACCAGCGTGCCGCCGACGCCGTGGACGATCGCCTTCGGCTTGCCGGTGGTGCCGGAGGAGTAGAGGATGTAGAGTGGCTGGTCGAACGGCACCGGTGTGAAGCGCGGCCGCGCCGCCGGATCGACGGCCAACTCGTCCCACGCGACGGCGTGTTGGATCTCCGCGAGGTCGGCCGCGGGGTCGAGATAGCGCACCACCAGCACGCGCTCGACCGACGGCAGCGCGCGCACGACCTCGGCCAGCTTGGCGCGGATGTCGACCGGCTTGCCGGCGTAGTGGTAGCCGTCGACGGCGACCAGCACCTTGGGCTCGATCTGGCCGAACCGATCGAGGATGCCCTGCACCCCGAAATCCGGCGAGCACGACGACCAGGTGCCACCGAGTGCCGCGGTCGCGAGCATGCCGATCACCGCTTCGGGGATGTTGGCGACGACCGCGGCGACCCGGTCGCCGGCCAACACGCCGGCCTCGGCGAGGACCGTCTCGATCGCGGCGACGCGGGCCTGCAGCTCGGCCCAGCTGACCTCGGTGCGGCGGCCGTCCTCGCCGTGGGCGATCAACGCGGCCGAGGCGTCGTCGCGCGGCAGCAGGTTGCGGGCGAAGTTGAGCCGCGCGCCCTCGAACCAGCGCGCCCCGGGCATGCGGTCACCGTCGGCCAGCACCCGGGTCGGCGGGGTGTCGGCGACGACACCGAGCTCGTCCCAGGCCTGGGCCCAGAAGGCGGCGAGTTCGTCGACCGACGCCCGCCAGAAGCTCTCCCAGTCCTCCAGCGGCCGCCCGACGCGCTCGGCGAAGCGGCGCTGAAAGCCGGCCATGGCGGTGGCGGCGGCTTCGTTCGGGTCGGGCGACCACAGCACGGGGTTCATCGTCGAGCCTCCTCGTCGGCGCCGGCGCGCGTTGTCGAGGGGCCGTTGTACCGAAAGGCTGCCGCGGACGGGAGAGTGCCGCGGCCGCGGCGCCCGGTGGTCAGAGTTCCTTCGACGCTTCTCCCTGGTCCGCGACCGGCGTCACCTTCAACGCCGAGCCGTCGCTCGCCTTGGCCTCGCTCGCGTCCGCCGCGGCGGGTTCCGCCGTCTCGGCCGGGGTCGACGGCTCCGCGCGGCCCACCGCCTCGGCGACCCGCAACAGTTGACCCGGCGCCACGTCGCCCGAAAGCGCGTAGAGCAGCGCGCCGGACTGCCAGAACAGCGAGGCGTGCTGCGGGTTGACGGTGGTCGCCAGGCTGCGGCGGTCGCTGCCGAAGGACGCCACGGTCAGCGCCAGGCGCGGGCTGTCGCCGCCCTCGCTCGGGGTGTAGGCGAAGCGGATCACCGGCCCGTAGGCGGTGAGGTCGGCGCGGCCGTCGACCAGCTGGTAGCCGACCTGCTGCAGGTTGGGTGGATGGACCGGCACGCCGCGGGCGTTCTTGCCGAGCCAGGCCGGCGAGTCGCCAGCGACCGTCCCCGCCGCGGTCGGCAGCGGCGCCATCGACGGCGCCGGCTCGGCGCCCTCCTCGCCGGCGGCGGCGGGCATCGCGTTGGGCGGGAAGACCGCCACCACCGGCGTCTTCACGATGCGCTCGACGTAGCCCTGGGCGTGCCAACCCGCGGTACCGGCCCCGAACAGCGCCACCGTCGCGATCGAGGCGGCGACGGCGCGCTGGACCGTGCGGCGCCGCCGCAGACCGCGCGCGAGGTTCAGCGCCGCGGCCGGCAGCATGGCGTCCTCCTCACGGCGGGGATAGAGCGCCTGCATCAGGATGTTCTGCTGCTGGAAGGTGCGCGCGGAGGCGAGCGCGTCCTTGTCGGCGGCGAGCATCGCCTCCACCGAGACACGCTCACTCCCCTGCACGTCGCCGTCGACGAAACGGTGCAACAGGGTTTCGGAGGGGTGGTCCTGCGGACGTTCGGGATCGGTGGTCATGACGGTTTCCGTACGGCGGCGGGCGCGGGCATCCGCCGCGCCTCGACGAGTTCGCGCAAGTGACTGCGGGCCCGCGACAGCCGCGACATCACGGTCCCGATGGGAATGTCCAGAACGCCGGCGACCTCGGCGTAGCTCAGCCCCTCGAGGCCGACCAGCAACACCACCTCGCGCTGTTCGTCGGGCAGACACGCGAGGCCGCGGGCGAGGTCGCGCAGCTCCAGCCGGCGATCCTGATCGGCAGGTGCGGACGGGTGGTGCAGGACGTTGTCGATGTCCACGGTCGGCGGCGCTGCGCGTTTGGACCGGTACTGGTCGACATAAAGATTGTGGAGCACGGTGAACAGGTAGGCGCGCAAATCACGGACCGGTCGCCACGGCTTGAGGCGCCCGAGCGCCCGCGCCAAGCTCTCCTGGACCAGGTCCTCGGCGTCGTTGGCGTTGCCGATGAGGGCTCTGGCGTAACGGCGGAGCCCGGCGACGTGGCTCACGAGTGCTCGTTCAAGCGCATCCTCGGGCTCCATGACGCGTGCGTCCTCCTGCGTTAGGGGAACTCGCCCCTCGTTGGTGTGGACGAGTGGGTCGGCCGGACATTCCCGCGTCATCCCCGCAGCAGGAACTCGCGACCGACCTTGACCCGCGGCTCGCCGTCGTAAGCGACCACGTCCGCGGTGGCATAAGTCTCGCTCCAGCGCTCCGGCAGGTACGAGCCGGTGCCGACGAAATCGATCGGCGCGCGCACACTCGCCATCAGCTTGCACTTTTCCGGGCTGAAGCCCGAGCTGGCGATGACCCGCACGCGCGGAAAACCCGCCTCGTCGAGGCGCTCGCGCAGATGAAACAGCGCGGCGGCGGTCACACCGGTGCCCGTCAGCCAGCGCAACTCGCGCTCGGTGCGGTAGGTCCGGATCGCGTCCGGGGCGTGGCGCTCGAGCACGGCGTAGGAGGCGGCGGTGTCGAGGCCTTCGACGAAGCGGCCGCCGTGGGTGTCGAGCCGGATCCCGAGCCGGCCGGCGTCGGCGAGGGCGGGGAAGGCGCGGCAGACCGCGAGCGAATCGGCGATCTCGTGGCCGAAATAGTCGACCAGGACGTAGAGCGGGTCGTCGGGGAAGGTCTCGTGGAACATCTCGGCGGCGCGCAGCGTGCTGCCGGCGTAGCCGATGAGGCCGTGGGGCATGGTTCCGAGCCCGCGCTCGCGCCCGAAATAGGGCGCGGTGGCGTCGTTGGCCGAACCGACGAAACCCTTGGCGCCGCACTCGCGCTGCGCGCGCGCCGAGCCGACGCTCGCGGCATAGGCCATCATGTCGGCCATCGCGGCGCCGGCGCAGTGGCGCGCGTCCATGGCGAGAAAGGCGACGTAGGGCAGGTCGGTGCACATGGTGTAGGCGTTGAACGCCGCCACGCAGGGCGGGCCGAGCTGCTGCAGGAACAGCGTCTCCAGGTCGACCAGCGCGTGGTACGAGCCGGTGACGTACATCAGCGGCTCGCCCGCCCCGACCCAGGCGCCCTCCGGGTAGCAGAGGTCGATGTCGAACACGACGCCGCGCTCGCGGGCGCGCTCCTCCAGCCAGCCGACGGCGAGCCGCGGACAGAACAGCACCGGGCGGCGCATGAACACCGCGTAGGTCACGCGCTGGTCGCCGAAGCGGTCGACGATCTGCCGCGTCTTCAAGAAATACTGATCGGTGAAGGGCGCGATGTCGTCGCTCATCGAAGCCGCCGGGTCGCGGTCAGGAGGCCTCGCGCATCTGTGCGCGGTCGGCGCGTAGCGCCTCCGCGGTCAGAAAGGCGAGTTCCAGGCTCTGCTGGGCGTTGAGGCGCGGGTCGCAATGGGTGTGGTAGCGATCCGCGAGCGCCGCGTCGGTGATGGCCTGGGCGCCGCCGGTGCACTCGGTGACGTCCTCGCCGGTCATCTCGACGTGCAGCCCGCCGGCGTAGGAGCCCTCCGACTGATGCACGGCGAAGACGCGGCGGACCTCGGCGAGCACGCGCTCGAATGGGCGGGTCTTGTAGCCCGAGGACGACTTGATGGTGTTGCCGTGCATCGGATCGCAGGCCCAGACGACGCTGCGGCCCTCGCGCTGCACGGCGCGGATCAGCTTGGGTAGCTTGGCCTCGACCTGATCGGCGCCGAAGCGGGTGACCAGCGTCAGCCGGCCGGCCTCGTCCGCCGGGTTGAGCCGGTCGATCAGGCGCACAAGGTCGTCCGGTCCCATGCTCGGGCCGACCTTGAGCCCGATCGGGTTGGCGATGCCGCGGCAGTACTCGACGTGGGCGCCGTCGAGCTGGCGGGTGCGGTCGCCGATCCAGACCAGGTGCGCCGAGGTCGCGTACCATTGCCCGGAGGTGGAATCGACGCGGGTCATCGCCTCCTCGAAGCCGAGGAGCAGCGCCTCGTGGCTGGTGTAGAAGCTCGTGCGCTTGATCTCCGGCGTGGAGAGATCGCTCACCCCGCTGGCCTTCATGAAGGCCAGCGCGTCGGTGATCTGATCGGCGAAGGCCTGGTAGCGCTGGCCCTGGGCCGAGCGCTCGCAAAAGCCGAGGTTCCAGCTGTGGACCCGCTCGAGCGAGGCGAAGCCGCCCTCGGTGAACGCCCGCAGGAGGTTCAAGGTGGCGGCGGCCTGCGCGTAGGCCTGGAGCTGGCGACGGGGATCGGGCGTGCGGGCGTCGTCCTCGAAGGCGAGCTCGTTGACGATGTCGCCACGGTAGCTCGGCAGCTCGACCTCGCCCTGACGCTCGACGTCGGCCGAGCGCGGCTTGGCGAACTGCCCCGCCATGCGGCCGAGCTTCACCACCGGCAGGCCGGCGCCGTAGGTCAGCACTACCGCCATCTGCAGGACGACCCGAAGCGTGTCGCGGATCTTGTCGGCGTTGAAGTCGGCGAAGGCCTCGGCGCAGTCGCCGCCTTGGAGCAGGAACGCCTTGCCGCGCGCCACCTCGGCGAGATGGGCCTTGAGGTTGCGGGCCTCGCCGGCGAAGACCAGCGGCGGATAGCCGGCGAGTTCGCGCTCGACGGCGCCCAGGGCCGCGCCGTCGTCGTAGCTCGGGATCTGCCGGGCGGTTTTGGTACGCCAACTCGCCGGGTGCCAGCTCGGGTCCATCGCGTCCTCCTGCTCGGGCGCCGCCGGGTCGAAAGCAGTCCTCTAGCCCAGCCGCGCCGCCGGCACTACCCGTTCTTCGGCGGAGGCCACACCCGGCCGACGCATGCGCGCTTCCGTCCGGCGGCCGCTCGCGGCGTCGCCCTCCTAAGACGCCGGCGGCACCTGCCGGGACGGCCGGAGCAGACCCATCACCATGAGATAGGTGAGGACCGCCAGGAGGAGGTCAAAGATCAGCCACTGGATCGCGTTCATCGACATGAGCAGAAGCGCCGCCGCCTCGAAGAGCTGCGGACGCAGCCAGCCGACGACGGTCACCAGCGCACCGGTGAAGGTGGTGATCAACAGGATCGCCCGCTCGGTCAACCAGGTGCGATAGCGCACGATCGCCAGCCACAGCGCCACCGCTACGGTCGCCATCGTGGCCAACACCAACGTGATCCAGACGCTCGCCGGGATCTCGCCGAAATTCAGCACCCATTCGGAAAAGGTCCGCAGCGGGATCCACAGCGCCAGGACCGGGACCAGGATCGCGATGGTCGAATAGTGCTCGGGCGTGAGGCGGTCGGGCGCGGACGCCGCGGCCAAGATACAGGCCATCACCAGACCCACGAAGAGCACGCCCAGAAAGGTCAAGCCGTTCGACCAGAACCAGCGGGGGCTGGAGTCGGCGAACGGCCGGCACTCGGCGGCGCCGCTCGGCGCGAGGCCGAGATACTCTGCGCGCAAGTCGGGGCGCGCCGTCCGCCAGTCGTCCAGATGCAGCAGCGCGAGTTCGCTGCGTAGCGCCGGCTCGCCCACGTCCGCGGGCGCGGGCAGCCGGTCGCCACACAAGCCCTGATGCGCCTCGTTGACCACGACCAGCGCCGCGCTCGCGAGGGCGAGCCCGAGCGCCGGCAGTGCGATCTTGCGGCAGCGGGCGAGCACCGCGAAGTCGAAGCGGGTGAGGAAGACCCCGAGCGCGAACGGCAGCAGAACGACGTGGAACAGGGTCTTGCCAGGGTCCCTCAGGGCGAACAGAAGGCCGTTGCCCGGCCCCACCAGCTGCATGCGCAAGAGGACGTCGACGACGCCGGCTGTGGCCACCAGCAGCACCAAGCCCGAGCGCCAAGGCAGTCGCGTGCGCTGCAACGACGGCCTCCCGAGCTGCGCGGGACCAAAGCTCGCCCGGCCGCGGCGATCTGCGTGTCGGCGCCGCCGTCTGCGCCACGCTCTCACCGGCCGCAAACCGTACCGTCCTCGCTACCCCTCCGCCCTTCGCGCCGCAACCGGGACGTCTTGCCGTCGGGTCGTCGCCCGAGCGTGGGGCCTCC
>JAAAPF010000084.1 GCA_009908425.1 Alphaproteobacteria bacterium
CCGCAGCAGCGCGAAGGCGACCGCGAAGGCGGCGACGCCGAGCGCGGCGACGAGCGCGGTCAACGGCCGGAGGCGTCGCGGTCGTCGGCGCCGCGCTGCTTGGTCCGCCCGGCGGCGACCAGCCGCTTGATCGGGTACCAGACGAAGCCGACGACGGCGAGCAGCACCGCCGCGAACAGCGCGATCACCGCGCCGATGGCGCCGAGCCCGGCGCCCGGTCCGAGATAAGCCGCCGCCGGCGACGCCAGTGCGACGAGCGCGACGATCGTGAGCGCGGTGGTGATCGCCTTCATGGGCTTCTCCCTCATTGCACTTGCCGGGGGTCGCCCGACCGCTCGGCCACCACGGCGGCGCAGTCGGGGAACGTCTCGAACGCGAACCAGTCGGGCGGCACCCAGTGGGCTTCGGAGACCACCACGATCTCCTCGCGCGTCACCGGGTCGCGGAAGTTGACGAGCTCGAACGCGACCGAGCCGTCCGGCGCGACCTCGAAGACGCGGCCCTGCATGGCGCTCGTGATCGCGACCGTGCCGTCGGGCAGGCGCTGGTGCTTGCCGCGGATGCCGGTTTCGAAGTCGTAGGCCGCACCGTCGACCAACTCGTCGACGGCGTAGGTGGTGGGATCGATCGCGACGATGCGGCTCGCCCCCCGGTTCATGTTGTTGTCGAACACCAGGATGCGGCCGTCGGGGAGCCAGTCGGGGTCGTGCTGGCGGCGGGCCATGCCGAAGCGGTACCAGCGCACCGCCGCGGTATCGGGGTCGACCGCCATCACCAGGTTCAACGAGCGGAAGCTCAACAGCAGATCGTGCGGCTCGAAGCCCGGAAAGCGGTCGGCGAGCGCGGCGGGCAGCGGGTCGACGTCGTTCATGTGGTGGGGGTCGTGCGACCACTTGGGGACGTCGCGGTCGGCGTCGTCGACCTGACGGATCCCGAGCACGTCGATGTCGGGATTGGCCGCCATGATGTCGTGGAGGTGGAACTGGCGCAGCGTGCGGCCGTCGGCGGCGTCGAGCTCGACGATGTAGTCGCGGAAGTTCTCGTCGATCGGCACCCCCGGCTCCTCCGCCGGCCCGGCGCGCAGGGCCCACACCGTGTCCGTCCCCGGGTCGTAGGTCACGGCGTGGTGATAGCCGCCGGTCCGGGTCCACTGTTCGCGGCCGCAGACGTCGAAGCGCCGCAGCGACTTGCCGTGGTCGAAGCCGAAGATGACCGAGCCGTCGCGCAGGAGCGCGAAGCCGTGGGGAAACTTGTAGAACGGGGTCTGAACCTCGACGCCCTCCGGCACCTCGACGCCCCGCTCGTGCAGGTGCCAGACGTGGCGCACCGTCATCTCCGGGTCGAGGGCGAGGGCGGCGTGGACGCGCTCGCCGTCGAGCTCGAACATGCCCACCACCACGCGCCAACCGGCGGTCGCGGCCGCGCCGTGGCGGACGTGGACGCCGGCGAGATCGATCCCGGCGGCGGTCCGGATCGGGGCGAGGTCGTCGTCGAGCGGGAAGCCGACCGGCTCGATCAGGTTGGCGTGGGTCTCGTGGTCGACCTGTCGGCTCGTTTCGTAGACCGAGCGGAACAGCTCGTAGGTACCGTTGCCGAAGGCCCGCACGCCGTGACCGACGGAGCTCAGGACCGCCACGCCGCCGCCGCGCTCGGCGTGGACCATGGCGCCGAGCAGCGCGATCCCGACACCGATGGCGAGGACGAGGATCGAGCCGACGAAATACAACGGCACCGATACGTTCAACAGGGCTCGCAAACGCCGCACAAAAACCTCTCGTCGCTCGGGCTGCACGGACCACCGAAGATGGACGTTGCGGCCCGGTGCCTATTCCGCGGCGCCGTGGCCGTCCGGGGCGCCCGCTCCCGAGTGGATCGTAGCCGAAGGTAACCCGACCGCAACCGCCGCGGTGGCACCCCTTCGACGCGGCCGCCAGCGCCGCTCGGCCCGGTTGCCGGTGTCGAGCGGCGGTCGTAGCAGAGGGGGGCGGGCGGTGCTCGGCCGGGTGCGGGGCGAACGGTGGAGGCGAAGCTGCGGTTGGAAAGCGACGAGCTCGCGCGGGCCGGACGCGTCCTCGCCCTGGCGCTGGTGCTGCTGGCGCCGAGCCCGGCCGCGGCCGCCGGCTGGCAGGTGAGCGAGGCCGACGGCTTCGGCTGGCGGCGCGCGTTGGTCACCGCCGGCGACGACCGTCTCGCCATCGTCTGCCCGCCCGGCGCGCCGCCGTTCGCGGTGCCGGTGCTGAGCCTGACCGGCCTGAGCGGGGGAGCGAGCCGCCACACCCTCGGCCTCGACATCGACGATGTGCGCCACGAGCAGCCGATGACGTGCTCCCCCGTCTTCTGCGAGGCCGATCTGCCCCGCGCCACCTGGCGGGCGCTGGTCCGCGGCGAACGGGTGACGGTCTGGATCGACGATCGGCGCGGGCCCACCTTCACACTGGCAGGTTCCGCGGCGGCGCTGCGCGCCTGCAGCCCGGCCTACTGACCAGGGCGGCGCGACCAGCCCGTCGGCGGGGCGGCGTCAGGCGGCATCCACCGCCTCCACCAGCGCCTCGGCGACGTGGACCTGGCGCTCGGCGCGGGTGCGCGCCGGCCCCTCCTCGGTGACCTCGGCGAAGTCGCGCTGGGCGGTGTCGAGCCGCCTGGCCGCCGCCTCGCGCCCGACCGCGGCCAGATCCATGCCCTCCTCGGTGAGCAGGATGCAGCCGTCCGCCCGGACCTCGGCGAACCCACCGGCGACGAACAAGCGCTTGACGACGGCGCCGCCGTCGTGGACGGCGACGACGCCGGGACGCAGCAGCACGACCATCGGGCTGTGCTCGACGAGGATGCCGAGATCACCGTCCTCGCCGGGCATCACCACCATGTCGCAGGCCTCGCTCGCCAGCTCGCTTTCCGGCGACACCAGCTCGAAGTTCAGCTTGTCGGCCACCGCCCGCGCTCCCGGCTCAGCTCTCGGCCGCCATCTTTTGGGCCTTCTCCATCGCCTCGTCGATGTTGCCGACCATGTAGAAGGCGCCCTCGGGCAGGTGATCGTAATCGCCCTCGACGATCCCCTTGAACCCCTTGATGGTGTCCTCGACCGAGACGAGCTTGCCGGGCGAGCCCGTGAAGACCTCCGCGACGAAGAACGGCTGGGAGAGAAACCGCTGGATCTTGCGGGCGCGGGCCACCGTGAGCTTGTCGTCCTCGCTGAGCTCTTCCATCCCGAGAATGGCGATGATGTCCTGCAGCGCCTTGTACTTCTGCAGGGTCTCCTGCGCCGCGCGCGCGACCTTGTAGTGCTCCTCGCCGACGACCGCCGGCTCGAGGATGCGCGAGGTCGAATCGAGCGGGTCCACCGCCGGGTAGATGCCCTGCTCGGCGATCGAGCGCGACAGCACCGTGGTGGCGTCCAGATGCGAGAAGGTCGTCGCCGGCGCCGGGTCGGTGAGATCGTCGGCGGGGACGTAGACCGCCTGCACCGAGGTGATCGAGCCCTTGGTCGTCGAGGTGATGCGCTCCTGCAGCTCGCCCATGTCGGTGCCGAGCGTCGGCTGATAGCCCACCGCCGAGGGGATGCGGCCCAACAGAGCCGAGACCTCGGCGCCCGCCTGGGTGAACCGGAAGATGTTGTCGACGAAGAACAGGACGTCCGAGCCCTCGTTGTCGCGGAAGTACTCGGCGACGGTCAGCCCCGACAGCCCGACCCGGGCGCGGGCGCCGGGGGGTTCGTTCATCTGACCGTAGATCAGCGCGACCTTGGACTTGGTGATGTCGTCGAGGTCGATGACCTTGGAATCGACCATCTCCCAGTAGAGGTCGTTGCCCTCGCGCGTGCGCTCGCCGACCCCGGCGAACACCGAGAAGCCGCCGTGCGCCTTGGCGATGTTGTTGATCAGCTCCATGATCAGCACGGTCTTGCCGACGCCGGCGCCGCCGAAGAGGCCGATCTTGCCGCCCTTGGGGTAGGGGGTGAGCAGATCGACCACCTTGATGCCGGTGACCAGGATCTCGGTGTCGGTGGCCTGGTCGATGAACGCCGGCGCCGACTGGTGAATCGGCATCGAGGCGTCGGACTCGATCGGACCGCGCTCGTCGATCGCCTCGCCGACGACGTTGAGGATCCGGCCGAGGGTCTTGCGGCCCACCGGCACGGCGATGGGCTCGCCGGTGTCGATGACCTCCTGGCCGCGCGTCAGGCCGTCGGTGCCGTCCATGGCGATGGTGCGCACGGTGGACTGGCCGAGATGCTGGGCGACCTCGAGCACGAGTCGCCGACCGTTCACCTCGGTGTGCAGCGCCGTCAGGATCGCCGGCAGTTCGCCCTCGAACTCGACGTCGACGACGGCGCCGAGGACCTGCGCGATGCGGCCCGTCGAAACGTTGGTCGTGCTCAGCTCGTCCATGGTCCCGTCCCGTCTGCGGCCCGGCTCAAAGCGCTTCGGCGCCGGACACGATCTCGATGAGTTCCTTGGTGATCGCCGCCTGCCGCTGGCGGTTGTAGCTCAGCGTCAGCTTGTCGATCATCTCGCCGGCGTTGCGCGTGGCGTTGTCCATCGCCGCCATCCGCGCGCCCTGCTCGGAGGCCGCGTTCTCCAACAGTGCGCGGTAGATCTGCACCGCCAGGTTCGTCGGCAACAGCTCGGCGAGGATGCGCTCCTCGCCCGGCTCGAAGTCGTAGAGGGGGCCCGGCTCGTTCGACACCTCGGCCGCGGCCGCCGGCAGCGGCGGCACCTCGACCGGGACCAGCTGGCGAAAGGTGAGCTCCGAGCTGATCGCGGACTTGAAGCGGTTGTAGATGATGGTGGCGCGGTCGATCTCGCCGGCGTCGAAGCGGTCGGTCACCATCTGCGCGATGCGCTCGGCGTCGGCGAACGGGATCTGCCGCTTGGAGACCACGTCCGCGACGTATTCCTCGATCAGGTCGGCACGGTCGCGGCGCAACAGATCGCGGCCCTTGCGGCCGATGCAGATGAGACGCACCCGCTTGCCGTCGCCCTCGAGCTGGGCGATGCGCCGGCGCGCGCCGCGCACGATCGAGCTGTTGAAGCCGCCGCACAGGCCCCGGTCGGCGGTCGCCACCAGCAGCAGATGGGTGTCGTCCTTGTCGCTGCCGGACAGCAGCCGCGGCGCTTCGGGCATGCCCTCGACCCCGCGCGCGAGGTTGGCCAGCATCTCCGCCATCTTCTCGGCGAAGGGGCGGGCGCGCTCGGCCTGTTCCTGGGCGCGCTTCAGCTTCGACGACGCCACCAGCTTCATGGCGCTGGTGATCTTCTTCGTCTGCTTGACGCTGTTGATGCGGTTGCGGAGTTCCTTGAGGCTCATGGCCGGATCTCAGGCGAACGCTTTGGCGTAGCCGTCGAGGAGCGACTTGAGCTTGCCCTCGGTGGCGTCGTCGAGCTGGCCGGTGTCGCGGATCGCCTTCAAGATGTCCTGACCGTTGGCGTTGACCTCGTGGATCAGGCCCTCCTCGAACCGCTGCACCTCGCCGACGTCGATGGGGTCGAGATAGCCGTTGACGCCGGCGTAGATCACGCAGACCTGCATCTCGTTGGTGAGCGGGGAGTACTGCCCCTGCTTCAAGAGCTCGGTGAGCCGCGCCCCCCGGCTCAACAGCCGCTGCGTCGAAGCATCGAGGTCGGAGGCGAACTGCGCGAACGCCGCCATCTCCCGGTACTGGGCGAGCTCGAGTTTGACGCGGCCGGCGACCTTCTTCATCGCCTTGGTCTGGGCGGACGATCCGACCCGGCTGACCGACAGGCCGACGTTCACCGCCGGGCGAATACCCTGGTAGAACAGGTCGGTCTCCAAAAAGATCTGACCGTCGGTGATCGAGATGACGTTGGTCGGGATGAACGCCGCGACGTCGTTGGCCTGGGTCTCGACGATGGGCAGCGCGGTGAGTGAGCCGCCGCCGTGGTCGTCGTTGAGCTTGGCCGCGCGCTCCAAAAGACGCGAATGCAGATAGAAGACGTCGCCCGGAAACGCCTCGCGGCCCGGCGGGCGGCGCAACAGCAGCGACATCTGGCGATACGCCGTCGCCTGCTTGGACAGGTCGTCGTGCACGATGACGGCGTGCATACCGTTGTCGCGGAAGTACTCGCCCATGGCGCAGCCGGCGTAGGGGGCGAGGAACTGCAGCGGCGCCGGGTCGGAGGCGGTGGCGGCGACCACGATGGAATAATCCATGGCGCCGTTGTCCTCGAGCGTCTTCACCAGCCGGGCGACGGTGGAGCGCTTCTGGCCGACCGCGACGTAGACGCAGTAGAGCTTTTGGCTCTCGTCGTCGCCGGCGGCCTGGTTGTAGGGGCGCTGGTTGATGAAGGTGTCGACGGCGATGGCGGTCTTGCCGGTCTGGCGGTCGCCGATGACGAGTTCGCGCTGACCGCGGCCGATCGGGATCAGGCTGTCGATCGCCTTGATGCCGGTGAGCATCGGCTCGTGCACCGACTTGCGGGGCATGATGCCCGGCGCCTTGACGTCCACCAGGCGACGCTCGGTGGCCTCGATCGGCCCCTTGCCGTCGAGCGGGTTGCCGAGCGGGTCGACCACCCGCCCCAACAGCCCCTTGCCCACCGGCGCGTCGACGATCGACTTGGTCCGCTTGACCAGATCGCCCTCGCCGATGTTGCGGTCGTCGCCGAAGATGACGATGCCGACGTTGTCGTTCTCCAGGTTGAGCGCCATGCCGCGCGTGCCGTCGGCGAACTCCACCATCTCCGCGGCCTGGACCTGGTCGAGGCCGTAGGCGCGCGCGATGCCGTCGCCCACGCTGAGCACCCGGCCGACCTCGGCCACCTCCGCCTCGGCGCCGAAATTCGCGATCTGGTCTTTGAGGATGGCGGAGATTTCCGCCGCGCGGATGTCCATCAGCCGGCCCCTCTCATGGCGAGCTCGAGATGTCGGAGTTTGGTTTTGACGGAGGCGTCGATCATGCGCGAGCCGATGCGCACGACCAGGCCGCCGAGCAGCTCGGGATCGACCGCGGTGCGGAGTTCGACCGTCTTGCCGAGCGCGCGCGCCGCCATCTCGCGGACGGCCTCGGCCTGCTCCGGCGCCAGCGGCACGGCGGAGACGACCTCGACCGTCGCCCGCCCCTGATGCTCGGCCAACAGCGTCTCGAAGGCGGTGACCATCGCGGCGAGCAGATCGAGGCGCTCCTGCTCGCCCAGCACCCCCAGAAAACGCCCGGTCAGGTCGTGGAAGCCGGCCTTGTCGCCGAGGGCGCGGGCGATGCCGGCCTTGGTCTCGGACTTGACCACCGGGCTTTTCAGCGCCCGCCCGAGTTCGACCGACTGGTCGAGCATCCCCGCCACGGCTTGCAGGTCGCGGGCGACCGGCTCGACGGCGTCCTGCTCGCGCGCCAGCTCGAACAGCGCCGCGGCGTACCGGCCGGCGACGCCGGTCACGCTGGCGGAGGTTGATGACACGTCGTTCTCGTCCCGCGCTGTTGGATGAGCCCGAGTTGCGTGATGATGGCCGGGGTGAGCCCGCGTCGCGGTGCCCCACGCGCGGAGCGGGTGCTAGCACAGGGGGTGGGGGCGTTCAAGCCGACCCCCGCCGACGCTCTTCGGCACCGCATCAAAGAAAACTCTCGGGATCGGGGTCGACGAAGAGCCGCAGCCGACCGCGCGGACGAACCCCGGCGAGCCAGCGCCGCAAGACGGCACCGAGTTCGACCTCGGGGGTGGCGCTGACCAACAGCCGCTCGCGGTGGCGCCCGCGCAACAGCGCCAGCGGCGCCGGCGCCGGCCCCAGCACCCGCACGCCCTCGACGCGGGGCGCGCCGCGGGCGAGCTCGCGCCCGAGCGCGCGCACCTCGTCGCGGTCGGGCCCGGAGAGGATGACCGCCGCCAGCCGGCCGTAGGGCGGCAACCCGGCGGCGCGGCGCTCGGCCGCCTCGCCGGCGCGAAAGCGGGCGACGTCGCCGGCGGCGACGGCACCGAGCGCCGGGTGCTCGGGCAGATGGGTCTGCACCACCGCCCGGCCCGCCAGCTCGCCGCGCCCGGCCCGCCCCGCCACCTGGTGCAGCAGCTGAAACGTGCGCTCGCCGGCGCGCAGATCGCCGCCGGCGAGGCCGAGATCGGCGTCGACCACCCCCACCAGCGTCAGCCGCGGGAAGTGGTGCCCCTTGGCCAGCACCTGGGTCCCCACCAGCACGTCGAGCCGGCCCGCGGCGGCGTCCTCGACCAGCGCCTGCAGTGCCTTGGTCGAGCCCGGCCGGTCGGCGGTCATCACCGCGATGCGCGCCTCGGGCACCAGCGCCTGGACCTCCTCGGCGATCCGCTCCACCCCCGGCCCCGCCGGCGCCAGGCTCTCGACCGCGCCGCAGGCCGGGCAGTGCGCCGGCTCCGGGCGGCCGTAGCCGCAATGGTGGCAGAGCAGGCGGCCGCGCAGCCGGTGCCAGACCAGCCAGGCGCTGCAGTTCGGACAGCGCTCGCGGTGGCCGCAGGCGCGGCAGATCAACAACGGCGCGTAGCCGCGCCGGTTGAGGAACACCAGCGCCTGCTCGCCGCGCGCCACCGTCGCCGCCAACGCCGTCGCCAGCGTCGGACTTAAGAAGCGGCCACGCGGTGGGCGGTCGCGCTTGAGGTCGACCAGCGCGATCGGCGGGGGCGCCGCCCCGCCGTGGCGCTCGGGCAGCACCAGCCGGCGCAGCGCGGTGGCCGTCGGCGGCGGCGGGACCACGCCGGCGCGGGCGAGGCTTTCCAACGACGGCGTCGC
This sequence comes from Alphaproteobacteria bacterium, assembly GCA_009908425.1. GTDB lineage: Bacteria > Pseudomonadota > Alphaproteobacteria > Geminicoccales > Geminicoccaceae > JAAAPF01. The sequence continues at coordinate 8,704 of JAAAPF010000084.1, forward strand.
CGAGGCCAGCACCAGCGGGCAGCCGGCCAGCTCGGCGCGGAGCTCGGCGACGTCGCGGCCGTGATAGGGCACGCCGTCGTCCTGCTTGAAGCTGCTGTCGTGCTCCTCGTCGACCACCACCAGGCCGAGCTCGGCGAGCGGCAGGAACAGCGCCGAGCGGGCGCCGACGACCACCCGCGCCCGGCCGTCGAGGGCGGCGCGCCAGTGCCGCCGGCGCACCGCCGGACCGAGGCCCGAGTGCCAGACCACCGGCGGCGCGCCGAAGCGTTCCTCGAAGCGGGCGAGCCATTGCGCGGTGAGGGCGATCTCCGGCAGCACCACCAGCGCCTGCCGGCCGATCCGCAGGCACGCCGCGACGGCTTCGAAATAGACCTCGGTCTTGCCCGAGCCGGTGACACCTTCGAGCAGATAGCCCTCTTGCCGCCGCGCCGCGACCGCTGCCACCAGCGCCGCCGCGGCCTCGCCCTGGGCGGGCGCCAGAACCGGACCCGGGCGGGCGGGGTCGGGCCGCGGCAGCGCCGGCTCGGCCAGTGGCGCGCGTTCGAGCCAGCCCGCTTCGGCGAGCCCGCGCACCACCCCGGCACTCACCCCGGCCGCCGCGGCGAGCGTGCCGGTCTCGTGCACGTCGGCGCCGGCGCAGGCGGCGAGCACGCGCGCGCGGGCCGCGGTGAGCTTGCCCGGTGGCGGAGGTTCGACCCGGCGCCAGCCGAACCGCGCGGGCTCGGCTTCGAGGGCGGCCGGCACGTTCAAGACGAGCTTCAACACCGCGCCGCGCGGCGCCAGCGTGCGCTCCGCCACCCGCTCGATCAGGGTCAGGATCTCGGCCGGCAGCGGTGCCACCTCGAAGCGCCGCGCCAGGGTCTTGAGCCGCGCGCCGGGCGCCTCGTCGTCGCCGGCGCCGGGCCACACCACGCCCGCGAGCTGCTGGCGTCCGAACGGCACCTCGACCACGGTGCCGGCCGCGGGTGCGCTCGCGTTCGCGTCATGGTAGTGAAACACCTTGTCCAACGGCGCGGTGACGAGCACCGGCACGAGGCGGGATCGAGCGGCGGTGAAGAGATCCTCGGTGGTCATGGACGCGGGCGTGCGCAGGCCCGGCCGCGGCGTCAAGCGCGATGGCGGCTGACGTCCGGGCGCTCGTCGCGGAGTGGCGGCGCTGGCTGACGTCCGAGCGCCGGCTGGCGCCGGCGACGGTCACCGCCTACGGCGCCGATCTCGACGACTTTCTGGCCTTCCTCGCCGGCCACGAGGGCGCGCCGGCGACGCCACGCCGGCTCGCCGAGCTCGAGGTGCGCGACTTTCGCGCCTTTCTCGCCGCGCGCTCGCGGCGCGGGCTG
>JAAAPF010000128.1 GCA_009908425.1 Alphaproteobacteria bacterium
GCCCCCGCCGCCGCCGCCGCCGGAACCGCCGCCGCCGCCCGAGCCGGAGCGCCCGCCCCGGCCGCCGCCGCCGGCCGAGGCGCCGGCGCCGGCGACGGCGCGGGCGAAGTCGCGGTCGAGGCGGGCGCCGAGCCGGTCGGGGTCGAGCCGGCGGCCGCGGTACCAGTCGGGCCGGGCGGCGGCGAGCGCGCCGGCGAACTGTGCCGTCCAGCTCGGGACGTGGTCGAGCGCGATGGCGTAGGGCAGCAGCGCCTCGAAGCGTTCGGGCGTGCGGTCGGGCGGGTGCAGTGCCTCCAGCCGCTCGGCCTCGGCGATCGACAGGTAGAGCGCCAGCCCGTCGACGGCGTCGAGCTGCTCGCGCCCGGCCGCGGTCGGCGCCGCCATGGCGGCGCGGAAGACGCCGAGCAGGCCGCCGAGCGCCAGGCCCGCGGTGATCAGGGTGGCGGCCTCGACCGCGCCGTCGCCGTAGAGGGCCACGGCCTCGCCGTGGAACATGCCGACCGGCGCGACGAACGCCATCGCCAGCGGCACGACCCCGACCACCGCCGCGCGCCGCCGGCCCTCGGCGAGGGCGCGGACGAGGATCAGCGTGGCCATCAGGCCGGTGCCGGTGGCCCAGCCGAGCGCGAACAGATAGGCGACCAGGGTCTCCGGCACCCCGCGATAGGGCAGCAGCAGGGCGACCACGACCAGGGCGAGGGTGAGGGCGAGGCCCGCGACGGCCCGCGAGCGGTTGGCGGTGAAGCTGGCGGCGAAGCGCTCGCCGAGCGTGCGCTTCAGGGCCCGTCGCGCCCGTCCGAGCGCGGTACCGGCGCGCCCGCCCAGCTCGACCCGCGCGCCGTCGGCGAAAAACGCCGCGTGGAACGCGCGCTCGTCGGCGGTGAGCGCGGCGTCGCCGGCCGTGGCGGCGAGCGCGAAGCGGCCGTCCCCGGCGTCGCCGCGGTCCTCGATCGCGAGCGCGCCCTTGACGCCGAGGCCGACGATGGCGGCGGTGAGCGCGCGGCCGTCGACGCGGCGCCGGCGGAGATAACGGCAGGCGGCCGCGGACAGCTCGGCCGGCGGCTCGAAGCGCGGATAGGGCGCGCCGGCGCGCGGATCGCGCCCGTGGCGCCACCACAGCGCGCCGCACAAGCCGAGCCCGGTCGCGATCGCCCCGCCGAGCGACACCACCAGCGCCGGCACGCCGAGCACCGCCGGCCCCGCGAGCGCGCCGACGCCGGCGACCGCCCCCACCGGCCAGGCGACGGCGACGGTGAAGCCCTCGCCCGGGGCCAGGGCCGCGGTGGTGCGGGCGCGGAAGACGCCGGCGTCGGCGGCGAGCACCTCGAACGCCTCGCCGGTGGCGCCGGGCGGGCCGGTGTAGGCGGCGAACTGCAGGATCTCGGTGGCCGCGGGCAGGCGGATCTCGACCGCCGCCTCGGCGATGGGAAAGGTCCAGGCGTCGCCGGTGACGTTCCAATAGAGTTCGTCGTAGCCCGCGAAGCGGCGGAGCTGACCGGCGGTGCGGTAGGTCAGGGTGTAGGTCTGCAGCGACGGCGTCGCCAGCAGGGTCTCGGGATCGCCGATGCGGACCGCCGCCCGGCCGCCCTCGCGCGCGACGGTGTAGGGCTCGGGGCGGCCGCCGCGCTCGACCGCGACGACCTCGAACGACGCCCGGCCGCCGTCGCCGTGGCGGAGCGGGAAGTCGCGGACCAGCCCGCGGCGGATGCGCTCGCCTTCGACCCGCACCCGCAGGGTCTCGGTGACGGTGAGGTCGCCGTCGGCACCGACGGCGACCTCCGCCGCGAAGCGCTCGATCGCCTCGCCCGCCGCCGCCGGGCCGCCGCCGACGAGCGCCCCCAGCAGGGCGAGCCCGAGGGCGAGCCCGCGCCTCCACCTCACGCCCGCGACCCGAAATCGACCTCGGGCACGGCGCGCTCGCTCGGATCCGCGATCTCGAAATACTCCGCGCCGGCGAAGCCGAACTGGGTGGCGACGAGGTTGGAGGGGAACTGCTCGACCAGCGTGTTCAGCTTGCGCACCGTGCCGTTGTAGTAGCGCCGCGCCTTTTCGAGGTCACCCTCGACGGCGTGCAGCTGGTCCTGGAGCTGGCGGAAGCCGGCGTCGGCCTCGAGCTCGGGATAGGCCTCGGCGACGGCGAAGAGCCGGCCGAGGGCGTGGGTGAGGTGGTCCTCGGCGCGGGCCTGACCGGCGGTGCTCGCGGCGTCGAGGCTCTCGCGGCGCGCCGCGGTCACCGCTTCCAGGGTGTCGCGCTCGTGGGTGGCGTAGCCCTTCACCGTCTCGACCAGGTTGGGCACGAGGTCGGCGCGGCGCTTGAGCTGGACGTCGATCCCCGACCAGCCCTCCTCGGCGAGATTGCGGCTGTGCACCAGGCCGTTGTAGGTGGCGACGACGTAGAGGCCGACACCGACGGTGAACGCCGCCACCACGGCGAAAGCGATCAGGGCACCCATGGTCGGCGGTCCTTTCCCGTTGCGCCCGCCGATGGCGCGGCCGTCGGGCGCTGTCAATCGCGCGGCATTGGACGCCGCCCTCGGCCGGCGTAGAACGGCGGCGCCAAGCGGAGAGCAGCGGTGGCCCTGAGCTACATCAGCACGCGCGGCGAGGCGCCGGCGGTCGGGTTCGAGGAGGTCCTGCTGGCGGGCCTGGCGCCCGACGGCGGCCTCTACCTGCCGGCGCGCTGGCCGCGGCTGGAGCGCGATCTCGCCGGGCTCGACTACGCCGACACCGCCGCCGCGGTGTTGGCACCGTTCACCGTGGGCACCGTCGACGAGGCCGACCTGCGGGCGATGGCCCGCGACGTCTACGCCCGCTTCGATCATCCGGCGACGGCACCCTTGCGCCAGCTCGGCCACGACCGCTGGCTCCTCGAGCTGTTCCACGGGCCCACGCTCGCCTTCAAGGACTTCGCGATGCAGCTCCTCGGCCGTCTGTTCGAGACGGTCCTGGCGCGGCGCGGCGAGCGGGTGACGATCATCGGCGCCACCTCGGGCGACACCGGCGCCGCCGCGGTGGGCACCCCGAGGGCCGGATCTCCGAGGTCCAGCGCCGGCAGATGACGACCTCGACGGCGGCGAACGTCGTCAACATCGCGGTCGCGGGCACCTTCGACGACTGCCAGGACCTGGTGAAGGCGATGTTCGCCGACCGGGCGTTCAACGCCGAGATGCGGCTCGCCGGCATCAACTCGATCAACTGGGCGCGGATCGCCGCCCAGGCGGTCTACTACGCCTGGCTCGCGGCCCGTCTGAAGGGGCCGGTCGACGTGGTCGTGCCGACGGGCAATTTCGGCAACGTCTTCGCGGGCTATGTCGCGAAGGCGATGGGGGTCGAGCTCGGCCGGCTGATCGTCGCCACCAACGTCAACGACATCCTCACCCGCTTCTTCGCGAGCGGCGGCGCCTACGAGGCCGACCGGGTGGCGGCGACGCTGAGCCCGAGCATGGACATCCAGGTCGCCTCCAACTTCGAGCGTGCGCTGTTCGAGGCCGTGGGGCGCGACGCCGGCGCCGTGCGCGGCTGGATGGAGCGCTTCAAGCAGAGCCGCGGCTTCACCGTCGATCGCGCCAGCTTCGCCCGGCTGGAGACGTACTTCACCGCCGCCCGCACCGACGAGGACGCCACCCGCGCGCGGATGCGCCGGGCCTGGGACGCGGGCCTCGGCGCGCTCGACCCGCACACCGCGGTCGGCGTCGACGTCGCCGAGCGGCTCGCCGCCGAGCGCCCGGTGGTGACGCTCGCCACCGCGCATCCCGCCAAGTTCCCCGACGCCGCGCGCGCGGCGGGGCTGCCGGAGCCGGCGCCGCCGGCCCAGCTCGCCGATCTCTTCGCGCGCCGCGAGCGCGTCGCGACGCTGCCCGCCGAGCTCGACGCCGTCGAGACGCACATCCGAAGGAGCTTTCGATGAGCGAGCCGGATCTCTCCGGTCGGGTCGTCCTGATCACCGGCGCCAGCCGCGGCTTCGGCCGGGCGGTGGCGACGGCGCTGGCGCCCACCGGCGCCCACCTGATCCTCACCGCCCGCACCCAGGGCGCGCTCGAGGAGCTCGACGACGAGATCCGCGCCGCCGGTCACGGCGAGCCGACGCTCGCACCTCTGGACCTCACCGACCACGACGCGGTGAACGGCCTCGGCGCCGGCATCATGGCGCGCTTTCGGCGTCTCGACGGACTGGTCCACGCCGCCGGCGCGCTCGGCGTGCTGTCGCCGGTGGCGCACGTCAAGCCGGAGGTGATGACCGCCGCGCTGGAGCTGCAGGTGGGCGTCACCCACCGGCTGATCGCCTCGCTCGACCTGCCGCTGCGGCAGAGCCCGGCGGGCCGCGCCGTCTTCGTCACCTGCGGCCACGGCCGCGACGGCCGCGCCTATTGGGGCGCCTTCGCCGCGCCCCGCGCCGCCGCCGAGGTGCTGGTCGCCGCCTACGCCGCGGAGAGCCGCAAGACCGCGCTCGCGGTCAACCTGTTCGACCCGGGGCCGATGGCGACGCGGTTACGCCGCGACGCCTATCCCGGCGAGGCGCCCGACGCCCAGCCCGACCCGGCGGCGGTCGCGCCCGAACTGCTGCCGCTGTTGGCGCCGACATGGACGCGCAGCGGCGAGCGGATCAGCGCGGCAGCGCGCTGACCCGGTAGAGCGCCCGCAACAGGTCCGACATCTCGGTGTCGGCGCCGAAGGCCTGGCCGAACAGCGCCTCGACCTCGCCCGAGAGGTAGAGCCGCGACAGCCCGCGGTCGACGGCGAGGCGGAAGTCGTCGTCACCGCGGGCGAGCGCGAGGGCGTGGGTCTCGACGGTGAACTGGTCCTGCGCGACGACGACGTCCTCGATCCCGCGCTCGCGGACGAGGAAGTTGAGGATGGCGCGGTCGGCGAAATACGCCCCCGCCGAGCCGTCGCTCAACGCCTCGAGACCGGCGTCGTGGTTCGCCACCGTCAGCACCTCGGCGTCCATGCCGGTGCGCGCCAGCATGTTCATCAGCGCTTCCTCGGTGGTGGTGCCGCCGGTGACCGCGATGGTGCCGCCCTCGAGCTCCTGCATCGAGGTCGCACCGCCCGCGGGCAGGGCGATGCCGGCGCCGTCGACGAAGGTCGGGATCGAGAAGTCGACCCGCTCGCGCCGGCTCAGCGTCTGGGTCGCGGCGCCGCAGAGCAGGTCGACCCGGCCTTCGGCGACGGCGTCGAAGCGGTCCTGGGCGGTGACCTCGACATGGGCGAGGTCGAGTTGCTCGATCCCGGCGGCGGTGGCGATGTCGCGCGCCATCGCCTCGCACAGCGCCACCGAGTAGCCCATCGCGCGGCCGGTCGTGGCGTCGACGTAGGAGAACGGGATCGCGGTGTCGCGGTGGCCGATACGGAGCACGCCGTCCTCGGCGATGCGCTCCAGCGTCTGGGCGTGCGCGGCGCCGGTCGCCGCGAGCACGGCCAGAGCTGCCAGCATGGCACGGATCGTCATCTTCGGTCCTCCCCGATGGTGCGAGTGCCGATCTTGGCACATCGACCGGCGCACCGGGAGCCGGCTTGTGCGGCGCCACCGCCGGGGCGTAGGCTTTTCGCCGTCGCGCGGCGGGAGGACGACATGCGCTATCGCCGATTGGGCCGCACCGGGCTGGAGGTCTCCGCCCTCTGCCTCGGCACGATGACCTTCGGCGGCCGCACCTCGGCCGCCGACGCCAAGCGGATCGTCGACCACGCCTTCGATCGCGGCGTGAACTTCATCGACACCGCCGACGCCTACAACGGCGGGGCCGCCGAGGAGATCGTGGGCGAGGCCCTGACCGCCAACCGCTCGCACTGGATCCTGGCGACCAAGGCCGGCAACGCCGTGAGCGGTGACCGCAACCAGCGCGGCCTCTCCAAGCGCTGGCTGGTCCAGGCCTGCGAGGCCAGCCTCAAGCGGCTCAAGACCGACCGCATCGACGTCTTCTACCTCCACAAGGAGGACCCGAAGACGCCGCTGGCGGAGACGGTCGAGGCGCTGGCCGATCTGCGTCGCGCCGGCAAGGTCTGCTATATCGGGGTGTCGAACTTCCGGGCCTGGCGGATGGCCGAGCTGTGCCGGCTGTGCGACCACGCCGGCATCGGGCGGCCCGCCGTCTGCCAGCCCTACTACAACGCCCTCAACCGCCAGCCCGAGGTCGAGGTGCTGCCGGCCTGCGCCCATTACGGCATGGGCGTGGTCGCCTACAGCCCGCTCGCCCGCGGCGTGCTCACCGGCAAGTACCTCGAGGGCGCCGATCCCGACGCCGACAGCCGCGCCGGGCGGCGCGACGCGCGCATGCTGGAGACCGAGTGGCGCGCGGAGAGCCTCGCCATCGCCGAGCGCCTGGTCGAGCACTGCCGCGAGCGCGGCACCACGCTCACCGGCTTCGCGCTCAACTGGCTCTGGGCCAACCAACTGGTCACCGCCGCCATCGCCGGCCCGCGCACCCCGGACCAGTGGGAAGCCTATCTCGCCGCCCTCGACGCGCCCTGGACGGCGGAGGACGAAGCGCTGATCGACCGCCTGGTCCCGCCCGGTCACCCCTCCACGCCCGGCTACACCGACCCGCGCTACCCGATCGAGGGCCGGGTGCTCGGCTGAGCCACACGAGGCCTCCAGCGCCGCACGCCCCGCCCGGCCACCCAGGGTATCGTGGTTGTGGGCGGCCGGGCGCGTTGTACGGGTGGCTCGGTCCACGTGGCCGGGACGCACGCTGACGCTCGGGCGTGGCAGCTCAGAGCTCGTATTGCCAGCGGGCCGGGGCGAAGGCGTAGCCGTCGCCGCGGCGCTCGAGATGGCCGAAGCTCGGAAAGGAGACGTGCGAGCCCGCGACCATGAGCCGGTCGGTCGCGACCTCGTCGAACAGCGCCCGCCGCGTCGCCGCCGCCTTCGCCGGGTCGACGTCGAAGGCGATGGTGGCCTCGGGCCGGGGGAACTGGACCGGGCCGATGTGGACGATGTCGGCCCAGAGCAGGAGCGTTTCGCCGTTCGGGTCGAGCACGAGGCCGCTGTGGCCTGGGGTGTGGCCCGGCAGGTGGCGCGCGGTGACGCCGGGGGCGATGTCGGCGCCGTCGGCGATGGGCCTGAGCGCGCCGCTATAGGCCGCGAGCGCCGCCTGCGCCGCGGCGGCGAAGTCGCGCATCATCTCGCCGGCGTCCGCGAAGTTGCTCGCGTCCGACCAGAACGCGCGCTCGCTCTCGTGCACCACGAGTTCGGCGTTGGCGAAGCGCGCGCCGCCGTCGGCGGTCGTGAACGCGCCGATATGGTCGGGGTGCAGGTGGGTGCAGAAGACGGTGTCGACGGCTTCCGGCTCGACCCCGCTCGCGGCCAGCGCGTCGAGCAGGTGACCGGCCGAGGGGCCGAACGCGTCGCCGGCCCCGCCGTCGACGAGGAGGGTGCGCTCGCCGCTCTCCACGACGTAGGCGTTGACCGCAGTCGCGACGGCGTCGCCGGCGAGAAAGGCGCGCTCCAGGAGCCCCGGGATCGCCTCGGCGTCGACGCCGCTCAGCACCTCGGCCGGGTCGAGATCGAGATGACCGTCGAGCAGCGCGGTCACCGTGAGGTCGCCGACCGTGCGGCGTTGCACGCCGGTGACCCGGGTCCGGGCGGCGAGCGGACCGCGCGGCCAGAGCGCGAGGCCGGCGCCGAGCGCCAGCGTCCGACGGCGTGTGAGCATGGCGCGCGTTCCCCTCCAGCCTCCTGACGCGGACGTTATGCCCCGGCGGCGTCGCCGGCGCCAGCGTCGACGCGGTGCCGTCGGGGTCACTGACGGGGAGTGGTGGTGCGCCGTCCGCGGGCGGCGTGGCGGAGCCGACGGGGGATCCGCCGGCTCCGCCGGGGCGCCTCGGCGGTGCGCGCCCGCAGCGTTCAGGCCGACGGCGTGGCCGCGCCGAAGGCCAAGCTCATGGCCAGCTGGTCGTCGGACTGCTCGGCGCCGAGCGCGGCCAGATTGTCCGGCGTGTCGACCACCACGAAGACCTGATCGCCCGGCAACGTCCCGATCGCCTCGAGGTCGGCGACGGAGCCGGTGCGGAAGCTGAAGCCCGCGACTTGCCCCTGCAGGCTCGTCAGCCCGCTCTCCGACGCCTCGATGCGCTCGTTGGCGGCGTCGAGATCGGCCGCGGTCGCCGCCGATTGCCTGAGCGCCAGCAGTTCCTCCTCGAGCGCGGCGACCTTGGCTTCGAGTTTCTCGACCTGCGCGGGTGCCAGCCGCGACACGTCCTCCTCCACACTGGAAAGCCGGGTCTCGACCTTCGCCATCGCGTCGTCGTGGGTACTGAGGGGCGTGAACTCCTCGGGGAGAACAACGCTCAATCCTACGGTGTCACTCATCGGCTCGTCTCCGGTTGATAGGTATTTCATCCTAAACCCGGTCCGAGCGTTTGGCTAGCCCCCGCGCGGCACCGCGCGCCTTCACGAGCGGTGGTCGCTGCGCCTCCGCCCCCTTTGCCGCGCCGACGGGTTCAAGGCGCGCCCGCGAGCGCGAGCCAGCCCGCCTCGTCGACCGTCTCGACCCCCAGCTCGCCGGCCTGCTTCGCCTTGGAGCCGGCATCCGCCCCGACCACGACCAGATCGGTCTTCTTGGAGACCGAGCCCGCCACCTTCGCCCCCAGCTGCTCGGCCCGCGCCTTGGCCTCGGCCCGGCTCATCCGCTCCAGCGAGCCGGTGAAGACGACGGTCTTGCCGGCGAGCCGGCTCTCGGTCGAGGTGGTGGGCGCCGCCACGGCTTCGGGCGTCACTTCCTCCAGCAGCGCGTCCATCGCCGCGACGTTGTGCGGCTCGGCGAAGAACTCGGCGAGCGCCTCCACCAGCTTCGGGCCGACGCCGTCGATGTTGCAAAGCTCGGCGATCGCGTCCTCGTCGCCATCGGCGACCTTGGCCATGGCGTCCCGCCAGGCTTCCAGCGTGCCGTAGTGCCGGGCCAGCAGGCGGGCGTTGATCGCGCCGATGAAGCGGATGCCGAGGCCGTAGATGAAGCGATCCAGCGGGACCCGTCGGCGCGCCGCGATGGAGGCTTCGAGGTTCTCGACCTTCTTCTGCCCCCAGCCTTGCATGGCCAGGAGCCGGGCGCGGCGCTCGGGATCGGCGGTCAGGCGAAAGAGGTCGGCCGGCCCGTGAATCAGCCCGGCCTCGAACAACTGGGGGATCTGCAGCCGGCCGAGGCCCTCGACGTCGAAGGCGTCGCGGGCGACGAAGTGCTTGAGGCGTTCGACCAGCTGGGCGGGGCAGATCAGCCCGCCGGTGCAGCGCCGGATCGCCTCGCCCTCGGGCCGCACCGCGGCGCTGCCGCAGGCGGGGCAGGTCTCGGGATAGCGGTAGGGCTCGGCATCCGCGGGTCGGCGGTCGGTCACCACCTCCACGACCTGCGGGATGACGTCGCCGGCGCGCTGGATCACCACCGTGTCGCCGATGCGGATGTCCTTCTCGGCGATGTAGTCCTCGTTGTGCAGCGTCGCCCGGCTCACGACCACGCCGCCGACGGTGACCGGCGCGAGATGCGCCACCGGCGTCAGGGCGCCGGTGCGCCCGACCTGCACGTCGATCGTCTCGACCACCGTCTCGGCGCGCTCGGCCGGGAACTTGTGGGCGATGGCCCAGCGCGGCGCCCGGCCGACGAAGCCGAGGCGCTCCTGGAAGTCGATGCGGTCGAGCTTGTAGACCGCGCCGTCGACGTCGTAGCCGAGCGCGGCGCGGCGGTGGGCGAGATCGGCGTGATAGGCCACGAGCGCGTCCACGTCGGCGCACACCCGCGTCTCCGGGTTCACCCGAAAGCCGAAGCCGCGCAGCCGGTCGAGGAACGCGGAGTAGCGCTCGGCCAGGCGCTCGGAGACCTCGCCCCAGCTGTAGGCGAAGAAGCGCAAGGGCCGCTTCGCCGTGATGCCCGGATCCAGCTGGCGCAAACTGCCGGCGGCGGCGTTCCTCGGATTGGCGAAGACGGCCTCGCCCGCCGCC